>CAZMIX010000049.1:0-3388 GCA_964566545.1 uncultured Lachnospiraceae bacterium | reverse complement strand
CTCCTGTTAACCTGACCGTCACGGCTCTGGTACTGGCCGCTCCTGTTAACCTGGCCGTCACGGCTCTGGTACTGACCGCTTCTGTTGCCTTGGCCATCTCGGTTCTGGTACTGACCGCCTCTGTTGCCCTGCCCGTCACGGCTTTGATACTGGCCGTCGCGGTTTCCCTGATACGGCTGTCTTACACGTTCTCCCGTCTGGTCTCGATATCCTTCATTTCTCCGATTATCGCGATCGTTATTACCGCTAGCCCCAACAGGATTGTTACTCCTTTGTATGTTCGTTTTAGCAGCTTGACTGCTCTCTTGAATTTGTGTACGAACCTGTCTATTTTGATCGCCTCCTGTATTCCGCGCATTTTCCGCGGGTCTGCTCACCGGCTGCTCTGTCGGCACCGAAGGTCTTGCCGGCGCCTGCTGTGTTCTTACATTCTGCTGGCTGCCCGGTCTTGTCGGCGCTCCCGTCGTCACACGCTGTCCAAAACCGGTATTGCTTCTTCCCGGCTGTTGACTGTTATGCGGATTGCTTACAAAAATAATATTTGATTTCTTCTTTTTTACCACATCACCTGCGGGCTTTTGCTCCGCGCCCTTTGGCGGATGTGCCTGTGCGGTTTTTTCAGCCGAACCTGCGGCCGGCTGTGCAACAGGCTTCGGCGCTGACTCCATCGGTTTGGCCGCGGACGGCACCGGCTTGCTGATCTGTTTTTTGATCGACGCAATCTGGTCGTCCTCTAAAGAGGAGGAGGCCGTCTTACCTTCTATCCCCGCTTTCTCCAAATAGGTGATAATATCTTTACTTGTTTTATCTATTTCTTTTGCTAACTCATGCACTCTCATTTTTGCCATTCTTTGCTACCTCCGTCGATTTTACTCATAATCTCATTTGCCAAGCCCTCATTCGTTACCGAAAGCGACGCCCGCATTTCTTTTCCGATTGCATGCCCGAGACTGTCCTTCGTTCCGTAAATCCGAATTGGAACTCTATAAAATTCACACATATTCTGAAACTGTTTCTTCGTATTTACCGAAGCATCCTCCGCTACGATCACCATGCAGGCTTTCCCGGATTTTACCGTAGTCTCCGTCATGAACTCACCGCTTGCCACACCGTGTGCGCGCTGTGCCATTCCAACAAGCTGCAATACTTTATCAGGCTTCACCTTCATCAAACTCCTTTTCCAGACTTTCTACGACTTCCTTCGGAATGTTTGTCTTTAATGAACGTTCCAGTCCCCTCTGCTTCAGAGCCCGCTCCAGGCATTCTCTTTTCATGCACAGATAGGCGCCTCTGCCATTCTTTTTTCCCGTCTTATCCAAAACAATTTCGTCCTCCACCGTCTTGATGACGCGCATCATTTCCTTTTTGCTCTTCATCTCACCGCAACCGACGCACTGTCTGAGCGGAACCTTTTTTGCCATTAAAAACACCTCATTTCCATTGACAAATCCTATTCCTCCGTCTGCTGGACTTCGCCATTTTCTGAATACTCGCCTTCGTAGCCTTCTCCCTCGTATGCCGCCTCATTGGAGCCTTCTTCGTAGAAGCCTTCTTCATAAGGCTCCTCCTCATACTCCTCCTCGTCGTCATAATAATCTTCCAGTCTAAAGCCCGGCGCATCCTTTGCCTGAGTCTCGCTCTTAATATCAATCTTAAAGCCGGTCAGTCTTGCGGCAAGTCTTGCATTCTGACCTTCCTTGCCGATCGCAAGAGAAAGCTGCGTGTCCGGCACTACGACCTTCGCTGCCTTTTCATCTCCGTCGGCAATGACAAATACAACCTTTGCCGGTGAAAGTGCGTTCTCGATCAGAATACCCGGGTTTTCGTTCCAGTTGACAATATCAATTTTTTCTCCGTGCAGTTCATCAACAATCGCATTGACTCGCGCGCCGTTCATACCAACACAGGCACCGACCGGATCGACATCGGGATTATGGGACCATACCGCAATCTTTGTTCTGCTGCCCGCTTCCCTTGCGATCGCCTTGATTTCTACCGTACCGTCATGCACCTCTGTCACCTCGGATTCAAAAAGACGCTTTACAAGCTCCGGATGGGTACGACTCACAAGAATCTTCGGACCCTTTGTTGTATCCTTTACCTCAAGGATATAAACCTTCACTCGCTCTGTCGGTCTTAAATTCTCCGTCTTAACCTGCTCATTTTCAGAAAGGAGCGCATCCGCTTTTCCAAGATCGATGCTGATGTTCTTTCCTACATATCGCTGCACGATACCGGTAACGATGTCCTTTTCTTTTCCGTAATATTGGTTATAGAGAACAGTTCTTTCCTCTTCCCTAATTTTCTGCAAAATAACATTTTTAGCATTCTGCGTTGCAATCCTGCCAAATTCCTTTGATTTGATATCAATTTCGACAGTTTCCCCGACCTTTGCCTTGCTATCAAGCTGCTTTGCCTCGGCGAGACTAATTTCCAATACCGGATCCTCCGCCTCTTCCACTACGGTCTTTTCCGCATATACCCTGAAATCACAAGTTTCCCTGTCGATTTCTACCTTTACATTGTCCGATTTGCCAAAATGATTCTTGCAGGCTGTGATCAGTGAATTTTCGATCGCATCAAACAACGTCTCTTTGCTGATATCCTTCTCTCTTTCCAAAATATCTAGCGCTTCCATCAATTCCTTGTTCATTTCTTAACCTCCTGAATTTCCATGTAAAATTTTTAAAAATCAATTGACAGTTTTACGATCGCTACATCTCCTCTTGCAAAGCTTGTATCCGCATCATTAATTTCCATCGTAATGCTTTCTTTATCAAAGGCTTTTAACAGGCCTGTGAATTCCTTTTTGCCGTCTATTAGGCGATATGTGCGCAAATCAACGCTCTTTCCAATACATTTCTCAAAATCCTTATCCTTTTTAAGCTGCCTGCCAAGTCCCGGCGAGCTGACCTCTAAAATATAGGCATCCTCTATAAAATCCGCCTCATCCAGTCGGTCGGAAAGCTGTCTGCTCACGGCAACGCAATCATCAATCATAATTCCTCCCGGCTTATCAATATATGCCCGAAGATACCAGTCAGAACCCTCTTTTACATATTCCACATCCCATAGCTCAAACGCATGCTGCTCCAAAATGGGCATCAAAAGCTGCTCCGCCCTGCTTTCATAATTCTCTTTTCTTGACATAAACCCCACACCTCTTTTCTCCCTGCCGCTTTTCTCAAACTTTCCCTTTACACGTAATAAGAGTGGACCGCAAGTCCACTCTTATCATTGAGCATTTATTTATCTTGTTTATTCTAACACTATCATTTGGAAAATGCAAGTAAAAACTTTGAAAAATGCGAAAAATAGCATAATATCTCTTGGTTTACAATACCTAAATACAACTCCAGTCCTTCCGCCCACACAACATAAATCATAT
>CAZMIX010000048.1:0-19034 GCA_964566545.1 uncultured Lachnospiraceae bacterium | reverse complement strand
TACCATTGCGGCAGATATCAATACCGATAAAATTTTCTTTTTCATAATAAACTCTCCTTTAATTTTTATGTTGTCATAGTTAGTAACTGCAACCAATTAAACCCAGATTCGATCTTCTAAATCTTTCATCTTTCCACAGGCTTTTATAATATCAAATAAGGATAAAATTGCCGGGATAAATGTCCAGCAAAAAAGCAAATACAAAACACCCTTTTTGATTTTTTTGGCATAAAACATATGTATTCCAAGATCTCCAAAAAATAAAGCTAATAAAATATAGCAGTATTTATTTACTTTTACTTCACCAATGTGTTCTTCCTGTGCCTCATCAAGACGCATTTCTCCATTAGTGCTTCTCATATCGGACATCTATTTTTCCTCCTGTATTTTTTAAATATTAAGAGCATTAATTGTATCTGCCGTCTTTGTCACAAGTTCCATACACTTCTTCTTCGTATCGCCGAAAGCTCCTGACATCCCACTGAGGCCGCCTGTAAACTTATCAAGCACCATATTAGCCGCCATTTTATCGACACCTGCTGGCTGTACCCCACGCTGCACGCTATAATTACCCTTCGCGCCTAGAATTTGAACCTGATTATTTCTATCAAGCTGCGGAAAAGCAATCACCCACGCAAAGCCATTCTTTACAAGAGAAGGCGTTCCTGCTTCAAACTGCACCTCCTTGATTTTTTCATAAAGCTCTTCCATACTATAATTCCCTTTTAAATTTAACTTCTCGACTTTAACACCAAGTACTTCTCCTATTCCCATATTGTCTCCTTTCAAGTGGTTCATTTCTCTGAACTCAGATATTATTCTATCATTTTATTGGGGGAAAAGTTTTTGCAATTCTGTTCTTTTCATTACAATTTTGCAGTTTTAATGGATTTTGAAAAAAAAAATATTATTTTATGATATACTATTTTCACATGGAAACCTATAGTTATGATATATGAGGAATATTGATTATGATGATTTATATTTGTGATGATACGGAAAATGACCGCCTGCGTCTAAAACATAATCTGGACACATACCAAAAAACGATACTTTCTAATTACGTCATTTCAGCTTTCACTACTGTCAGCTTTTCCTCTGGGGAAGAGCTTCTGCAAACATGGCGTCAGAACCACATAAAACCAGATCTGCTCTTTCTTGATATTTATATGACTGGGAAAAATGGTGTTGATGTGGCAAAAGAGCTGCGAAGAGATGGTTATAACGGAGGCATCATTTTTATGACTTCTTCCAAAGAACATGCTATGGCAAGCTATGATGTAAATGCTCTTTATTATTTACAAAAGCCTTATACGCAGGAGCATTTTGTAAAGGCCATGAGCAAATGTAAAGATATCCTGATAGCTTCTGCTCGCTGCTTCCGGGGCTTTATCAGGCGAAAGGAATATATAATTCCTTATCATAAAATTGTTTGTTTTGAAATCTCCGGCCATTCCGTAATTCTTCATCTTATGGGGGAAAAGCTGTCCTTCCACATCTCTATGAAGGAAATCCTATCTGAATTCGCGGACATTCCAAGCTTTCTGCCCTGTGGCAAAAGCTATTTGATTAATCTGAATTATGTAGATACCTGTATCGAATTAAATTTGATTTTAAAAAATAATTTTATAGTTCCCATTCCCTACCGCAGCAAAAATAATGTTATGGAAGCCCTGCGGATGTGGAATGCTTAGGACTTTCTTTTACTGTACGATGAGGTTTACAAATTCCTTACATTCCTTCATGGTCTTTTCAAATCTCTCGGACAAACCGGCCAAATTTCGATCTTTAGACATTTGCTCCAGTTCGCAAAAAAGGTTCCCCAGACAATCAGCCCCAAAAGAATGCGTCTCTCCCTTCAAACTGTGAATCTCGGATATGAATAAACTCCAATCATCTTTTCCATGACATAGATGCTGATATAATGCTGAAAGTCTATCTTGCTTTTGGGAATAAGCCTTTGCAAAATTCTTCAGAAGTGCTTTATAAAACTCCAAATCATTATCTGCATAGGCAATTCCCATCCCAACATGAATTCCATACCCTTCCAGCGTCTGCATCAGCTTTTCCCTCTGTTCTTCAACAAGATAATGCCTGAGCTTTTTGCGAAGTTTTCCTGGTAAAATGGGCTTTAGAAGATAATCCTCATAGCCGGCAGACAAGGACAGTTCATTGGCTCCTTCCACTGCATTTGCAGAGAGCATAATAGCTGGTGTAAAGCGATTTCTGCCAATTTTACTGGCTCTAATTTCTATCAATGTTTCAATCCCATCCATGCCCGGCATCATGTAGTCAATAAGCAGTAGATCATAATGGTTTTTATCACACAGTTTCACTGCCTCTGCACCATTTTCAGCCATATCGAGATTCAACTTCATATCCTTTAACATATGTTTTAAAACAAGAATATTTTGTGGATAGTCATCTACAATCAGCAGGGACTTTTCTCCGATTTCGCTGTCTATAGGCTGACAGTCATAGGATTCCTCCGACAATTCAAATGGAGTTTTCATGCTCAGCTCATTTGCTGTCTCAAGTGCAGCTTTCATTTCAGGAATAAATACAGAGAAGCTGCTTCCATCTCCATGTTTGCTAAAAAAACAAGTTTTTCCCCCCATCGCCTGTGTGTATTTTTTTACAATAGAAAGACCTAGACCGAGTCCCTCCTGATCGACTTTATGAGCCTGCACGCCTCTTGTAAAGCTTTCAAAAATTACCTGTTGTTCCTCCTCTGGAATACCGTTTCCGCTATCTGTTACCGTATACCTAATACAGTTTTCGTTTTCTCCATTTATCTGCATCATAACATCCGACTGTATTTTAAGAAGAATGCTGCCCTTCTCCGTATATTTAAACGAATTATTCAAAAGATTGGAAAGTATCTGCCAAAGCTTTCTCTCATCTGCGTACAGTTCCTTTTCTATATGCTCATTTACATCAATTCCATCCCACTCTACAACAAAGGTGAGCTTTCTTTCCTCAGCCGTTTTGGCAAAGGCGCTAATAAGCCGCCGTAAAAATGTCTTAAGAAAAAAAATATGCTCCTCCATCATGATACTTCCCCGCTCAATACGGGATACATGAATAACCTCCTCCACCAATGAAAGCATAGTCTGGCTGGCTTCCTTTATCATGTCGGCGTATTCGGTTACTACACTGCTATCGCTTTCCTCTAAAATCATCTCATTCATGCCGACTATCACATTCAAAGGTGTGCGAAGCTCATGACTTACTTGCATCAGGAACTTTGTCTTGGCATCATTGGCACTTCTCATTTCTTCCAAATGTTTAATATGTTCTGTCTGGTTGATCAGGTACACCATAGCACCGTTTTTCTGCTCATTTTCAACAATATCCTCCATACGCAGCTCCCAGGTATCCTCCCCAAGCCTGCAGATATGGTTTTCCTTGCGCAAAGCCTCCATGATTTCTTCCTGATCCACCAATCTGTCACCCACTTTTAGCAGGGGAAGCAGTTTTTTTCCTTTTTCATTGATAAAGACAATATTACCTCCTGTGTCTATGATCAGCAGACCTTCTTCGCCGTGATTCAAAGCATTGTCTATTGCGGCATCTAAGGAAGCAAAATAACCGTATCTTACCAATGCAAGCATTATGCAGAACATTGTAGCTGCCAGCGCAATACTGACCGGATTATAGCTGCCAAAAATCTCACACGCTTTCAAAACCAACTCAAACAACAGAATACCAAGTCCTACTGCAATATATATGATTCGCTTTTTCTGCATCCGGCTGCTGCTCTTATATCGAAGCACACCAAAAACAATAATAGAAATAAACACGACAAAAAAATGAATATAATGAATAAGCCAGAGAATGCCGCCCGCACAATCGATACGATTGTACATGCCGCCCGTTTCAATTTTCATAGAAGAATAAAAAAGCGTATGGTACTCTGCCGTCAAAACACCAATCATTGTAAATGTATTAATAATTCCCTGTATAACATATACAAATACCGGAACCTTCAAGTTGATAAACTCTTGTGCAAACCATAAAATCATCATCAAAAATCCACACTGTCCAAAATACTGAATCGCCAGCCCATTTAAGGCAGCGCCTATCGTATCAGAGTGAATAAGCTCCAAATGCAGTCCTATAACAAAGAATATGGCAAATACATCAAACAAAACAAAAGCAAGCTGTGCTTTGCTGCTGTTCTGCCCGATTACAGCCAAAAACATCCAAAGCATCAAAAGAATCACTATAATATCCGTAACGTATAATAAATAATACATAACATCCCTCTATTTCCTTCCAATATCTCCAAAAACAAATCAAACATGGAATTACACTTACTAGAATGAGGCTATCGCAAAGCTCTCCGTCCTCAAATCACAATAATACCTGCCGCTTTCGGCGGTAAATTTCAGGACACAGTAGTCAGGGTCGGTGACTCCTTTTTTGTAGAAGATGAAATCGCCCTTTTTCCAAATCATGTCCTTGGACTTCTGGTCGGTCAAAACCTCCATTTTTCCGATCAGCATGACGCCTTTGTATTTCAGCAAGCCTTTTTGATAAAAGTAAATGCTCGCATTCGGGTTTTCCCGATATTGCGCGACACGCATGGAGGAGGTATTTGTCGAAAAATAAAAGACCTCCAGTCCTTCTCTTTTCCGGGGTTTCAGCATCGCTTTTACATTTGGATAATTCTTGTCATCGATCGAACATAGAAAGCTCACCTTCTGCCTGTCAATTAATTTTTCTATCGATTTTTGATCCATATCGCACCCTCCGTTTGCCGTTGTAATTTATTATTTTCTGATGAACTTCCTATCATTTTCAGTATAGAATGAAAAATAAGTCCGGCGCTTTAAAAATACCGGTCATATGGCTCTGCCGGGAAAGGTTGTTCCAAGCCAAGAACCCTCGGCCATAGACCCTTATCCGCAATCAGAAATCCCATCAGCATTCCCATGTGGCTGCGCAAGATAGTCCTTGATTTTCTTTTTTATATTGCCGTAATAAGCTTCTATCTCCGTTCTGGAAACGCTCTTTGATGAAACTGCGTCCAAATCGTTCAAACCAGCTTCATGAAGTGCCGGTTCTACAAAAAATGGATCCCGTGGATTAATCAGCCATAAATCCAGCGAATGCAGCATATGATAAATGTGCTTCCAGCAAGGCATCGCGCAATACTGCTTTTCCCATAATTCGTCAGGAACACAGTCGATTACATTTTTGACCTCCCACAAGGCGCGGTTAGTCAGCTCCCTTATGATCGTAGCCAATGAATTCTGCTCCATTTTCTCCCCCTTTTAATCTAAACTTTCCCGTTAAAATTTCATCACCAAACCGACCTGAAGCTGATGAACGCAATCCCCTAATTCTTCCTTGAGTATCTGAAAGGATCTTTTACCGGTACAGTGTCCCGTATAGATTTCTTCGACGCCCGCTTCCTTAATCCGCTCTGCGAGCGCTCTTACATCCGATTCGGACTTGTCAAAAATATGAAAACCGCCGATCAGCGCCTTTACCTTCCTGCCCGGATAAGCCGCGGACACCTCCCTGATAATATTGTCCGCACCGCCGTGGGAACAGCTATTGAAAATAACAAGCCCTTCCTCGGTATCGAAAACAAGGCTCTGCTCATGGGAAAAATCGTCCGGCAGCCACCTTCTGTTTTTCCTGACATACATATTATTTTTTCTGCCGATTTCTGAAAGCCCTTCCGTTTTGTGCGGAATCAGCGATATGCCGTCCGCCAGCCTGTAATCGCCGCTCAAATAGATGATGCGGTCCTGATAATCCCTCAAAATGTGCTTCGGCAGCCCGATGTATTTATGGAAAATCCATTTTTTTAAATAGCAGTTCTCCTCAGAACCTTCCCGCATATAAAGCGGGGCCGTCGAATTGGCGTCAAAAAACGCGCGCATCCCATCGGAATGGTCATAATGCGCATGGGACAAAACCGCAAAATCGACTTGATCAATCTCAAGCCGGAGTTTCTGCGCATTCGTCAAAAACAGCTTGGAAGCGCCCATGTCGAGCAAAATACGGCCTGCATCGCTTTTGATAAAAATGCTCAAGCCCCATTCTCCCTTCATTTCACCGCTTGCAATATTGTCGGATAAAACTGTCGCTTCTACCATAACTCATATCTCCTTTTCATCCCAACCGCCGGTCCAATTCCCGTAAAAGCGCTGCGTTTAACGCTTGCAACTCCTCTTCATCCGGACAATTCGCACTGTCATACATTTTCTCCCTCAAAGATCATTTCATATTCATACAGGCGATAGATGCTGCGGGCCGCCCTTCCGGCAAACAGCAGCTTGAAAAATGCCCGCTCAAAACCCTTCAATTCGGCAACGAGCGCAGGCGGCGTCATGCTTCGTTCACCTAAAAAACGAATCCGCTCATTTTTCCTAAGAACGTCCGGCGAATCGATACCCGAAACAATTTCAGCACCGACCGTTTTTACCGGATTTTTATATTTTGAAGCTTTCGCTCCAAATACCGTATAGCTGTCCATCAACAAACGCACATGGGGAAATTCCTTTTGAAGCGCCAAAAACAAATCGCCAAGCGCCTGCACGGAAAGATACATGCTGACGCCTTCCATAATTACAATAGCATCCCCCGAAGCTTCAAGCTCCCGTATCCATTCCGTTTTCGAAACATCCGCGCCAAGCAGCCGGTAATTACCGGCTGCTTCAAAATATTTTTGTTTTTCCCGTATCACCGCCGGAAAGTCGATGTCATACCAGAGCCTTCCTGCTGCGCCAAGCCGCTCCACACGGCTGTCCAGTCCGCAGCCGATATGCATGACGGCAGCGTTCGGGTACATTGCAAGCTGTTTTGCCACCCACTCGTCAAACACGCGCGCGCGCATCGCCATATAAAAAGCCAGCCATTTCGACTTCGCTTTCCCTCGCAGCGCAAAGCCCTCCTGCTCCCATATTTCCTCGGCTTTCAGATCCTTAAGAAGAATGCCCCGCCGGCTCACCGCCGCCTTTCCGTATAGCGGAATATACAGCGTTTTGCTGATTTCATTCATATTGTTCCCTCTCCTCTGCTTTACTCCCATTGAAAGCGTCTAAGCGCAACCGCCGTACAGACCACGGTTACCGCAACCATGACTGCAACCGGAACCCACACATGTTCAATCCGCAAACCGAGCGAGGATGCCTTCATTAATTGAATTCCCTGTGTCAGCGGAAAAACGCGCACGAGACGCTGCATTGTATCCGGCATCACCTCAAACGGCAGCGTCGTGCCGGAAAAAACCAGCATTGGAAAATAAAGAATACTGGCGATCACACCGGCGCTTTTTGTATTTCGAGCAATTCCGCCCACCATCATCCCGATGCTCAACGTCGATAGGAGCGTCAAAAACCAGCTTCCCAAAAACGAGAGCCAGGAACCGCGCATCGTAAATCCCCAAAACAACATGGCAGCGGGTATCAACGTGAGCAATGAAGCCATCGCATACAGAACATAAATTACAAATTCCACACCGAGCAGCATGGCCGGGCTGACCGGCGTCACCTGAAACCGCTTGAGTATTTTTCTCTCCCGATAATCCGACACGATGATCGGCAGGCCCATAAGGCCGCCGGCGCAAATGGAAATCGCGCTCACCGCCCCGAGCGATTGATCGATAAATGTATATTCCGCGCCGTCAAAGGCAGGCCTCGTTTGATAAATGATGCCGATGATGACCAGTACGGTCAGCGGCATTAGAACGGCAAAAATCACCATATTCATATCGCGGATATTCAGCTTCAATTCATGTTTCAGCAGCGTTCCAAAGGTCTTCATGATGCCACCTCCTCATCCGAAAACAAAAGATAGGCATCCTCAAACTTCTCACAGCCGCTTTGCTCTTTTGCTTGAGCTATGGTTCCATGAAATACGGTGTTTCCCTTTTTCAAAATACAGATTTCATCGCAAAGAGCCTCTACCTCATCCATAAAATGGGAAGTAAGGAAAATGGTCAGTCCCCGCTCCTTTAACTCCTCAAGTATTTTCCATACTTCGCGGCGTGCTTTTGCGTCAAGTCCCGTTGTCAGCTCATCAAGAAAAACAAGCTGCGGATCGGGAATCAGGGCGAGAACGATGAACAGGCGCTGCCGCTGTCCGCCCGACAAACTTTTGACCGGACTTTTTATTTGATCGCCGATCCCGAGCCTTGTACAAAGCTCTTGCCAGTCAGCGGGGCTTTTGTACAGGCAAGCGGTCTCCTCGCATAACTCGAACACTTTGATTTCCGGCTGATAATCTCCCTCCTGAAATTGAACGCCGACCTCCTGAAATAGTTTGCGGCGGCTTTTCTTCGGATCACAGCCCAAAACCGTGACCTCACCGCGATCGGCATGTCTCGTTCCCAAAATGCATTCGATCGCCGTGCTCTTTCCGGCTCCATTCGCTCCGAGCAGGCCGAATACCGTTCCTCGTTCCACCGAAAGGGACAACCCGTCCAAAACGGTTTTTCCGCCGTAGGCTTTTGTCAATCTTTCTATTTTGATGGCCTCACTCATGCCGCCACCCCTCTTCCATGGGACGGACGGGATATAATTCGATATATCCGCGCGTGCCGACCGGCTCTAACTGTATGCGGGGATTCTCTTTATTCCACATCAATCCCAGCAGCGACGGGTCATATTTTTTTGCCGACCGCTGCACGCAGGTGATCGCCTCGCAATAGTCTTCCTCCTCAAACGGCTCTCCCTGAAACATCAGGTATTTCGCGGCGGGCAACTCGATCACATCGAAGCCGTCCGGCACCGGACCATCATAATCGGCGCTGGCCTCCACGCCCTGCACATACTTGGAGGTTCCCGGTTTCCGGTACTTTTCCGGCAGCCACATGCAGACAGGCTCGCCGCACAGGGAATGCATGCTCGTGAGCAGTCCCCACACATCGCACCCCACTTCGCCGCAATAAGCAAAGTAATCATCAGCCTTGATCCCTCGTTTGATGATGGCTTTGCGATGCGGCTTTTCCATCAGTTGAATAAATACATTTCGCACAGTTTCCATTTCACTCTCATCCTTTCGCATGCTTCTGAATTTTACGCCATACGGGATGAATAACGGCAAAGGTATCGGCTGGTTCGCGTATTCTTTCGGCGTGCAGCCGAATTCTCTGACAAAAGCCCTTGTGTAGCCGTCCGCGCTGCCGAAGCCGAGCGCAAAAGCCACATCGATGACCTTGCTGTCCTCGTCGCGCAGCCGCAGAGCCGATTTGGAAAGGCGTAGACGACGGATATATTCGGCTGGCGCCAAATTGGTATATTCCTTGAACATCCGATGGGAATGCCACGGAGAAAACAGGGATACCTTTGACAACTCAGCCAGCGTTATGCTTTCGCACAAATGCTGCTCAATATAATCCTGCATGCGCTGTACGGCCAATATTTGCTCCTTCACGGTTCATCACCTCCTGACCGCTTCAGCTTACTCCTTCAGCCCGGTATTTTCTCGACTATTTTTGCGAAATATTGTTTCCAACTGCTCAAAGCTCCCGCAAAGAGAGCGGCAAATGGTCAATTCCTTTAAATTCCTTAACAACAATTGATTTTATTTTACTTTTGATTTTGGGATTCACATAAGTAATGCACATCTGCCAACTACCACCGATGCTTTTACAATCATCTTCGATTAGTATATCAGGTTGGATCAGTTCCACGATTTCATTATAACGCCGCTCCTTCTCCCTGTAGTATAATTTGGAACCGGCAAATTCGTATCTTTTAAGAATCGCCGCAATTTCTTTTGCCTGCTTTCCTCTACGGGATGTGAAGTAACTGATATCCGCCCCCTGCTGCCGCCATCCGTCTATGATGCCGACGGCATTTCCGATAGGAATATACGCGTTATGGTTATATAAAGAAAACCATGACTTTGGCTTTATAATGGTTCCCTCGGCGAAAATCATAATCTTTTTTGTGCCGTTTAAATCCGATAGTTGTATAAAGGCCAATTTCCCACCTCGCCGTTAATTTTTCAACTCGATCCACTGTGTCATTCCTGCGCCGTATTGTTCATTCGGGCGTTTAATAAAACCGAATTTTTCGTAAAACGGTTCTTTTCCCTGTGCGGCGACAAGCGTCACCATGATATTCCAGCCTTCTTTTAGCTGGCTCTTTAAGTAATTTAAAATTCTATTGACCATTTCCCGCCCGATGCCCATCTGCTGGTATGCAGGAGAAACAATGACATCGCAAATATAGGCGACATAACCTCCGTCCCACAGCACTCTGGCTGTTGCGATCACGTTTTCGTCGTCCTTGCAGGCGACCAGATAAGCCGAATGCTCGATGCCAGCCCGCGCCTGCTCCTCAGATAAGACTTTCCAGCTCACTTCACCGCGCAGCCGGTTATAATCCTTGCAGTTTATTGTGTTTACATAACTCAAATTATTCATCGATTTAGTTTCCCCTTTATTCCTGTTTATTTCCTTCTATAATTCATCGCTCGGATAGATAAAACTTTACCTCATCCGAGGTCAGCCTCCGCACTTGCGTATTTGGATAATCCCGGTATGCTTCGACGCAAAAAGCAGCTCTCCCGCTTTCGCAAAATTTATCCGGATTCTTTTTTAAATAAAGCTCCAGATCTTCCGGTTCTGCAAAAATTTTATAGGAAGCCCTTCCCTTTTCATTTTTTATCTCATAAATCCCACATGGCTTTTTCATAGTGTAATCGGCCGTCCTCAAATAAAGCTTCGCAATTTCCAAAGAACGGAACGGAAAGCTCCATCTTTGCAATCCTCTTTTCGGGTCGCGGTCGATGCAGATGCAGCGCCCGCACGTTCCGCAAATATACTGCGTATGGTTTTCCAAACACTCCAAGGGGTTTAGCAGCGGAGTAATTCTGTTATCGTCTGCATAGCATTCCTGACACATATTCTCTCCCTCGTTTCTGAATTTTAATGTTAAATACCGTATCTTATAAGCCGATTACTTCGCCCGTAACGGAACCTTTTTCGCATGAATAAATAAACAGCATCCGTTTTTGCAGGCACCATGGCTTCCCCCCTTATTTTTCGATTCTGCAGCCGCCCAACCGCACGGTATACCAACGCATCAGCCAATGCGCAAATTTAAGATTGAGCGCGATGAGCATGAGGCCAATGATCCCGTATAAAACCGCCTCGCCCGCCGTAAATTGCAATAGTACCATGCATTTTTTAATTAACAGCACGCTGACCGGCAGCGCGATCATACTTGTCGCCAGAGCCGGCAGATACATTCTGATAACAACAGCCTGAACGATATGAACTGCCAAATGCACGGTATAAGCGATCAAACAGCCCAGCCAGAGCGCATACCAATCCAGACAGAGCGACAGAATACAAATAGCGATGCATACGAGCAGCTCCTCAAAAACAGCCAGCGCCATGCCCTCCGTGCTGTAATGGGCAAAGCTGCCGCTGATTTTGGGAAACCGCTTATCAAGCATCTTCCCGTTTTTTTGAAGCCACGCTCCCATGCCTATTATTTCTTCCATATCATGAAAAATAAACAGCACCGGAAACAGCCAAACATAGTTTTCCATCACATTCACCTGTCAATTTCTATTTGAAGATGCTTTTCACGTTTCTATCCAGTTCCTTTGCCGTCACGACCAGTAAGCATTCCTCGGCGGCAGCCAGTGTCGCGGCCATGAGCAGACAACCGACCGTTACATCCGATTTGCCGATCAGATAAACCGGCAGGCCGATCAACAGCAGGAAGCCGACAGCTTTATTGGCATACGTGTGCAGCGCCGCAAACGCATGGAATTTAAAATAGCCGACCAGAATAGATAATAGCTTTATCACAAGAATTCCTGCAATCCAAAAAAACACCCATACCGGAAGTCGCACATGAATCAGGAAAAGAAAGGTCATGATAACGGCAAACACCGTATCACCCAAGCTGTCCAGCACCGCGCCCGCTTTGCTGGCCGCATGGAATTTTCTCGCAAGATAACCGTCTGCCATATCGCTGAAGCCACAAGCTAGATAAATGGACCAGAACCAGAAATGAAAAGGCTCCGTCAGCAGCAGGCAAATGGACAGCGCGATCCGTATTACCGATATCGCGTTCGGAATATGCGATCGTATGCTATATCCACTGAATGAATGCAGTTTTATCATTTCTGTTGTACCCGGCCTTTTCATAGAAACGAAGCGTCTCCTCCTGCTTGGAACCGGTCAGCAGCATCAGCTTATAGCAGTGTTCCTTCACAGCCAGCTCTTTCGCATAATCAAGACATTGTGTCGCCAGCCCTCTATTTCTATGCGCGGTATCCGTGATCACATTTTCAATAAAAGCATAGGGGCGCTGTCCATGTGTTAAATTGGGGACGATCACACATGTGCAAGAGGAAACGATTTCCCCGTCCTCTTCGGCCACGATGATGTGGTAATCCCTGTCATTTCTAATTCGATTCCAACTATCCACAGCAGTTTCCGTTTTTTCCGGCATCGGATTGTTATGTAATTGTGTATACAGCCTCAGCAACCCGTCAAAATCCGCTTCCATGCTTTCGCGTACCATCGTTTCCTCCTACCCGATCCGGTTAAACAGAACCGTTTGCTCCTTTAAGGATATTTTGCCGACCTGGTATCCAAATTCCTCCAGTTCTTTTTTATAGTTTAAAAAAGAATGGTCGAGCGGAACTCCGGCGATCTGCCCTATTTCATCAAACGTTAATTTCAGCGACGGGCTTCCGCCATTTTTCACATAATCCCATAAAGCGTTATATTTGCTCATCCTGTTTCACTCCCGAAAAGAATTTCTCATCAACCGATTTTTGTCAGCACGGAATATAATATCTAATTATATTCGGACAGCCCCCACATCGCAATAGCTTTTGATAAAAGTTCCAAAAATTATACAGTATTTAGAGATAATGCACCTTATGAACCAAAGAAGTTTGCCTTCGTGTGAGCCTGTGTTGCCTCTGCGTGCCATTTTTAGAGAAGAATCGAGGTGATTAACCATAAAAAGGGGGATTTTTATCATTTTTTTGTATTATCTAATATCACTTTTCAAATTTCAATACCTTTTGCATAATTAACAGAATTTTTGTATAACTAACAGAATTTATTAAATTGGCACAATAATTTACTGTAATAAAAGAAGCTGCTACAAAACAGCCTTTATAGCTTTCCTTTTGAATTTGCTATAAAACTCCTTTTGTAACAGCCGCGAATTTTGATATTCTGTTATTATTTTTGGTGTAGGAGTTCTTTTTAAAATTTGGAAAGTTTCCTTGATTCTATTTTTCCAGATATTAAAAAGTTCCCAAAACAGTTTATTCTACATCATAAAAGCCGCTACCTGTTCCTCCCGTTCGGAAAGCCTTTTCCCGCTGTACTTTCCAAGTGTCAGCTCCTTTGTGATGGAACCGTCCTCCAGATAAATAATGCGGTCGGCCCTGGCCGCCACCTTTGCGTCATGTGTGACCAACAGAATTGCCGTCCCCTCCCCGTTGATGCGGTTGAAAATATCCATGATTTCTGCGGTAGTGGAGGAATTGAGCGCTCCGGTCGGTTCGTCCGCAAACAGCATCTGCGGCCGGTTCATCAGCGCCCTGCAAATAGCGGCACGCTGCTGCTGACCGCCCGATATTTTCCGCACGTCATGCCCCGCCACCGGAAGGATCCCTGTCCGCGCCATCCACTGTTTCGCGTTTTCATTAATCGTTTCTCTGGAAAGCAGGCCCGCCTGATAAGCGGGAAATACGATATTATCCATGACAGACAGCGCCGTCAGCAAATTCGCCCTTTGAAATACAAAGCCCATCCGCTTTAAGCGGATGTCGCTAAGCTGCGGCTCATCCAGCCCCTCAAGCTTTTGTCCGTCAAACAATACTGTGCCTGAGGTCGGAAAATCCATGCCGCTTAAATTATAAAGGAGCGTGGATTTTCCGCAGCCGGACTGTCCCATCACCGCAATAAATTCACCTTCCCCGACAGTCAGATTCACATCCTTTAAGATAACCGCTTCCTGAAACTTTTTCTCAAGATGCTTTGCCTCCACGATCGTTTTCATCTTATTTTATATTCTCCTTTCCCTTTCAATGTCTGCTCATTCACATACATTCCCATAGTCCGCCGCCTCTATTTTCTTAATTTGTCCCACGGCCAAACTGCCTGCTGCCGCTGCCGTCAAAAGCAGAAGAAAAGGAATCAACAGCCATGAAGTCCATGGATTTAACGTAAACTGAAGTCTTTTGATGCCAAGTCCCAGCAAAGACAGCAGGAAACCTGCCAGCCGGTCACCGAACAGATTTGCCATCGCCATGCCGAGGAATACCCCTGCACAGGCCGCCAGCAATACCGGATAAAATTCCTGCCGTTTCACGTCCCGCAGCGGAATGCCCAGCGCCCTTTTATAAGCGAGCTGAGAGGCTTCCCCCGCAATGCGCAGCTTTAAAAACAGCAGGACGATCAAAATGATTAAACACATTCCGATGCCAAAAGCCGCAAGCGAAACAGTTCTGATTTGATCGGCCACGCCGCCCAGAGTCTGTTCCGCAAAAGGCTCCATCAGTTCGATTGCATAACCGGCTCCCGCCTGCTCCCGCCATTTTAAAATCAAAGCCTCCCGGTCAAGCCCTTCTTCCATATCCACATAAACCGTATACTGCTCGGCCGTTAGCTGCCCAAATTCCCGGACTGCCTTCGCCGTCATGCCGCCGCTCGTCACATCCTGATAGACGCCGCATACCGCAAAAATCTCTCTGTTCTTATACGGCATAAGCGGCAGCAAATCTCCTGTCCGCACGCCAAGCTGCTCCGCCAGCAGCAGGGAAAGCGCGATTTCGTCACCCGTTTCCGGCGCAGTTCCTTCCAGATAACGCAGTTCTGCTCCGCTTTCAGCGCCGGTATCCACATGTACATTCAAAAAGCCACCCTCGCCGTCCTGGGCTTTTATTTTCACTCTTCGGATGCTGAAAAAGGAAACGCCCTCCTCCTGCGCAAGCTGCTTTGTCAGCGCAAGCCATCTTTGCTCCACGCCCTCGCCCTGCTCGACCTCAAGAATCGCGTCGTGGACGCCGCTGCCCATATAAGTGACGAAATCCTTCGCCCGCATCGTGCCGACCAGATTATGCGGCACAAGCACAAAAAAAGAAGTCAGAAGCAGGATCAAAAATACGACCGTATACTCCCTCCGGCTCTGCTTGAGCACGTGCAGGCCCATGCTCCAATTCACCGGCATCCCTTTTTCCCGGTGCAGCTCATTCAAAACTTTCCGTTCCTTTCGAAACCCCTTGCGGGTCACGAGCGCATCGATGACCGTCACCGTTTTCAGCTTTCGCAAAATTCGTTTGCATGCCTGTAAAAAGATGATATAGATTAACAAACAGGCGAGCGCCGCAAGCAGAAGCGCTTTATAAGACAAGGGCTGTTTTCCAAAGGTTTCGTTCATATGCGCAGTCACGGGCCCCGCTCCCAAAACGGCCAGCCCATAGCCGAGAAGAATTCCGGAGGCCATCAAAAAGCGCATTTTGCCAAGATAAAGTCCTCGGATAGAGCCAAACGGGATGCCGAGCGCCTTCATCGTCCCGATTTGTGCAAGCTCCTCTTCAAACGCTGCCAGCATCGTATAATTCATGCACAAAAGCGCGATGAAAATGAGCAGGATGCCGATCAGGAAAACGACCATTGCCGTCATGATATCCGTCATAGCGCTCAATAGAAAAATCATGGAATAGGTGACCGCCTGCCCGTTTTGCGGAAGCTGCGCCTGTTCATAGGCCGTCTGATACGCCGCGGCAAGCGACGGATCCGTAAACCAGGTTTCTATGATCGCTTCTGTTTCCTCCGCGTTTTGAAACAAGCGAACAAAATCCGCATCGTTCACCAAAAATCTGGTGGAGGAGCACATCGTGGAATTCATTTGCGCATCGTGCACAAAGGCAGTAACGGTAAAGACCTGCTGTTCCTCTCCGCACGTGAGCACGATTTTATCGCCCAATGAGATCGGATATTGTTCCAAAAGAATGACGGGAACGCCGATTTCACCGCTTTGCAGGCGTATTTTATTTCTATTTTCATCAAGCAGCAGGTCGTGGCTTTCATTTTGCTTCACAAAGCCGATATCCAGACGGCAGTCCGTCAAGGAAAAGCCGTTTTCCCCTTCCACGGCGATTTCACTTCCATCGAAATTCGCCATCAGAACTGTCTGCCAGTACGTGACGCCCGGATAATCTTCGTTAAAGGCATCGATTTCCTCCTGCGCAAGCTCCCCTTTGTGGAGCTGTAAAAAATGGGGCGGCTGTGCCGTTTCATACAGCAAAGAAATGGAAGAAAAAAGCTGTACGAGCATGAGCACGACCGCGGCCGTCACCGCCCCGGACAAGGCCAGAAACAGCAGCATCGCCAGATTGCTTCCGGGATTTTTTCTTAAATCATTTTTAAACAGCTTCAGGTTCATAGGCGTCCCCTCCTTTTATTTTGATTGCGCGAAGCTTCCGGTTCCTGCCCGCCGTCAGTGCCGCAAGCACCATGCCAAGCCCCGACAGGATCAGCAGAAAACCGATACCCCGGCCCTCTCCCGTGCCGATCAGCCTCCCGACGCTGCCTGCCAAAGACCCCGATTTTGCAAGCATCGGTTCAAATACGCGGTCAGCAAGCACGCCGCAGACGGCATAGGCGAATACCGTACCCGCCTGTGTCAGAAGGCTCACAAGACCCCATACTCTGCCCTGCAGCTCATCCGGTATGCTGACGCGTAAAAGCACATCCGCGCAGGTGTTAAGGAACGGTATGGAAAAAAAGAACAGAAACAGCGCGCCTCCTACAAAAATCAAATTTCTGCTCACGCCCGTCAGCGACATGAAAATTCCGCCTGCCACCGCCGCCGCGAATAAGATGTCGGCGTGTCTTTTTTGAACGCCGAAGATTCCAATAAGAACGCTGCCGATCAGCATCCCAACCGCACACAACGATTCCATCAGCCCTACAGTTTTCGCATCGCTGACAGCAAGAATCATCGGCGCCGTCAAGGTTTGTATAAATCCTATAAAAAAGCAGAGAAGCGCCATAATTACCACAAGCGCCATGACGCCGCCGTTTCGTGCGATCAGGGAAAAGCCTTCCTTAAGCTCCCCTGCGATTCCCATTGTATGCACTTTTTCCGCCTGCTTTCTCAGCGTTTTCCTTACCGACGCGACCGCCGCCACCGTCAGAAAAAACGTTCCGATGTCGATCAGCAGAATGAGACGTATATCCGCAAGGCCAAGAAGGATGCCGGCAAGCGCCGGTGAAATCAGGTATTTGGCATTTCCGGCCATCTGCACCATGCCGCTTGCCTTTGCATATTCCTCCTCTGTCAGCAAATCCGTGACCGTCGCCTTATAGGACGGCTCCAAAAGCGCGACAAATATTGCGTTGATCGTCACTCCGATCAAAACCGGCGCAAGGCCGCCGTTTCCGTTTTGTATTGCAAGCAGCAGATAAAGCAGTCCCAGCCCGGAACATAAATCGCCTAAAATCATCAAAAGCCTTCTGTCGTAGCGATCCGCCAAAACACCGCCGAGCGGACTTAGTAAAATCGTCGGCAGATAAGCAAGCAGGGTTACAAGCGAAACGGCGCTCACGCTTCCGGTCAGCCGGTATACATAGATGGACAGGGCGAATGCCGTCATGCCGCTTCCTATGCTGGAAGCAAGCTCTCCCAGCCATATCGTTCTAAATTTTTTCATTTCACTCCTCCTAGGCTACATCCAATATTCCATCACGGTTTCCCAAATCCGGCCGTCGTCAATGCCCAGCATCTTTCCGAGCACGGCGATCAAGGCTCGGAAGGTGCTTTGCTGCTTCTTAGGCGAAAGCTCAAAAATGCCGTCATCCAAAAGCATCACGGCGGATGTCATAAAAATCTGCATGTATTCCTCAGGATAATCACAGCAAAAATCTCCCCTTTGATTCCCCTCCCCGATTACGCCCGCAAGGACCGGTACAGTCAATGTCACGATCGATGTTAAAGACTTCTGGTGCATCAGTGCGTTTTCGGGGCGATGCATCTCTTCGATCATACCGGCGTCCTTTTCGTCATTCATCCGCAGCGCCAGAAAAATACGCAGAAGCTTTTCCTGCGAAGAGAGCGCCGGATCCAACGCCACCGCCTGCGCCCGCTCAAGCACCTGTCCTGCAGCGCGGTCGATAATGCCGTCCAGCACTTCTTCCTTTGATTTGAAATAATGATAAAACGTTCCTTTCGCGATGCCGATCTCATTTAAAATGTCGTTGACCGTGCATTTTTCATAACCTTTTTTAGCAAACAGCCTTTGCGCCGTATCCAGTATTTCGTTTTGCCGTTCGTTGTGTTCCTTTACGATTCTCATCATTCTGCCTCCCATTAAAATAGTAGACCGACGGTCGGTCTACTATCAAATTAACATAGGTATTAAAAAATTGCAATCACTTTTTATGAATGTTCTTCTATTTCTCTAACAGTGCATTTTCTATTGCCTTTCTTATGACAAGACTGGAATTGGTCGCGCCGGAAACCGCGTCTACGTCAAGGCTTTGCTGCTCTATGATGTCTCCGATTATTTTTTCCGCAGATTTTCCGCGTTCATTTTTATGCTCAAGGAGAGTAATTTTCTCAATTTTTCCGTTTTGCACGATGACTTCCACCTTTGCATAAATCAGGCTGACATTGTATTCCCCAATATAGGCGCCGTCCGCAATTTTAGAAAGATCCACATCCGTAATGACGATGTTTTTTACATCCTGCTGATAGTCATAAACCTCTTTTGTATAGCTGCCAAGACAGACCAGCCCGATTAGCAGGGTGATGCCTGCGATACCTAAAACCACTCTTTTTTTAGTTTGTTCCATAGGTAATTCCCTCCATGTTTGATTCTGCTCCGTCAAACCCGTCGTTATTTGGAGCAATTTCATTTTTATTTGATCTAATTTATAAAACGTTTCTTTTTATCAGATAATTGCGCGAGTAAAATCATTTCCGAATACCCAGCATAAATTTTTATGGGGCAGCTACGGATCGGTACAGCAGCGCAAAGCCGTACAATAGAAATTTTTCCTTGGAAAGCCCCGATTCCTG
>CAZMIX010000047.1:3349-19540 GCA_964566545.1 uncultured Lachnospiraceae bacterium | reverse complement strand
GTTAGGTATTATATCGCGCCGGAACGCAGTGAAGTGCGCATATGCTCATGAATAAATTATTATTCATGTATAATGTTTATAAAATTTGAGAGGGAGGGTCTGCAATGCCTATTCTGCTTATTGTATTGGGAAGTGTCTTTTTACTCTATTTTCTTTGTATCCACTTTTTGTTTGGCCATGGGACAAATTTTTATTTTATATGGCTTTTGCTGGGAATGTTTGCAATTTTGTTCGGAATATTTTTAAAAGGAGGCTTTTGGGAACATCTGCCGGGAATTCTGCGGGCGGGCATAAGGCTTCTTTTGGTAGTCGGCAGTGTTATCTTCCTAGTTGCGGAACTATGCATTTGCAGCTCTTTTTTCGCAAAAGGCGACGAGGGGCTTGATTATCTCGTTGTGCTCGGTGCGCAAATGAAAAGAAGCGGACCTTCGAAGGCATTGCAATACCGTCTGGAGAAGGCGTACGATTATCTTCAGGAGAATCCGGATACGATTCTGATCGTGTCCGGCGGACAGGGTGCAAACGAGCACGTTTCCGAGGCGCAGGGCATGTACGATTATCTGGTTGGGCTCGGTGTGCCAGAGGAGCAGATCCTAAAAGAGGATCAATCGGTAAATACCGTGCAGAATCTGACCTTTTCGGCGGCTTATTTTGATGAGCGGGAGGCAAGCGTCGGCATCGTGACAAATAATTTCCACGTATTCCGCTCCGTGCGGATCGCCAAAAAGGCAGGCTATCAAAATGTATGTGGAATTGCAGCCAGAAGCGAGCCGTTTTTACAGTGCAATAACATGCTGCGGGAATGTTTGGGCGTCATAAAGGATTTTTTTGCGGGAAACATGTAAACAAATCAATTCCTTTGAAAAGAAAACCAGAAGCAGGAACACATGTTCTAAAAAGTGCTTGATTTCAGAACAAATGTTTGCTATAATACAAACAGCAAGTAAATGCAGGCGGTGCGTGATGGAATTTAGAATACAGCAGGAAATGTCAATCATGGAAAAACTGAATATCCTTTCCGATGCTGCGAAGTATGACGTGGCATGCACGAGCAGCGGGGTGGATCGCAAAGGAGACGGGAAGGGCATCGGAAATGCGGCGGCGGGCGGCATCTGTCACAGTTTTTCTGCTGATGGGCGATGTATTTCCCTGCTGAAAATATTATTTACGAATGAGTGTATTTATAACTGCAAATATTGCGTTAACCGCGCGAGCAATGATGTGCCGCGCGCGTCGTTTACCCCTGATGAGGTGTGTGAGCTGACGATGGAGTTTTATAGGAGAAATTATATCGAAGGATTGTTTTTAAGCTCGGGAATCCTGCACAATCCTGACTATACGATGGATCTCATTTATCAGACGCTTCATAAGCTCAGGACGGAGCATGCATTTCAGGGCTATATCCATGTAAAGGCAATTCCCGGTGCGGACGCGGCTCTTATTGAAAAAGTAGGGCTGATTGCCGACAGGATGAGCGTAAATCTTGAGCTGCCGACGTCGGAAGGGTTGAGGACTCTTGCGCCTAATAAGACACGAAAGACGATCTTAAAGCCGATGCGCCAGATTCAAAACGGCATCACCCAAAGTAAAAATGAAATCATGCTTTATAAGCACGCACCGCAATTCGTACCGGCAGGGCAGAGCACGCAGATGGTGATCGGCGCGACGGGAGAGAATGATTATCAGATTGTTAGTGTGGCAGAAAACCTATATCAGAAATTTGATTTGAAGCGTGTATTTTATTCGGCGTTTGTGAATGTAAATGGGGACAGGGATCTGCCGGCGACACTTGGTGGTCCGCCGCTTCTTCGTGAGCATCGGCTGTATCAGGCGGACTGGCTGATGCGGTTTTACGGATTTCAAGCGGATGAGCTGCTGAGCGCGGAACGGCCGAATTTTAATGTGCTGTTTGATCCCAAAGCAGATTGGGCTCTGCGCCATTTGGAATATTTTCCGGTCGAGGTGAATCGTGCGGATTATCAGATGCTACTTCGGGTTCCGGGACTTGGCGTGAAGTCTGCACAGAGGATCGTTCGGGCAAGAAGGCTGGGTTCGCTCAGCTTTGATGATTTAAAACGCCTTGGAGTCGTTTTAAAGCGTGCCCTGTATTTTTTGACCTGCAACGGACGTATGATGTATCAGACAAAAATGGAGGAGGATTATATCGCGAGAAATCTTTTGGCAGTGCATGAACGCCTGCCGGCGGGGCTTTCAGCGGACGGCATGACCTATCGCCAGCTAAGTTTGTTTGATGATCAAAGCTTTGGCACACAAGTCATACAAATCGAATCACCGCAAATCGTTGCGGCCGTGTGAAATGGGTGTATATTTTTCCCAATAATGGTCAAAAATAGAAACAACAAGGAGAAGGGTATGCCAATCGACCAAAATAAAAAGATTTTTGTATGTGAAGATAGTCTAGAAGGGATTTTTACGGGGGTGTATGAGGCTTATGCGGCGGTATCCAGACATGAAGCGGCGCACGAAGGCTGCAGCATCATGGCGGGCACGGGAGGAAACTTCGAACTGTTTGCGGAATATATTGATGTTAAAACTGATGCGGAAAAAGCGGGAAAGGTGATAAGAACCATTTGCGACAGCTTTGGCACGCCGGTGTATCAGGAGATTTGCAAAGCGGCAGCCTGCGAAGAGACCTGCAAGGCGGAGGATATTTATAAGACAGTCGTGCTGGGACTTAGCAGGAGGCTTGGCGCGCGAGTGCTGGATGCATGGAACAATCCGCATGTCGCAGGCGTTTTGGAGCTGGCGAGGCGGGCAAATAATGAAATTTTGCATATGGAAGGTTTTTTGAGATTTCAGGAGTTGAAAAATGGCGCTCTTTTCTCAAGGATAGGGCCGAGGAGCAATATAGTGGCAATGTTGGTTCCTCATTTTGCGGATCGTCTGCCGAATGAGAATTTTATGATTTATGATGAGAAAAGGGAGATTTTTGCCATTCATAAGAAGCAGAAGCAGTGGGTACTGGTTACCGGTGAGATTATCGATGAGGAGGCAATGCGAAATTATTCAGATAGAGAGGACTATTTTCAGGCATTGTTTACGAGTTTTTGCCGCAGTATTGCGATAGAGGCGCGCGAAAATTTATCTTTGCAGCAACAAATGCTGCCTCTGCGCTTTCAAAAATATATGGTCGAATTCGAGGAAAAAAAGGAAAAAATACATGCAACCTTATTATAAGGTCAAATCCGACTGTGAGTTTTGCATAAAAAAAATACCATATATAGTTGCTGAATGTGAAAATGCACAAAGATGTTGTATTTTTTGAGGTGCATCGGAATCGTTTCCGAGATAAAAAAATATTTGACAAAATAAAAAAAGTAAGTATAATTCAGGTAAGCTGGGTGTAAAAGAAAAGGTAAATTATTTTAGACCCGTTTCAATAAATGATGAATTTGATAAATAAAGCAGTGGTTAAGAATTGAATTACGCAAAAGGAGGTGCATGGATGTGAAGGAGCGTAAAATCAGATTAGCGGTTGATGAAGTAAGAGAATTCGTGAAAACGGCTTCGCGATGTGATTTCGACATAGATATATTTTACAATCGTGTAATCATTGATGCAAAATCCATTTTAGGTGTGCTGGGTTTGGATTTTAGTCAGGTATTGACTGTAAAATATGGCGGCGACGACCGGGAATTTGAAACTATGATCAAGAGACATGTGGTTGGATAGAATCCCTGTTTTGAGATTTCGGCATTGATGAATAAAACTCTCCGTATCGACAGATGTAATGCTGTCCATATGGAGAGTTTTTTGTTATACTGAGTAGGAAATAGAATGCGGCGATTTATAAACCCTTACGTCAGACATTTGGAGTAGCAGAAAGAGCGATATGGAATGCAAAAATCAGTCACAGGGAAAAGCGGCAATAGAAAAGCGGAGTGGAGGCAGCGCAGGGCAGAGCAAAACAGTTGAGCAGGAAACACCCGCAGAACGTCCAAGCATTCGTATCTCCGTCAGAAATCTGGTGGAGTTTATTTTGCGTTCGGGGGATATCGATAATCGTCATAAAGGAACGGCGGACAGTGCAATGATGCAGGAGGGCTCTAAAATTCACCGAATGATCCAGAGGCGGATGGGCGCCGATTATCATGCGGAATATTTTTTGCGCCGGATACTTCCAAAAGAGGATTATGACATTATCGTGGAAGGGCGCGCCGACGGCATTATTTTTGATGAGCAGGATTGGCGCAAGCCAGTTGTTGTGGATGAAATCAAAAGCACCTTCAGCGACCTGGAATATTTAAAAACGCCTGCTGAGGTGCATTTGGGGCAGGCGAAATGCTATGCTGCCATTTTTGCGGAGCAAAAGGAGTTGCGTGAAATTGGAGTGCGGATGACGTACTGTAATATCGAAACGCAGGAAATCAAGTATTTTCATGAGACGTATACGTTTGTGGAAATTAGAAACTGGTTTGATGGCGTGATGGATAGCTATGCAAAATGGGCAGATTTTGAGTTTCAATGGAAAAAGATCAGAAATGCTTCGATCAAAGAGGTGCAGTTTCCGTTTTCGTACAGAAAAGGACAAAAGGAGCTTGCGGCGCAGGTATACCGGACGATTTACCATCAAAAGCGGCTGTTTATCGAAGCGCCGACCGGAGTCGGCAAGACGGTATCGACGGTATTTCCTGCTGTGAAGGCAGTGGGAGAGGGCTTGGGCGATAAGATTTTTTACCTGACGGCAAAGACGATCACGCGTACCGTGGCGAAGGACTGTTTTGGTCTTCTAAGAATCGGTGGGCTTCGAATGAAAACGGCCGTCATTACCGCAAAAGATAAGATTTGCCCGCTTGAAGAGCCCGACTGTAATCCGGTTGCCTGTCTGTACGCGAAGGGACATTATGACCGGATCAATGAAGCAATTTATGAGCTTTTGATGTGGGAGGATTCTTTCTCCCGGGAGAACATCGAGGCTTGCGCAGAAAAATATAAAGTCTGTCCGTTTGAAATGGGGCTGGACATGTCTTTGTTTGCCGATGCGGTTATTTGTGATTACAATTATGTATTTGATCCGAATGTGTATCTGCGGCGTTTTTTTGGTGAGGGGGTACAGGGAAATTATTTGTTTTTAATCGACGAGGCACATAACCTTGTAGATCGTGCGATGGACATGTATAGCGCAGCCTTATATAAAGAAAGCTTTCTGGAGCTAAAGAGGCTGTTAAAGCCCTACGATAAAAAGCTGGAAAAGGGGCTGGAGGGCTGTAACAAACAACTTCTTTTGATGAAACGGGACTGTGAGAGCGTCAAGGTGGAGGAAAGCATCGCTCCGCTTGTGATGATGTTGACTCGCGTGATGGGTCTGATGGAGAAATTCATGGAGGAACAGGAGAACTGTCCGGAGCGGGAGAAGGTGTTTGGGCTGTATTTGGAGGTTCGTCATTTTTTAAATATGTACGAAAATATAGGGGAAAAAGATTATGTTGTTTATTCCCAGCAACAGGAGGACGGCCGGTTTATGGTGAAGCTGCTGTGCGTGAATCCCTCAGAGAGTCTGCGTAAATGCCTGGATAAGGGCAAAAGTACGGTCTTTTTTTCGGCGACGCTGCTGCCGATCCAATATTATCGGGATCTGCTGAGCGGCGACCATGAGGATTATTCCGTCTATGCCCAGTCGGTGTTTGATGAAAGAAAGTGCGGCTTGTTTGTGGCTGGCGATGTCAGCAGCAAATATACGCGAAGGACTAAGCTTGAGTATTATAATATTGCGGCTTACATCTACAAGGTGACGCGGCAGCTTACGGGAAATTACCTCGTATTTTTCCCGTCCCACGCATTTTTGAATGAGGTATATGAAGCATTTATAGAATTTTTTGCGGAGGAATCAATGGAATGCATCGTGCAAAAAAGCAGCATGAGCGAGGAGGAGAGGGAAACGTTTTTGATGCGCTTTGAGGGAAATGCCGATTGTGATTTCGATGCGGTCATTCAGATGCCGGTTGAGTTTGAACAAGAGCGGACACTGATTGGTTTTTGCGTGATGGGAGGCATTTTCAGCGAGGGCATCGACCTAAAAAATGACAGCCTGATCGGAACGCTGATCGTAGGAACGGGGCTGCCGATGGTCTGCAGCGAACGCGAACTGCTCAAGGCCAGCTATGATGAGCAGGCATGGAACGGCTTTGACTATGCCTACCGCTTTCCGGGTATGAATAAGGTGCTGCAGGCCGCGGGCCGCGTTATTCGGACGGCGGAGGATATCGGCATTGTTGTGCTGTTGGATGAGCGATTCCTCACCATGTCCTACAAAAAAATGTTCCCGCGCGAGTGGAAAAATTTTGAAATCTGCAGTCTAAAAAATATAGAAGATAAAGTTGCTGATTTTTGGAAACTGCATGGAAAATATACGGAAACATCAGATTATAAATAATTTTCGGCGGCTGCACGGAGGCGGGCAATTTCTTCCTTATAAGGGGGCACTTTGACATTAGGATCCTGCACGCTCGGGATATAAGGTGTCTCAAGGATTTTGGGAATATCCAGAAAGTCGCGGTGATAGATGATACGGCAAAGTGCATGGAAGCCGATCGTACCTTCGCCTAAATTAGCGTGGCGATCCTTGGACATACCGCGTTCGTTCTTGCTGTCGTTGACATGGAAAACCGCGATCTGATCTTTGCCGAGCAGCTTGTCAAACTGCGTCATGACACTGTCAAAATCATGCATAACATCATAGCCCGCATCGTTTGTGTGGCACGTGTCAAAGCAAACGCGCAGCTTATCGTTGTATGTTACGCCGTCATAAATCCGCGCAAGCTCTTCAAAGCTTCTGCCGACTTCAGAGCCTTTGCCCGACATCGTTTCAAGCGCGATGCTGCATGCGGTGTCCTTTGTCAGCACCTCATTCAGCCCCTCGATGATTTTGGCAATTCCGATGTCTGCGCCGGCATTTACATGGGAACCGGGATGCAGCACCAGAACCTTGCTGCGCATCGCAGTGCTTCTTTCCAGCTCGATGCACAAAAAATCCACCGCCAGCTCAAAGATTTCCGGCTTGATGGTGTTTGCGAGATTGATGATATAGGGCGCGTGAATGATTAGATCCTCTATCCCGTGCGCTCTCATATAGTTCCAGCCAGCCTCAATGTTTAAGTCTTCAATCGGCTTTCTGCGCGTATTCTGAGGCGCTCCTGTATAGACCATGAAGCAGTTTGCCCCGTAGCCCGCCGCCTCCTTGGCAGAGCCTAAAAACATTTCTTTTCCGCTCATTCCTACATGTGAGCCTAATTTTATCATAATGGAATCATCCTTTCGTCTTCGCAGCCATCGAACCCAAAATCTAAAAAACAGCAAAATAATCATACCGTATTCGGCTCTAAATTGCAAATGGGGATAGTTTCTGTTATACTAAAAAAAAAGAAGGAAATAACAGCATGTGGGCATATGAAAGTATTTTTTATCAAATTTATCCATTGGGTTTTTGTGGTGCGCCGTATGAAAACGACGGCGTAATTTCGCACCGTATTTTAAAGATGAATGACTGGATCGGTCATATCCAAAAGCTTGGCGCGAATGCCATTTATTTTTCGCCTATTTTTGAATCGGATACGCATGGGTACAATACGCGAGATTATACGAAGCTTGACTGCCGGCTTGGCACGAATGAGGATTTTAAGCTTGTGGCGGACAATCTTCATAAGGCGGGCATCAAGGTCGTTCTGGACGGAGTTTTTAATCATGTCGGAAGAGGCTTTTGGGCGTTTCGTGATGTTCTTGAAAAGAAGCGGAAATCGCCTTATCAGGATTGGTTTTATATTAATTTTGACGGGAATTCAAATTATAATGACGGTCTTTGGTACGAAGGCTGGGAGGGCAATTATGACCTTGTGAAGCTCAACCTGCGCAATGAGGAAGTGATTCAGCATTTATTTGGTGTGATCAAGGATTGGATCGGGCAGTTTGGGATCGATGGTCTGCGTCTTGATGTGGCGTATTGTATGGATAAGGATTTTTTAAAGAGGCTGCGCCGTCATTGTGACGATTTAAAGGAGGAGTTTTTTCTTGTCGGAGAACTGCTGCATGGCGATTACAACCAATTCGTCAATGAAGAGATGCTGCATTCCGCGACGAATTACGAATGCTATAAAGGCTTGTATTCAAGCTTTAACAGCAGGAATCTGTTTGAAATTAACCACTCCCTGTTAAGGCAGTTTGGGCCGGAAGGCTGGACGCTTTATAAAGGAAAGCATTTGCTTTCGTTTGTGGATAACCACGATGTGACAAGGATCGCGAGCATTTTGCAGGAGCAGGCTCATCTTCCGCTCATTTATGCGCTGGCTTTCGGAATGCCCGGGATTCCCTGTGTTTATTACGGAAGCGAATGGGGTGCAAAGGCGCAAAAGAGTCAGGGAGATCCGGCACTGCGTGCCTGCTTTGAGGAACCCGAATGGAACGGGCTGACCGGCTACATCGCAAGTCTTTCGGAAGCAAAAAAGCGCAGTCACGCGTTAAACTACGGCAGTTTTCGTTCCGTGGTGCTTACAAACCGGCAATGTATCTTTGAACGAGCCTGTGAAAACGAGCGTGTCCTCGTTGCGATCAATGCGGACAGTGAGGAATATCTGGCGCATTTTGATGCGGGCTGCGGGAGAGCCGTTGATCTGCTGACGGGCGAGGCATTTGATTTTGGAGGCGGTACAAGGCTTCCTGCTTATCGTGCGATGTTTTTACAAATGGAACGCTGATCTGGCATTTGGTTAAATTGGACAAATTTTACGTTATTTTATTGAATTTTTTATAAAATTATATTATACTATTTTTAATGGCGGAATTTCTTTGCAGAAATTCGACAGCTTCATCTACTATAAAGACGTGTACAGGTTTGTTGTACAGAAAGGACACATGATGGGGAAAAGAGAAAAAAAGAAGAAGGGCAATGAGGCAGGAGCCGTAACAAAAAAATCATTATTTCATTCTATAACCTTTAAGGTAACGATGCTTGTTATTTTAAGTTTAGTGATTGCCTCGACTTCGGTCGTCGTAATTGTTGTAAAGCAGGCCAAGGAATCTCTGATGGAGCAGATTTCCTCCTCCATTCTTTATATGGTAAAGTCAGAGCGGTCGCTTGTAGATAGTGAGACCGGAGGTATTACGGCGACGGTACAGCAATACACCGCTCTTTTAGAAGATGTAAAGGTGGAGGGAATGCCTAGCTCTTATGCATATCTTGTTTCGAGCGACGGGATCATGAAATATCACCCGACGATCGAAAAGATCGGACAGCCGGTGGAAAACAGTGTGGTGCTCGGTCTTGTGGCTGAGATTGGGAAGGGCAATATTCCGGAGGATGATGTTGTTGTCTATGAATATAAAGGAGATACAAAACACGCGGGATATGCCATCACAAAAAATAAAAGTATTCTTGTTATAACGGCCGACGAAAAAGAGGCGATGGCATCTATCAGCAGAATTACGAAGATCGCAATGTGTGTCAATGTATTTATTCTTTTAGTCTGTGCCTCGGTTGCATATGTGCTGAGTATCAAGATTATTAAGCCGATCAAACAGCTGACGGAGGTTATTACCGAAACAGCGGACTTTAACTTTAAAAGAAACGCAGCCGGGGATAAGCTTTGCGACCGAAGGGATGAGGCGGGCGATATGGCTCGTGCAGTACGGTTTATGCGTGCAAATCTGCGCAGTATGGTAGGCAACATTGAGGAAGCGAGCGCAAAGATCAGCACAAACGTAAATCAGCTCCAGGACGTGACTAATACGGTCAATAGTATGTGCTCCGACAATTCCGCTACGACAGAGGAGCTTGCGGCAGGAATGCAGGAGACATCGGCGACAACGGAAAGTATTTATGCAAATATCGGCTATATGCAGACCGGTGCAAAGGATATTACGCAATTGTCTGAAAACGGGGATATGGCTTCCAATGAGGTTATGGAACGTGCCGTTGCACTGCGCGATAAGACGCTCGACGCTTCTAAGCGGACAAAGGATACTTATGATTCCGTGAAGGTGCGTTCCACGAATGCGATTGAGGGCTCTAAGGCGGTCGGCAAGATCAACGAGCTGACAGAATCCATTATGGCGATTTCCTCCCAGACGAGTCTGCTGGCTTTAAATGCGAGTATTGAGGCGGCAAGAGCCGGCGAGGCGGGAAGAGGCTTCGCAGTTGTAGCTACCGAGATCGGCAATCTGGCGGAACAGACCTCCAAGGCGGTCGGCGATATCAATTCGATTGTTGGTGAGGTGAACGCTGCGGTCGGAAATATGGCAGGTTGTCTTGAGGAAACGAGTTCGTTCCTTGAAAAGACCGTGTTAAACGACTATGAAGAATTTACGGATGTGAGCGAGCAATATAATGCGGATGCGCAGAAGTTTAAGGAAAGCATGAAGGATGTGCATGAATCCATCATAAATTTGGCAGAATCCATCTCCAAAATTTCCGATGCGATTTCGGGAATCAGCTCCACGATCGAGGAATCGACGCTCGGTGTTACAGATATTGCGGGCAAGACATCCGATATGGTTTCCAGGACGAGCGAGACGAGCGAGCTTGTAGAAGAAAGCCTTTCCTGTGTGGAAATGCTCAAAGAGATTGTTTCCTCTTTTTCATTGGAATAAAAGTAAGTTTGATTTAGAAAAGATCAGGAAAAAGCGGCGAGGCTGCTTGTATCCGGTGCGTGAAGTGTACAAGTTCCCCAATCGTGAGGAATTTGTACACTTTGTTATTGGGGAAAGTATGAAAAATAAAGGAATTCTAATCTGTTTACTGGTGACGGCGCTGCTGTCGGCAGCCGGTACTACGCTTTATCTGGAAAAAATAAATAATGAGGACGCGCCGGAGCCTTCGGTAATCAAGGTGCAGGATACAGAGCCAAAGATCTCTGTCACGGTGACGGATGAATCCAACGCGGATACGGAAGCAAAAGGGGATATAGGCCGATCTTCGCAGGAACAGCCTGTGACGCCGATTGCGGAGTTTTCAGGCGAGCTGCCGCGGATCGTGTGCTGGGGTGATTCTTTGACAGAGAGTATCGACGGCAAGGCATATCCTGATTATTTACGGAAGCTGACACAGACCAAAGTGGTCAATTACGGCGTAAAGGCTGAGACTTCCAGATCAGTGGCTCTGCGGGAGGGCGCGGTACCAATTTCCGTAGGCGCCTGCGTCATTTCAGAAAATGCGGAGCCGGTAGAGATAGAGGTAACCGCCCAAAACGGAAACAGTCTTCAATTGCTCAAAAACGGAACCGCCGGCGTCAATCCCTGCTATCTTGGCGATATCGCCGGTACGCTGAGTTATGTGCAGGAAGAGAATTGCTATTATTTCACACGTGCCGCAGCGGGGAAAGCGGTTAGGATAGAAGAGGGCAGCAGGCTGATTACAGCGGGAATGGCTGACATGCAGAAAGGTGATGTGCTTGTGATTTTTACGGGAACGAATGACGGGGCTGACACCTCTTCCATCTATGAGATCATTGCGGTCCAAAAGGCCATGCTGGACTATGCAGATTGCGGAAAATATGTTATTATAGGGCTTACCTGCAAAAAAGTGATCCCTGAAATCGAAGAGGTAAATGAAATTCTTGCACAGGAATACGGGGAACATTTCCTCGATATCAGGAGTCATCTGCTTTCGTACGGGCTGGCCGAAGCGGGACTGACTAAGACGGCGCAGGATGAGACCGATCTTGGCAGAGGAGAGATTCCGTCGAGTCTGCGCAAGGATTATGTGCATGGGAATTCTTATTTTTATGAAATACTGGCGGGACAGGTGCACCGGAAGCTGCAGCATCTCGGCTATGTTCCGAATCAATAGCATATAAGAAAATCGGTACCTAGGAGGTGAAAAGTGAGAAAATTACAGAAGGAAATTCTTTACTGGCTGCTTTTTTGCGGATTGTCGTGCAGTATGTTGTCAGGTTGCGGGCAGAATCGTCAGACCGACGTTTTTAAGGACGGGGACGCCGCAGTGGAGGAAACAATCGAGCAGGAAATCCCTGATGAAGAGAGCATGCAGGCGGCCCGGGAAACGCAGGAAATAGAAATCGTGGTGGAGAAGGAAGTTTCGGCAGAAGAGGAGTTGTCCGGCGTGGGATCCGAAAGCACGGAGCTACCGCGCATTATATGCTGGGGTGATTCTCTGACTGAAGGAACGGGCGGAGACGGGGTGACCTATCCGGACACGCTGGAAAAGCTCAGCGGAGTTGAAGTGCTGAATTATGGAGTTTATGCGGAGATGGCAAGCTGCATTGCCGCCCGTCAAGGCGGAAACCCGATGCACGCCAAAGAAACCTTCACCATTCCGGCAGAGTGTGAACCGGTGGAGATTAAGCTAGAAAATATAAAGGATAATCCTGAAATGCTGCTTGTATTCGGTGCCGCCGGCATCAATCCGTGCAGCATCGGCGGTGTGGAAGGTACGTTTTCTATTGATTTAGAAACGGGAATCCGTTATTTTACGAGAAGTACGGCGGGGGAGGCGGTAACAGTAGAAAGCCGGACGCCGATGCTTTTTCATGCGATGCTTAACAGGCGGGCTGATGATATTCTTGTGATTTTTTCAGGGACAAATGATCATCCGGACACAGAAAGCATTGGGAATGTCATTGCCTGGCAGCGTGCGATGATCGATTACGCCGGTACGGAAAACTATGTGATCATTGGTATGACACGGAAAAAATATATGCCGCAGATAGAAGAGGTCAATGGAATTCTTGCGGAAGAATACGGATCGCATTTTTTAGATGTGCGAACCTATCTGTTGGAAAATGGCTTGCAGGATGCGGCATTGGAGGCCACAGAGCAGGATCAGGCCGATCTTAAAAACGGGGAGATTCCGACGAGTCTCCGGTCAGACGACGACGGTCACGGAACAAGTGCGTTCTACCGGATCATCGGAGAGAGGTTGTATCAAAAAATATTAGAGTTGGGATATTTATAAAAATAATGGAGGGAATTTATGATTTATACATTAACCTATAGTCCATCTGTCGATTATCTTGTCTATTTAGATGAGCTGGAGCCCGGAAAGCTGAATATGATGAAGCGGGATGCCATCTTTTATGGCGGAAAAGGCGTCAATGTGTCTCAGGTGCTGTGGGGTCTGGGCATTGAAAATACGGCGCTCGGCTTTGTGGCAGGCTTTACGGGCCGGGAAATCGAAACAGGACTGAACAGGCTCGGATGCAGGACGGATTTTGTTCATTTAAAGGAAGGACACTCTAGGATTAATATTAAGGTAAAGGCCAGAGAGGAGAGCGAAATCAATGCGGTCGGCCCGCGTGTGGATGACGAAAGCCTTGAAAAGCTTTATGAAAAGCTGGAAAAAATTGAGCGGCACGATATGCTTGTGCTTGCCGGACGTACGCCGAAGGGTGTGCCGGAGGATATGTTTGCAAGACTGATTGAAAAGCTGCCTTACCGGGAAACAAAGGTGATTGTTGACACGACAGGGCATATGCTTTTGAACATGCTGCCCTATCACCCGTTTTTGATCAAGCCGAATCATGTTGAGGTATCGGAGCTGTTCAACGAACAGTTTTCACCGATGGATACGGATCGTTTGGTTCGGGCGGCTAACAAGCTGCAGGAAAAAGGTGCGCGCAACGTCATGATTTCGCTTGCCGCCGAGGGTGCGATGCTTGTCACAGAGGACGGAAAGGTTTATACAAGAAAGGCACCGAACGGTACTGCCGTTAATTCGGTGGGAGCCGGCGATAGCATGGTTGCGGGCTTTATTGCCGGTTATCTGGAAATGCAGAATTATGAGGACGCATTTATTATGGGACTTGCAGCCGGCAGTGCGAGCACATTTCAGGAGGGATTGGCAAAGGGAGACGAGATCAAGCAGCTTTATCGTTTGATCCGTTAATTGTTTGACAACATCACGTATTTGTGGTAAAAATAAAAGGGAATCAAAGGAGATGATACGGGTACCATTGTCTTCTTTTTTTCTTTATAGAGTGGAATTTATCGTTCCACGAAACTTTTAAAATCAGGAGGAAAAAAGATGAGAAAATGGAACAAGCTTGCTATTGCAGGCATGACAGCTGTGACGATGCTTGCGCTGACCGCATGCGGCAGCAATACGAATGCGGCGGCTTCGGCATCTGAGGATGCGGATGCATCGGCAGGAAAGGTCTACAAGATCGCTACAGATACGACGTTTGCACCGTTTGAATTTGAAAATGACAACGGCGAAATGGTGGGTATCGATTTGGAGCTTCTTGCTGCAATTGCCCAGGATCAGGGCTTTTCGTATGAGATGCAGTATGTCGGCTTCTCCGCAGCGATGACGGCGCTTGAGGCAGGCGAAGTGGACGGTATGATCGCGGGCATGTCGATCACCGATGAAAGAAAAGAAAAATACGATTTTTCGGAGCCTTATTATGATTCGGGTGTCGGCATGGCAGTTCTCGCCGATTCCGAGATCGATTCTTATGAGGATCTGGCCGGATTGCAGGTAGCGGCCAAGATCGGTACGGAAGGCTGTACGTTTGCGGAATCCATCGCGGATCAGTATGGCTTTACGATCACACAGTTTGAGGATTCTTCCACAATGTATCAGGATGTGCTTGCGGGAACGTCCGCGGCATGCTTTGATGATTACCCGGTGCTCGGTTATGAGATTTCCAGAGGAGTCGGCTTAAAGCTTCCATTGGAAATGGAACACAGCAACTCTTACGGTTTTGCCGTGTTGAAGGGTGAAAATCCGGAGCTGATCGAAAAGTTCAACGCCGGCCTTGCAAACATGAAGGAAAGCGGAAAATACGATGAGATTTTAAATGCATATATTGCAAAATAATGCGTTTTTGAGAGCAGTGTAGGAACAGACAGGGAAATCTTCCGTCTTCATTGAAGACGGAAGATTTATCCAAATTAATAAACAGAAGGATGTTGAGGTGGCTTGTATGGCTTTTTTTGAAACATTGATCAATTACTTTCCGTCATTTGTGGACGCGCTCGTTATGACACTCAAGCTGGCGGTTTGTTCCCTTTTGATCGCGACAGTTTTGGGAATCATATTCAGTCTTTTTACCGTGTCCAATATCAAGCCGTTACAGGCTGTTTCAGCCGTTTATATTGACATTATCAGGGGAACGCCGCTTCTTGTACAGACCTTTATCATTTATTACGGTCTTGCAGGGGTACTTCGTCCGACCGGCTTTGCGTGGGCGAACATCGGCGGTCCGTTTACAGCCGGTACCGTTGCGCTGAGCTTGAATGCCGGCGCTTATATGGCTGAGATTATCAGGGGCGGCATCGAGGCGGTCGATAAGGGCCAGGTGGAAGCCGCGCGCAGCCTCGGACTTTCCTATGGGAAGACGATGCGCAAAATCGTGCTTCCGCAGGCATTTCTGATGATGCTTCCGTCCGTGATTAACCAGTTTATCATTACCCTGAAGGATACGTCCCTGATTTCCATAATCGGTATCAGAGAACTGACGCAAAATGGTAAGATCATTGCCGCAAATTCCTCCACACTCGTCATGACGATATGGGTGACGGTTGCGCTGTACTATTTGGTTTTATGTACGATTCTTGCAAAGATTGCAAAGGTTGTGGAAAGGAAGATTTCTTATGGCAGACGTTAAAATATCCGTAAAGGGACTTCGGAAATGCTTTGGAGAATTGGAGGTACTGAAGCATATTGACGCGGAGGTGACCGAAAAGGAAGTATTATGCGTGATAGGGCCTTCCGGTTCCGGAAAGAGCACCTTTTTACGCTGCTTAAATCGATTGGAATCCATTACAGGCGGCGAGGTCGTCATAAATGGTGTAAATATATCGGATAAAAAAACGGACATCAATAAGGTCCGGGAAAATATCGGCATGGTGTTCCAGCAGTTCAATTTATTTACGAACTTAAATATCTTGGACAATATCACGCTGGCGCCGACAATGTTAAAGGTCATGACAAAGGAAGAGGCGGAAAAAAAGGCCTATGAGCTGCTTGAGAGGGTGGGGCTGCGCGATAAGGCGCTCGCTTATCCGAGTCAGCTTTCCGGCGGACAGAAGCAGCGCTGCGCGATCGCGCGGTCTCTTGCGATGAATCCGGATATCATGCTGTTTGACGAGCCGACAAGCGCGCTTGACCCGGAAATGGTCGGCGAGGTGCTGGAAGTCATGAAGCTGCTCGCAGGGACCGGATTGACTATGATTGTTGTCACACATGAGATGGGCTTTGCCCGTGAGGTCGGCACAAAGGTG
>CAZMIX010000047.1:0-3339 GCA_964566545.1 uncultured Lachnospiraceae bacterium | reverse complement strand
GCTCTCTTGACCCTGAAATAACGGGAGAAGTTTTAGCAGTTATAAGAAAGCTGGCTAAATCAAATATTACTATGGTTATAGTGACTCATGAAATGGGCTTTGCGAGAGAGGTTGCGGACAGAGTTATTTTTATGGATGACGGTTATATCGTGGAGGAAGGCACTTCGGAGGAAATTTTTGGACATCCGAAAGAAGAGCGCACGATCAATTTTTTAAATAAAGTATTATAAGGTCCATTTGATAAAGGCAGGGAAAGGCAATGAAACGACCGCTCATCGGCGTCATACCGCTATTTGACGAGGAAAAGGACAGCATCTGGATGCTGCCGGGTTACATGGAGGCGCTGCGCATGGCAGAGGCGATCCCGCTTATATTGCCGCTCCAAATGACACAAGAGGAGTTCGGACAGATAAAGGAGCTGCTTGACGGTTATTTGCTGACAGGCGGCCAGGACGTGTCTCCTGATTTGTATAAAGAAGAAAAAAGACCGTTCTGCGGCGAGGCGTGTGAAGCGAGGGATACGCTGGAGGCGATGGTTTATTCCTATGCTGTTAAGGCGGATAAACCGGTGCTTGCGATCTGCCGCGGCATTCAGCTTATGAATGTTCTGGAAGGCGGCACGCTTTATCAGGATCTTTTGGCGGAGTTTTGCAAAGAGCCTTTGGTTTCCCATCAAATGGAACCGCCTTATAACCGGACAGTGCACGCGGTGACGCTTGCACAGGATGCGCCGCTCTTTCGGCTTCTTGAGAAGGACACGCTTTTTGTGAACAGCTACCATCATCAGGCCGTCAAAAAAAAGGCGGATGCGCTGTCGGTCATGGCGGTGTCACAGGATGGGCTGATCGAAGGGCTGTACCGTAAGGATAAACGGTTTATCTGGGGGCTTCAGTGGCATCCCGAATTTATTTACAAAGAGGATGAGAATCAGAGGAAAATTGTAAAGGAATTTGTGAGGGCTTGCGAAAATGAAAAGAGTAATTGTGACGATCTGCCGTGAGTTCGGCGCCGAAGGACATGAAATAGGAAAAATTTTAGGGGACCGGCTTGAAATCCCGATGTACGACAAGCAGCTTTTGGAAATGTCGGCGAAGGAAAGCGGGCTGGCTCTGGACAGAGCGGCTGCGATCGACGAAAAGGCATCGGACCGGCTTTTGAGCAACTATATGCCGCTTGGCTCGGATGCGCTCAACGATCAGCTCGTGCGTGTGGAATCCAACCTGATTAAGCAGCTTGCGGAAAAAGGCTCATGCATCATCGTCGGCAGGCTGTCGGATTATGTGCTGCGTGAGGAGCCGGATGCGATCAAGGTTTTGATTACGGCGCCGTTTGAAAAGCGCGTGGAGATTATCCGGGAAAAGCGTCAGATCACGGAGGAAGCGGCAAAGAAGCTTGTCAAAAAAATGGATGCGGCCAGAAGCGCCTATTATAACCGCTATACGAACGGGAAATGGTGTCATGAGACGGGAAAGGATATCATTTTAAACCGCGGAAGCTTTGGCGTGGAGGGCTGTGCGGACATCCTTGAAGGTGTCATCCGAAAACGGATGGCATAAACTATAGAGGAATACTGTTTTGGGAGCTCCCATATGGATGACCAGAAAATTGAAAATCTGCTGAATCTGGCTCTGGAATCCACAGAGGAGGAACGGCTGAAGTCAGAGGTTTTGGATGTCGGCTTTAATCCGGTCGATCGGACATGGGAACTGATCGTCCGATACCACGGCGAGGGAGCCCAGATCGTTGAGAGCATGGGCGGACGGATCGTGTTTGAAGAGCTGTTCGGCGGCTATGCGATCGTGACGATCGAAGAGAACCTGATCAATACTTTTGCGGCATTGGAACAAATCGAATATATCGAAAAACCAAAGAGGCTGTTTTTCTCCACTAATCAGGGAAAAGCAGCCTCCTGTATTACTGAAGTTCAGGTCGCAGCGCCTTTTTTATCGGGTTTTGGCGTGCTGATTGGAATCATAGATTCTGGTATTTCTTATAAAAATATGGATTTTCGCAATGAGGACGGTACGACGAGAATTTTGTGGTTTTGGGATCAGTCACAGGCGGATGGCGTGTATTCCGAGGAGCGAATTAACGAAGCGCTTCTGACGGACGAGACGATCAGTGTCGACATTACGGGACATGGGACAGCCGTCGCGGGGATTGCCGCCGGAAACGGCAACAACTCGGCAGGCAGATACCGGGGCGTCGCTTACCGCAGCAAAATGATCGTCGTCAAGCTTGGAAACCCCTCCGTGGATGCGTTTCCGCACACAACGCAGCTCATGAGGGGCGTCGATTTCTGCATCAGGCGGGCGCTTGATGCGGGCATTCCGATCGCGATCAATTTGAGCTTTGGAAATACATACGGCTCGCATCAGGGGGATTCCCTGCTGGAAACGTATCTGAATAACGCGTCCGGTATTTGGAAAAATGTCATTTGTGTAGGAAGCGGAAATGAAGGGGCCGCAGGTGGGCACGCAGGAGGAATATTGACGGACAGGGTTGAGGTGCGGGAGCTTGCGATCGATTCGGTAGAGGATACGATCAGCATCCAGCTTTGGAAGAAATATCAGGATACATTTACCGTGGAACTGGTCAGCCCAAACGGGAGCCGTGTCATGATACCGGACGACAGGCGGGGAACATGGCGCTATGTGCTGGAGCAAACGGAGCTGTTAGTCTATCTGGGGGAGCCGACGCCCTATTCCGTGCTGCAGGAAATCTATATCGAGATGCTGCCGCTCACCTCTTACGGACTGCCGCCTGAGGCGGAGCAGGGCTTTATCAACAGCGGCATTTGGCGGATTGAACTGACGCCCCGTCAGATTATTGACGGCCGTTTTAACTTCTATCTGCCGAGTGAAACCCTGTTAAGTCCCGAAACTCGTTTTTTGCTTTCGACGCCGACTCAAACGCTGACAATTCCGTCCGTTGCCTCGGGGGTCATTACGGTGGCTGCCTATGACAGCCTTTATTCCTCGTATGCCGCGTTTTCCGGCAGGGGCTTTGCCGGCAGCAACATACTGCCGTTTGCCGGCGGATATAAGCCGACCCTTACGGCGCCTGGTGTGGGTATCGTAACGACGACAGGCATCAATTCCTATGCGAGCTTTACCGGAACCTCCTTCGCCACCCCTTTTGTGACAGGCTCCGCAGCTCTTTTGATGGAATGGGGAATCGTCAGAGGAAATGACCCGTATCTGTATGGAGAAAAAATAAAGGCCTATCTGATTAAGGGCGCCAGGCAGCTTCCGGGCATCACCGAAACGCCGAATCCCATGACCGGCTGGGGCGCGCTCTGTCTGGCCGACAGCATACCCGACTGAAAATTTTTGAAAG
>CAZMIX010000046.1:0-20072 GCA_964566545.1 uncultured Lachnospiraceae bacterium | reverse complement strand
TCTCTTACGAGCCATTTTGCGAGGACGACCTTCTGTTGGTTGCCGCCGCTTAAGTTTCCGACAAGTGTATTCGTATCCGGCGCCTTCACGGCGAGCTTGCTGCAGATCCGGCTGACGGCCTCCTCAATTTTCTGCTCCTGCCAGAAACCCCGTTTCGCAAACAGGTCTCCGTTTGGAAGCTTAATATTTTCCTTAATGGACTGAACTCCGACAAACCCGAAGCTTCCCCTGTCCTCCGTTACCATCGCAACGCCGTCATTGATGGCATCCCGAACATTTTTAAATTCACATTTCTTTCCCTCTAGAAAAATGTCGCCGTTATCTTTCTTGTCCATGCCGAAAATCGTTCTGGCAATCTCGCTTCTGCCCGCTCCCATCATGCCCGCCAGCCCTAGTATTTCACCGGCCCTGATTTCAAATGAAATATCCCGGTAAAACGGATCGCTTGTCAGGTTTTCCACCTTCAGCACAATCTCCTCTCCGCATGCGGGAAGCGGCGGGTAGATATCCTCAATTGCCCTTCCTACCATCAGCGAAATCAACTGATCCGGATTAACGTCCTTAATTTTTCCTGATTGGACACATTTTCCGTCCCGCAGCACGGTATACTCGTCGCATAGATCAAAGACCTCCTCCAGGCGGTGCGTGATAAAAATAAAAGCGATTCCCTGTTCCTTCAGTTCGCGCACCTTATCAAACAAAAGCTTTGTTTCGGTGTTTGTCAAGGCCGACGTCGGCTCGTCCATGATGATGACCCTGCTGTTTCGCGACAGGGATTTTAAAATTTCGATCATCTGCCGCTGCGCAACGCTTAAAGAGCCCATCAGCGCAGACGGGTCATAATCGAGCTTCATCAGGTTCAACAGCTCCTGCGTCGTTTCCTTTCTCTTCTTTTCATCCACAAACAAGCCGTTTTTTACCGGCTCTCTGCCTAAAAAAAGATTTTCAGCGATCGACAGCTCGGGAACATAGTTTAATTCCTGTGCTACAATGGAAATCCCATGTGCAAACGCATCCTTTTCATTTTTCAGATGCACCGTTTTTCCGCCGCAGATTACACTTCCCTCATAATTCTGATAGGTTCCCGAAAGGATCTTCATGAGCGTCGACTTGCCTGCGCCGTTCTCGCCGACAAGCGCGTGGATCGTTCCTTCCCGGATTTTCATGTTGACCTCGTCCAAGGCGACAACTCCCGGAAATTCCTTACTGATATTTTTTAACTCCACTATAGAATTTTCTTGCAAAAAATCATCTCCTTTGTTGAAACGTTTCAACTACTCTTTATTTGCAAATTTGACGTTTCTCGTTTGTTCATTTTCTTAATTATATCCTTTATTTATGGCTTTTTCAATATCCTTTTTATTTTTTGTTACTTTTGTATATATTCATTTTCAATTCTTATTTGTTGTAACGTTTTAACTTGTTTTGCTTTTGTCTATTTTTATTGAAAATCAAAACCTGCTTCATTCCCATGATTAAATTCCTCCATATAATAATGGAGGGATTAGTCCTTGTTCGTGACTATTCCCTCCATTATTTGTTTGTACCGTTCGGTTTCTCTCATTACACAATCGATCTTGTACTTCCCCGCAGCAGCAAGTCCGGCTTGTACAATACCCCCTTGCGCCCGGTCGGTTTTTCATTTTCCATCAGCGAAATCATTTCCTTTCCCATAAAGGTTCCCATTTTCACGATCGGCACCTGAATCGTACTGAGCGGCACTTCCATTACGTCCGCAAACGGAACATTGTCAAAGCCAATTATCGAAATATCCTTCGGAATGCCGATTCCATAATTTCTGGCGGCCTGATACAGACCGAAGGCCATTTCATCATTAAAGGAAAAGACCGCCGTCACACTTTGTCCTCTTAAATACGACAGCGACCGGTATCCGGCCTCCATCGTGTAATTTCCATGATAAACGAGCTCCTCGGAAAATTCGATCCGATACTCCTCAAGCGCCCTTTTGTATCCGAAAAGCCGTTCCTGTGTGACCTGATAGCTGATATCGCCGGTCAGACACCCGATACGGACATGCCCTTTGTCCAGCAGATGCTTCGTAGCCAGATAACCGCCAAGCTCATAATCAAAGCACACATTCACCCCCGAACACGTCAGCCCATAATCATCCATCGTCAGGATCGGGATTCCCAGCGATTCCATATCATTTTTTAACCGGGCGTTTTCTTCTATTTTATCTATCTCCAATGATTTTGCCCAAATCAGCGCCGAAACATTCTCCGAAGCGATCAGTTTGATCAATTCATTGGAGCTGGTATCCTCGCCGTTTAGCACATGGCAGATCATCGAATATCCCTTTTTCTCCAATTCCTTGTGGATCGCCATGAATAAGGAAGAAATATGCGTATTCCTGATGTCGTTGACGACAATGCCGACCATCTTGCTTTTCCTGTTCACAAGGCTTACGGCCGCCATATTCGGCTGGTAATGCATCCTCTCCGCCGCTTCGCGCACCTTTTTCCTCGTCTGCTCAGAGATCCTGTTCGGCTTATCCGACAGCGCCATCGAAACGGAAGAAACAGAAACCCCGCATTCGCGGGCGATATCTTTTATCGTTGCTTTCATAGTATTCCCCTTACAGCATAAAAATTCTTAGCCTAAGTATACGCGCTCCCCATATTGATTGCAAACAGAAAGTGAACAGGTCAAAATTATTCCGTACAGCCGTCTCCTGCTATCAAATTAAGGAAGACAGGACGCTCGCCTTTGTTACGATTCCCAGCAGCCGCCGCTCATTGTCCACAACCGCAAGCGGATATAATGCTTCGGCCGCCAATGGCATAATATCCTGTACCAAAACATCGGCAGTTGTAGTCGTAACATCCCGGACCATCACCTCAGAAAGGGTTAAATTTTCCTTCTTTGCGCGCACTGTATCAGATAAAGTCAATAATCCGCTCAATTTCATTTTGCCGTCAACAACATAGACCGAGGACAATTCATTTTTCCGCATTTCCCGAAGCGCATGATCCAGTCCGTCGCTCATCTTCACCAGACTGCTTGGCGTTATCATAATATTTCGAACCGACAAAACCTTTGATTTATCCGCGGAATCAATAAAACGCCGCACGTAATCATCAGCCGGATTTGCGCTCATGCGCTCAGGAGTATCTACCTGTACAAGACGTCCATCGCGCATAATTGAAACGGTATCTCCAAGCTTAAATGCTTCATCAATATCATGCGTGATAAAAATAACCGTTTTTCCCAGTTTTCGCTGAATGGACAGTAGCTCAAACTGCATATCCTTGCGCACCAATGGATCCAATGCGGAAAACGGCTCATCCATAAGCAATATCTCCGGGTCGTTGGCCAGTGCGCGGGCAAGGCCGACACGCTGGCGCATCCCGCCCGATAGATTGTCTATCCTTGTTTTTTCCAGACCCTCAAGCCCTACCAGCGCAATGGCCTCCGCTGCACGCTTCTCGCGTTCCGCCCGGGAGATGCCGCATACCTCCAATCCATAAGCAACATTGCCGAGCACGTCTCTATGAGTCATCAGTCCAAAAGATTGAAACACCATGGCAACCTTGTGCCGCCGAAATTCACGCAGTTCTTTCTTCGACATTTTCATCAAATCGATACCATTAAAGAGAATCGAACCGGAGGTAGGACGGTTTAAACGGTTGAAGCACCGCACCATCGTTGATTTCCCCGAGCCCGACAGACCGATGATGACAAAGATCTCTCCCTGGGGAATTTTTAAATTTACGTCATATAGCGCGGTCGTTACACCGGTTTTACGAAACACCTCATCCTTTGCGGCGCCCTTTCGCAGCAGCTCCGTCGCCTCCTCACGGCGTATTCCGTATAGCTTGGATACATTTTTAGTTTCAATAATTATATCGCTCACATTTCCTCACCTCCCGCTTCTTCCTTTTTTGAGAACCATCCCTGCGTCAAACGGTCAAGAATGATGGCAAGGATGACAACCGCGCTGCCTGCCACAAAACCACGGGATATTTCGATGCGGTTTACCGCAATGAGTACTTCGTTTCCAAGTCCCCTCGCTCCAATCATCGAACAGGTAACCACCATGGACATTGCCATCATCAGCGTTTGATTGATACCCGTCATAATAGTGGGCAGCGCCTGCGGTACCTGAACCTTAAACAACAGCTGCAGACGTGTTGAGCCGAAAGAGCGCGCAGCCTCTACTACCTCGGCGTTTACCTGACGAATGCCAAGGCTTGTAAGGCGGATTACCGGCACCATGGAGTAAATAACTGTTGCAATTACAGCAGACGCAGACCCCATACCGAAAAAAATAACCGCCGGAATCAGATAAACAAAAACCGGCATGGTTTGCATCATATCCAATATTGGTCTTATCACTCTGTTGGCTTTTTGGGAACCGGATATCAGCACACCGATGGGCAGGCCGATGATCAGCGCAATCACGACACCAGCCAAAACGATCGAAAGCGTCAGGTTCATCAGATCCCATAGTCCAAACATGCCGATCACACAAAGCAGGAGGCTGTAAGAAATTCCGGAGCGGATCCGCCTGTGCGCTTTCCAGGCAAGAAGAAATATCAGCCCGATCATAACAAACCAGGGTATATGGCCAAATACCCAGTTGATAGCACTTACAAAATCTGTGAGTGTTAATTTTATTCCATTGAAAAATGCGGAGTGCGAAGCCGCAAAACCGCGGACCGTCTGGTCGATTGCATCTGTATTTAAATTGATCGTAAAAGGAAAATTAAAGAGCCAATCCATAATACCTCCCATTCTTTGCAGGCTTAATCAATCGCTTTATATAACGTTTCAGCCTGCGCGGCAGTCAGCCAGGTTTCCACCACATCTCGCTGTTCATTTAAAAACCATTTCGCCGCAGTCTTGTAATCCGCGCCTGTCTCTTCCATATAGGCAAGCGCCTCACTGGTCAAAGCGGAGGATGTTTGATATTTAGACAGAAATGCGCAAAATTCCGGATCACTTTCATAGAATTCGTTGCTGACGCACACCGTGACCTTCACGGAGGGACACATGCACTTACCCTCAAAATATGCCGTTTCGTCATACGGTTCATCCTCAAGGAGAACAAAATCATATTTGCCCAATAACCAGGTAGGCTCCCAATAATACGCCACCACCGGCTCTCCCTTGTCATAAGCCGATACAAGCACAGCGCTCGTCGCGGCATCGGTACCCGGTTCCAGATAATTGTAGCTTTCATCCAAGCCATAGTGCAAATATTTTTTATGCATAATCTCTGTAATTTCCCAGCCCGCGATACCGCCATATATGATACCCTTGGACGGATGCTCGGGGTCCTTAAAAAGCGTCCCGTAGTTCTTCAAATCCTTAACAGTTTTTAAGTCTGGCGCCATTGGCTCGATGTTCCGCTCAGCGTCTCCCTCAATCACATAACGTGGCACATAAAAGCCCTGTGTATTATCATCAAAATTAATGCCCAGCTCCCGAAGAGCCCCACTTTCAATATCACGTTCATAATCAGGCAGATTATCCGTCCATACCTCCATATGTACATCGATTTCTCCCTTTTTCACCGCTTCATGCGTAATGGGGGTGCTCCCGGATACCTCTGTCCAATGATAACCAAATACCGTTTCTGCTACGGTTCCTGCCACAGCGTTGTGAAACAGAATCGAGTCCCAGCCGACATCGGCAAATGTAATTGTTTTGGTTTGATTTTGTGAAGCACATCCTGTAAGAACACTGCTCATTACAAAAAACGCAGAAAGCAGCGCGAAATTTTTTTTCATGATTTTTATTTCCTTTCTCCTGAATCCAATTCAAAAAAGTGACAACTTATATTATAGTTACAAGTTGTCACTTTGTCAAATTGGATACCTTAGCATATCATTTTGGTTTTTCTAAAAAAATAATATTTAAAATAAAAAATCCTTGACTCTGTGCTCGGAATCCTCTTGCGACACAAAGTAGATTACATCATTTTCCAACACAACAGCATAAGGTCCCGGTGACCGAAGCAGCACATCGTCTCGCTTTATTGCTACCAGCGTAGCTCCTGTATGCTGCCAGAGCTGTAATTCCTGTATGGATCTGTTCAGGTATTTGCAGTCGGGCGTAATACGCACCGAGAAAGGTACAAGCGGATTCATAGATCGAAAATGCTCCGTTGCCAAAATAAGTTCTGCGAGATCGTTGCTTAAAGAATTTATTTCCTTTTGCTGATGCTGGATATTTTCCATAATGGATTTTTTCAGTGTTTCTATCGTTATTTTGTTTGAAAAGCTATTTAAAAATTCAAGAGCATTGCTTTTAGATTTAATCACCATACCGCTGCCTCTTTCCGGAGACACAATGTCCAGATCGGATAATATGCAAAATGCCCGGCGCGCGGTTTCCGGTGAGACATTATACTGAGCCGCAATAAAAGACCGGCCATGTATTTTCTGACCGATCGCGTATTCTTCGTTTACTATTTTTGAAGCAATTTCAATTGCAATTTGTTGATATTTCGGAATGGAAACTGTTGTTGGCTTCATTTCGTCCATATGATTAACTCCTTTTACCGCTGACAGCATAATGATTATACACCAAACATATCTTCAAAGCAACCAAAAGAAGAACAGCCCATTAGACCTCCTGTCACATGGCTGTTCTTCACTTTTGTTTTATCCTTTAAAAAGTACTTGCAATATTAAGAAACCACCTGAAACCTGATCACATTCCACGACGCGGGTTTCAGCATCGTTTCGAAGCTGCAGCCATCCATGGTGTAGGACGATTTCTTGAAGGGCTTGACATTTTGTGCCTGAATGGAATTGACAAGCTTCTTATCTTCGCTTTCCATCGCGAGGTATTCAATGACCCTGGCGGTGCCGAAACTGCGCAGGTCGGCTTCAAACGCGATTTCCGAATCGACATTTCTGTTGACGGCAAATACCGTAACCTCCTGCTTTTCTTCGTTATAGACAGCGGCGGCTTCAACATCGGTCACATCCACATGCTTAATCGTATCATGCTTTGTCGTGGAGAGAATGGTTTCCAGCACAAAACCTCTTCCGTATCTGGAGGCGTGCAGGAACGGATAATAAATCGTCTGTTTCCATGCGCCGCCGTCATTTTCCGTCATAATCGGCGCGATGACATTGACGAGCTGCGCGAGACAGGCAACCTTAATCCGGTCGGCGTGCCTTAACAGGGTAATCAGCATCAGCCCCACCATAACCGCATCCTCAAACGTATAGATATCCTCCAATAAATGCGGAGCCGTCTGCCATGGCCGGTTTTTCATCATAGTATCGTCGGCCGCGACCGAATGGAACCAGACATTCCACTCATCAAAGCTGATGTTCATCACCTTTTTGCTTCGCTTTTTCGCCTTAATATAGTCGCAGGCCGCAATCACCGTACGGATGAAATTCTCCATGTCCTGCGTCAGCGCAAAATAATCCGCGGTGTCGTTTTCCGTATTGCCATAATACTGGTGCATCGAAATGTAATCCGCACAGTCATAGGATTCCTCTAATGTTACTGCTTCCCATTCGGGGAACGTCGGCATCTTCTCAAACGAGCTGCCGCACACCGTAAGCTCGATGTCCTCGTCAATCAGCTTCATCGCCTTGCCGGTTTCCGCCGCAAGGCGTCCGTATTCGGCCGCCGTCTTATGCCCGACCTGCCACGGGCCGTCCATCTCATTTCCGAGGCACCACGATTTGATGCGGTAAGGCTCCGCCTGTCCGTGGCTTCTGCGCAGATCGCTATAGTAAGTGCCCTCGTCCATATTGCAGTATTCCAAAAGGTTCAGGGCGTCGCTCAAGCCTCTCGTGCCGAGATTGACCGCCATCATCATCTCAGAATCTACCCTTTTCGTCCACTCGGCAAATTCCCCCAAGCCAAACTGATTGGATTCCTTCATCCGCCAGGCCAAATCCAGCCTTGGCTTCCGGTTTGGTCCTACACTGTCCTCCCAAAAGAAATTCGATACATAATTGCCGCCGGGATACCGGATGATCGGCACCTGAAGCTCCTTCACAAGCCCGATGACATCCTTTCTGAAGCCATTCTCATCCGCCGTCTCATGGCCCGGCTGATAAATCCCGTTATACACCGCCCTTCCGAGGTGTTCGATAAAGGATCCGTAAATCCTGTTATCGACCGGACTTTTTACAAGAGTCCTGTCAATGATCATCCTTGTTTTCATGCCGCGCTACCTTTTATCCTTTTTAATTTTTCATGCCCGTCATGACAATACCCTCTACAAAGCTCTTTTGCCCAAATATGTAGATAATGATACCAGGTGCGATTGTCATACAGGTCGCCGCCATGGCAAGATTCCATTTTGTTCCGAACGAACCGGTAAAGTTGGTCAGCCCTATCGCAAATGTCGTTCTCTCCATATCATTAATATAGATCATTTGCTGCAATAAGTCATTCCAAATTTGAATAAAAAGCATCATCGCCACAACGACAATCGCCGGCCTGATTGCCGGAACAAGGATCGTCCAGAGAGTACGCATCCTCGAAGCGCCGTCGATGGCTGCCGCCTCATCCAGCTCCTTGGGAATCGTCATCAAAAACTGGCGGATCAGGAAAATATTAAAAAAGCCGCCGCCCGTAAAGTACGGAAGAATCAAAGGCCAGTATGTACCGCCCAGATCCAGTCCCTTCGTCCAGAAAATATACAGGGGAATCAGCGTGACCATGCCCGGAAGCAGGATTGTGCCGACACAAAGATTGAAAATCAGCTTCTTTCCGCGAAAGCGAAGCCTTGCGAAAGCATAGCCGCAGAGAATCGCCGTCAGCGTGCCCGCGGTTACGGCCGGAATGATGATTGTAAACGTGTTCTTAAAATATCTCCAGTATAAAAAGCTCTTCAGCGCCGTCCGGTAGTTTGACCAGAGCCATTCGTGCGGGAGAAACGTAGGCGGATACGCATACAGCGTGCCGTTGCTCATGAGAGAGGAGCGGAAGATCCACCAGATCGGCAAAAGTACGGCTGCCGCCACGATCGCAACGGCAATGAATACGATCAGATTAATTCTTTTTTCTTTTTTCTTTCTGCTTTGCATTGATTTTCCGTTCATTTAATCTTCCTCCTCTCCGAATAAACTTGACTTCTGCGTGGCAAACAGGACTACCGTAAAAATACCTACAAAAACAAAGAAAATCGAGGCGTATGCCGCCGCATAACCCATTTTATTTTTTTGGAATGCGTACATATAAATCACGTAGGACATAAACATCGAGCCGTTCTGCGGGCCGCCGTCCGTCAGTGCCAGCGCCGGGGTAATTACCTGCAGATTCGTGATCAGGGCCGTCAGCACGTTATAGAAAATAATCGGAGAAATACTTGGAATCGTTACATTCAAAAAACGCTGCCATGCATTCGCGCCGTCAATTTCCGCCGCCTCCAGATAGACTCTGGGAACGCCCTGTAAGCCCGCTAAGAAAATGACGATCAGATTCCCGCTGCACCAGATCGCGATCAATGCAAGAGAGGGAAGCACCTGCGTCGGACTTTGCAAAAACTGCTTAGTCGGCAGGCCGAGCATCCGGTTTATGAAATTAAAAAGCCCGTAATTAATTTCATACAGCCATTTCCAGCCCGTAAATACGCCGATCGCCGGAAGTAAATACGGAATGAAGAACACAGAACGCCAAAAGGTCCTTCCCTTAATGTTCATGTTCAGACAAAGCGCCAAAATCAGCGAATACAAAATCGATCCGACAACGGTTATTAAGGCGTAGATGATCGTCGCCTTGATGGAACTCGTAAAATAAATATCCTTTGTAAATATACGCTGGAAATTTTCCATCCCGATAAACGACGGGACCGTAATACCGTTCCATTTAAAAAGGCTTAGTACAAATACCGCAATTGTCGGCAGGTAACTGATAATGGATAGTCCAAGAAATGCCGGAATCAAGCATAAGTATGCCGTTCGTTCTTCCTTCCTGCCGATCTTATGCACTGTTCTCTTTTTCTTTTCCATATTTCTCCTATCTGCATATGCAATGATTCCTTTTAGAACAGCCGCCCTACTGCTATTCGGCCAGGCGGCTGTTCTGCTTGATGTTACCTCATTATTACATATTATTTTCTTCAAAAATACCATTTAATTCATCAAAATACTGGTCAAGTGCATTCTGAGCCGTCATGTCGCCCGTCCAGATGTAGGAGAGCACCGTATCCAGCGTGCTGTTGAATTCCTCCGTACCATTTACATAGTACCAGGAAGTCGACTGGGAATTGTCTCTTGCGTAATCTACAACCGCGGTCTGGTACATTTCCTTCTCAGGGAAATTCGGGTTGCTGATCCACTTGTCTGTCTGCGCCTGATTTGTATACCAGGAATCCAAAATCGGCATCCACGTACCTGCTTCGATCAGTGACCAGGAGTTTTCTTCCTTATAATACCACTTTAACCATGTCATCGCTTCTTCAGGATGCTCTGTCTGTGAAAATACAACATTCGGTCCGCCCGTACAGATCGTTACTTTTTCCTTAAAGTAAGGAAGAACGCCTACGCCGTATTCGAACTGTGCATCCGGTCCAAGATAGGTACCTACGTTCCATGCGCCGTCCGTCGACATAACGATTTTTTCCGTACCGAGAGAGCTGCTGAGCGCTGTGGAAGCGGAGCTTACCGGCGGTGCGCAGTGATATTTCAGGGAAAGATCGGCAACTGCCTGTAGTGCCTCCGCTGTTTCCGCGGAATTAATAATACAGGTGCTGCCGTCAGCGCTGTAGTAGCCGCCGCCGTTTGATTTTGCCCATACCTCTAACTGCCATGGCAGCGAGTTAACGTTACAGCCGTAAACATCCACGTTTTCCGGATCGAAGTTTGGATCAAGCGCATTTCTTCCGCTCGTATCCAGCGTCAATGTCTGAGCAACCTTTACAAATGTATCCCAGTCCCAGGCTCCGTCTGCAGATGGAGGCGGTGTCATTTCTGCAAGGTCAAGGCTCTGCTTCTCGCATACTTCCTTTAACAGGTCGATGTTATACCAGAGATTCAGCACTTCGTTAGCCGCGGAATAAGCGACCGGCGTTCCGTCAAATTTAAAGGTCAGAGACTCTAACGGCTTTGCTTCGCCTTCCTCATACATCTCGCTGATATCAGCCAGCAAGCCGTTCTCTGCGAAGTTCAAAACGCCCGCTTCACTCATAATGCCCGTATCCGGAAGCTCTCCTGCTGCCGCCATCGTGTTCAGCTTTGTCACATAATTGTCATGATCGATTTTCAATACTTCTACAACGATCGCATCCTGCTCGGAGTTAAATTTATCCGCAACCTCCTGTGTCGCTGCCGTTTCCGTATCATTTCCCCACTGTGCGTAGGTGATATGTACCTTTCCGTCATCGGCCGCCTCTGCCGGAGCCGCCGTATCCGCGTCCGCTTCCTCCGCCGTATCCGTATCTGCCGCTGCCGCCGTATCCGCAGGCGCTACCGCGTCTGTTGAAGCGCCCGAGCCGCAGCCTGCTAACACGCTCACTGACATTGCCGCTGTCAAAAGGACAGCCAAAATTTTCTTTTTCATGTCATAAATCCTCCTTTAATTTTCCATCCGTCAATTGAACAATTCTTTTACCCAAACGAGCATTTCTCCGGTCTTTCGATTACCCCAATACGGATAGGGGATAAAGGTAAGCTCTTGTTTTTCCAAAACAGGTCTTTGTCCCCCGTACAGCTCTTTTGTTCCCCAAGCCTGCTGCGTAACCCTTTTTCCGACCGTTTTGATAACTGTTGCCCCGCCCAGCAATTCCTTTTCGTAATGCTCTTTTAATTCTTCCTCTGCCAAAAGGTAGATTGCCGGAAGATTACTGCCATTATCCGTTTCCTCCAAACAATAGACGATCGGTCCCTTCATCACGGCGGCCTTCCCGATATCCTCCTTGACAAGAGGATTGGCTCTTACGATTCTCGGCGGTAATGCAAACTCTACATTTATTGCGTTTCTTTCAAATTCCTGATCCAAAATGACGTATCCCTTTTCCATTTTCGGACTTTCGATGTGCGCACCATCTATGGAAATCCGCCATTCCTTCACATAACCCGGAACCCGAATTGCAAGCTTTGCCGTCTTTTTTGCTGCGGTGCTGACAGTTATTTTGATATTCCCGTCATTTGGAAAATTGCTTTCCATCGATACGAGAAACTCCTGACCGTCTATCGTCACCTTTGCGTCATTGGATATAAAAAGATTGATCCAAAGCGATTTTTCGCCGGCAAAGTAAATGTATTCTCCTAATGAAGCAAGTGTCCTTGCAATATTGGGCGGACAGCACGCGACCCCAAACCATTTCTGGCGGACAGGCTTCACATGCTCCTTTGACGTGCGCGGAATGCAATTGTCCGGCCACACCTCCAAAGGATTCACATAGAAAAAGCTTTTTCCGTCCATCGCAATTCCTGCTAAAATCGTATTATATAGGGCTGTTTCCACAATGTCCATATATTCCGCAGCCCCTGTGATCTGTGCCATTCTTCTGCTAAACAGCGCCAAGCCGATCGAAGCGCACGTCTCCGAATAGTTGCTGTTGTTCGGCAAATCATAATCTGTCGTAAAGCGTTCGAGAAGCCCCGAGCTGCCGATGCTGCCCGTTATGTACATCCGCTTTGTCACAATGCTTTCCCACAGCCGTTTGCAGGCATTTAACAGCTCCTCATCCCCATAAGCCGCCGCGACGTCCGCCATCGCGCAGCACATATAGACAGCTCTGACGGCATGACCCTCCGCCGTCTTCTGTTCCCTTACCGGCAGATGCGATTGTGAGTATTTGGGATCATAATTCTCAAATTCGGGAAAAAACCTTTTAAAATCAGGTCTTTTTGCTTCCTCTAAAAAGTAGTTTGGCTGTCTGCCTCTCCGATCCAGAAATGATTTGGCCTGCGCCAGATATTTTTGCTTTCCTGTTACCTCATAAAGTTTATACAGACCGATTTCCACCTCCTGGTGTCCGGGGCAGCCCGCCGAGTTTGCCTTTTCAGAAAACTGTTTACAGATCAGATCCGCAAAATCACACATAAAATTTAAAAACCGGTTCTTGCCTGTCGCTCGGTAATAGGCAACCGCCGCCTCCATCAAATGTCCGGCTGTATAAAGCTCATGACCCTCCCTCAAATTCGTAAAACGGCCGTCCGGTTCTTTGATCGTATAATAGGTATTGATATAGCCGTCCGGCTGCTGCGCCTTTTTGATCAATTCAATGACCTCGTCCGCCGTTTTCTCAAGCACGGGATCGGGATGTACGGCCAGCGAATACGCAACCGCCTCCAGCCATTTCGCAGCATCCGTATCTTGAAATACCACGCCCCGGAAGGATCCCTCCTCCAATCCGGCCGCAATTTTAAAATTTGCGATGCAGTGGCTCGTTTCCACATCCTCCAGATTGTCATTCAAAATATCCCATTGGTGAGGGATGATGACGTCCTTAACAAGATGTGTATATTTATTCCAAAAGGAATCGTCAATCTTTATATTTTGTAAAGAAACCAGGGATAGCTTTTGCATAAGTATTCCGCTCCTGTCGATGTAGTATTGTGATAGTTGCTTTGTGATTAAACGTTTAATCATTGTGTTCCCATTATACTATTACTTTTTCACAATTGCAATAGATTTTTAGAATTTTTTTTATACACTTTTGAAAACTGTATGGCCTAAGAAACAAAAAAATCTATGCGCATTTTCCTTAAAATGCTCATAGATTCTCATGTTTTCGGTTATTTCTTTATAATATTTTCTTATTCAAAAATTTCTTATTTTTTCGATTAAACGTTTTATCTCGTTTTGCTCTCTATTCGGACTTGCGTTCCAGCAGGCTGCATTCGATTTTATAAACCGGCTCCGGACAAAAATCGTCATCCTCGATCTGACGGATCAGCAGATCCGCCGCCTTCTGTCCGATTTCGCTTAAGGGAAGCGCCATCGTGGAAAGCTCCGGATTAAAGGCCATGCTGATTTCCCGGTTATCAAAGCCGATCAATCCAAGATCCTTGCCGATGCACAGCCCCTTCTCGTTTGCGTAATCATAAACGCCGGCCGCCATAACGTCGCTCATCGAAAAGATTGCGTCGATGCCCTGCTGCATAAGCTTTTCGCAAGCCTGATAGCCTTTTTCCCTCGACCAGTCGCCGTTTTGTACAAGCGCGGGATTGTAGAGGATCTGACTTTCAAACAGCGCTTTCTGATAGCCGCGCTGTCTATCGATCGTGTGGCGGCTTTCAGCCTCTCCGGCAATCAGACCGATTTTCCGGTAGCCCTTCTTGATCAGCTCCTTCGCCGCTTCATACGCCGCCTGCTCATCATCATAGATGACCGAAGGTGTATTTTTCTTCGCCGAAAAACCGTATGCGACGACGATCGGCACGCCGTAGTCGCCCGGAATGCTCTTCATTTCGCGGCAATGCGCGCCGACATAAATGACGCCCGCGACCTGCTTGCTCTGCATAATCCGGAATTCCTCTTCGACCTCCGCATGATAGCGCTCATGGTGGTAAAAGGCGTTGTCATATTTTTTGTATAGCCGCAAGTTTCCGAGAAGGAACATATAACCCTTCTCCTCCAGATATTCATGAATGCCGTCTACGATATCGGCACAGTTGAATACGGTCAGATCCTCCGTTATGATGCCGATCATCTTCGTATTGCGCTGTTTCAGACTTTTCGCCATCATGTTCGGAACATAGCCCATTTCCTTCGCCGTATTTAATATTCGTTGCCTTGTTTCCTCGCCGACGCGTCCTTTTCCGTTCAAAATGTTGGAAACCGTGGCGATCGAGACATCACATGCCTTTGCGACTTCTTTTATCGTAGCCATTTCATTTTCCTGTTTCTGTTTATTTTGCTTTCCCTATCATAGCAGAATTAAATTTTTCTGTCCATTCGAGAAATTCTTTCTCAAAATTGCGCACTCTCTTCGTTCGGCGCACGCTCCTTACTACCCCTTAACTGCCCCTGCTGTCATACCATTTGAGAAATCCTTTCTCAAATATTGCGCACTCTCTTCGTTCGGCGCACGCTCCTTACTACCCCTTAACTGCCCCTGCTGTCATCCCTTCTATTAAATACTTCTGGAAAAAGAGGAAGATGACGAAAATCGGGATGATGCCGAACATGGAGCCGGCGATCAGCACGTCGTAGTTGTTTCCGTAAGGAGTCAGCAGCGAGGTCAGGCCGATCGGAAGCGTAAATTTGCTCGAGCTTCTGAATACGAGCAGCGGCCAAAGCATGTTGTTCCAAGAACCCATCGCGCAGAGAATTCCCATTGCTGCAAAAGCGGGCTTGGTGATCGGAAGCATGATCCGCACGCAAATTCCGTATTCGGTCGCGCCGTCGATGCGTCCTGCATCTAGCAATTCTTTTGGCAGCGAGGTCATGTATTGTTTAAAGAAAAAGATTGACGAGGCTGCACAGATGACGGGGAGATAGACGCCCGCCCTCGTATCGATCAGATGCAGCGTGATCATTTCCTTATAAAGCGGCAGCATCAAAATTTCAAACGGCACCATCATCGTCGCAATGACCAAAAAGAACAGAAAGTTCTTAAGCGGAAATTCATACATTGTCAGACCGTAGGCAATAAAATAGCAAATGAACAACGTCAGAAATACGGTGATAAACGTCAGCGTCAGACTATTTTTAAACCACATAAAGTATTTCTGTGAGTCCGCATTGCCGCTGAACAGATAAAGGTAGTTATCCAGTGTCATTGTTGAAAAATCGAGGTTAATCCGCAGACCCCTTCGAATCAGCTCCGTGCCGGGTCTGAAGGAGGCAAATAATCCTGCAATCAGGGGAAACACCACAAAACTGCAAATTACCACAAAGACTCCTGTCGCAAAAAACGAGCCTATTTTCCGGTTTCTTGAAGCACTCGCATTCGTTTTTGTTTTTGGGGAGGTCATCGTACTGTCCATATTATTTTTCCTCCTTCTTGAATGTTCCGTTAAGGATCAACTGAATAATATTGATCACGAGCGCTATGACGAGCAGCACAAGACCGACCGAAGAAGCGTATCCTAACTGGTTCTTCTCAATACCTCGCCTGTAAAGGTAGCCGACAATCGTCAAGCCAATATTATTCGGTGACGCGTTCTGCGTATAGAGCATGAAGGATTCGAGGAACATCGCCAGACCCGCATAAATACTGATCGTCAATACATAGATCGTTGTAGGCTTTAGCAGAGGAATTGTAATATAGCGAAACTTCTGCAAACCGCTCGCTCCGTCAATGTTGGCCGATTCGTAAAGTGAGGAATCGATGGATTTGAGTCCCGAAAGGAAATACAGCATATTGACACCGGTCCATCTCCAGCATGCCATCGTCAGCAGCGCCCCATAAGCGGTCGGCTTAAATTTCAGCCATTTCTGTGTTGCCAGTCCGAGACTCGTCATCAACACATTCATCTGGCCGGTCTGATATTCGGAAAACATCAGGCGGAAGAGGGTACCTGAAATTACTACGGACGTCAATGCTGGCAAATAAAGAATCGCCTTCCAGACGCCCTTTGCCTTTACGAGCCTAGAGTCGATCAAAACCGCAAACAGCATCGGAAACGGGATCAGGAAAATAAGAGTCAGCAGCATATATTCAAAACTGTTCAAAACTGCCGTATGGAATACCGTATCCACCAACAACTTCTGATAATTTTTAAATCCGATCCATGTCGTTCCCACCGGCTTGATATCCTGGAAGCTCATCGCAATCGTACTGCACAACGGATAAATCCAGAAAATGAGAAAGCTTAAAATGAAAGGTAGCACAAACACATAAGGGGCTGCTTTTTGTGAATAAAGAAATTTTTTTACTTTCATAACCCGTCTCCTTTTGAAAATGGAAAGGGAGTGCCCGGGATTCCCTTGATAACCCCGAGCCGCTCCCTTACTTTTATATTAATTCATTTATTGCTCTAAATCAATGGTTGCCTGTGAAGCTGCTAACGCTTCGTCTACCGCCGTGCCATCCTCCAGGATCGCATTCAGCGTTACATTACACATATCCTCGTTGATCGTCGGGCTGATCGCAACTACAGAGATCTTGCCGATGCCGTTCTTGATTTCGTTTAATACGTCATACGGGTAATTTCTGAAGAATGCATTATACTGGTTGGAATCATCATGGATGATAGATTCGTCCGTCCACATTTCCGTATTACATACGTCAAAGCCTAACATATCCCAGTTCATCTTCTCGCCGTCCATAGACATCTTTGCGTAGCAAAGAAAATCTGCCGCAAGCTCTTTATCTGCCGCAAGCTGTGTTACAACCGTACCTGTACCGCCGATACCTACGGAATTATTCTGTCCTTCTTCAAATACCGGACATGGAGCGAGATACCAATTTCCCTTTTCCTCCGGCATATAGTTGATGAATCTGCTCATGAACCACATCGCCTTCGGGAAAGATACGATGTTGTGGTCAAGAATGTTCTGGAAGCCCGCCTCCAGATCTACGTGTCCATCCGGAGAAACCTGTGCTACGCCCGAATCCAACCACTCCACCTGCATATTCAGCATATTCTTTACCGATTGAAGCTCTACGTTTGCAGGACCTTCAAATCCACCTGTCCAGTCTTCGCCGTACTCAGCCATTGCAATCCACATCCAGTCAACACCAGCCGTATCTACAGATGTAAAATACTTGCCTTCCTGTCCGGCTGCCGCGATATAAGCCTCGCCGAGTGCCGTATAATCATCCCATGTCTTAACAGCGTCTACGTCCGCCTGAGTAAAGCCTGCTTCCTCAAGAGCTGCCATGTTGTAGTACATAACCGTCGCCCCTACATGGAATGGAGCGCCGTAATGATTTCCATCCGCACCCGCATAAGTGTCCATACGCGCCTGAACCATCGTCGGCATATAAGGAGCTGCCGCTTCATCCAGCGGATATAACCACTGATCCACTCCCGCAACAATATTCGGGAACTGTCCTACCTCTACGTCACAAAGATCCGGTGCGCCTTCGCCTGTCTGCAAGGACATCAGCAGCTTATTATGCATATCTGCATACGGGTATGTCGTAAATGTAACCTCAATCGCCCGGTCAGGGTTTTGCTGATTCCACATTTCGACCATTTTACCGTAATATGTATTATGTAATTCAACAAAAGACCACATCTCCATATGGGTACCGTTCGGGTCGCCGACTGTCGTCACCGCTTCCGGCTCTACCTCGCCTGTCTCTTCGCCCTCTGCTGCATCATCCGCTGCCGCTTCATCGGTCGCTGCTGCGTCATCCGCTGCCGCTTCTGCGCCGGCTGCATCGGCTGCTGTGTCGGTTGCCGCTGCGGAACCACATCCTGCCAGCATGGAAGCAACCATCGTTGCACTCAAAAGAATGCTGAGTAACTTCTTTTTCATGAATAAATCCTCCTTCTGCCTTTCATGTTTTTAATTTACTAAAATAGTTTACAATTGGATGTTTTTCGACTATTTACATTGAATTTTTGACCATACCATTTTTTCAATTTTCAAATTAATATATGCAATTTGCATAATTGATTCTCGAAAAACTCATCCTTGTATATGAATTGTACAATATCCCTCTGGGGTTGTCAATATTTATTTTACTATTTTATATATTATTTTAGTATTTTGTCAACATTGATTTTAATATAAACTTTTAGGGCAATCTAAACTAATTAGGATTGACTAATAATTTTATTCTCGGTATACTGAAAATAATATTATAAGATCTATATTTTATTATATGAAATTTTGCAAAAGCAAAAAATACATTTTCTTATTAAAGGAGTAGACAAATATATGCTACATATCAAATCACTGGATGAAGGTCTCCCTATTTTTAAAGCATTGGGTTCCGATATCAGAATTGAAATCATTAAGATCTTGTTGGAAAACAAAGGAATGAACATGAATGAGCTGGCAAGCCGCTTGAATATCACGAACGGAGCGCTCACAAGCCATGTTAAAAAGCTCGAGGATGCGGGCATCATCACGATCACAAGTGAATCCTCCGGCCACGGCAATCAGAAAAAGTGCTCTGTCTATGTCGATAAGCTGCTCGTGGATTTCGATTCGGAGGAGGACGGTAAAAATGTTTACCAGACCTCCATAAAGGTTGGCCATTACTCCGATTTCCACGTTTATCCGACCTGCGGGCTCGCTTCCTCCACCGCGCTCATTGGAGAAGTAGACGATACGCGGTATTTCGCACACCCTGACCGGTATAATGCGGATATTCTCTGGTTCACAAAGGGCCATGTCGAATATGTCATTCCCAACTTTATTCCAAGCTCGCAGAAAATCGATCAGATCACGATCTCTACCGAGCTGAGTTCGGAGGCTCCCGGCGTCAACGATGTGTGGCCGTCCGATATCAGCTTCTATATTAATGAAAAATGCATTGGCATGTGGACAAGCCCCGGGGACTTTGGGGACGTAAAGGGCATTTTTACTCCCGACTGGTGGTATCCGAACTGGAACCAGTACGGGCTGCTAAAACTCCTCGTCATCAATAAAAAAGGGACTTTTATCGACGGGCTGCAAATTTCCGACGTTTCGATCCGGGATTTTGAATTGGACTATCGCAGCACGATTAAGTTTAAAATGGCGGTCGAGGATGATTCGTCGCATGTCGGCGGTCTGACGATCTTCGGAAAAACATTCGGCAACTACAATCAGGATATCAATATCCGTATCAACTACAGCCCGCTCGGGGAATAATTATCAGAATATGAATTTTTCTATGTAATATAATGGGGCTGCCGCTTCAACGATTAAAAAATCGTGAAGCGGCAGCCTCATTTAGCGGCCATTTTTCATAGGGACACCGATTGACGGCAACAGCTGCCCGAAGCTCCACAAAACAGCCGCAGGCGCCGCAGAAGCCATCCCGCAAATAGCCGCACTCGCCGCATATCGCAAGCCTGCCTTCATACGACGCGTGATCTGCCTTAATTTCCTCATCCAGACTGTCAATCCTCTTTTGAATGCCCTTAAAATATTCATTTTTGTCCATATCCCGCAGCAGGCACATCCTGCAGCCGATTTCCGACATGTCAATTCTCCCGTTATTTTACGCGCAGCAGCACGACGCTGCAAGGCGGTAAGACCGCTTTGATTCCGTCCTGAGTAATTTCAAACGC
>CAZMIX010000045.1:6001-20237 GCA_964566545.1 uncultured Lachnospiraceae bacterium | reverse complement strand
CCTTCCTTTCCGATCCCGGTGTCATAGAACATTTCATAAACGTCCTTCAATCGACACGGCGCACCATTAATGAGATATTCGCTTTCTCCCGAACGGTATACGCGTCTGGACACCGTCACCTCTTCAAAATCAACCGCAAGCTTATGGTCGGAATTATCCAGCGTGATCGATACGTACGCATAACCCATCGGCTTTCTCATCTCGGTGCCGGAAAAAATGACATCCTGCATACTGGCACCACGAAGCTGCTTGATGCGCTGTTCTCCAAGAACCCAGCGCACCGCGTCCGCAACGTTGCTTTTTCCGCTTCCGTTCGGACCGACAATGGCCGTAATACCGTTATGGAACTTAAATGTGATTTTGTTTGCAAACGATTTGAATCCATGCACCTCAATGCTTTTTAAATACATTCACCCACTACTCCCTGTCTTCGATATGTAAATTCTGAAGAACAGCAAATGCCGCCTGCTGTTCCGCACTTTTCTTCGTCTTGCCCAGCCCCTCTGAAACAACAGTGCCGTTTATCAGTGCATGTACAAGATATTTTCTGTCATGCGCCGGGCCTATTTCAGAAATCAGCTCATAGGAGAGCTTCTCTCCATTTTCCTGCGCATATTCCTGCAAGATCGTTTTACTGTCCGTAAATTCTATTTTATGATCCATGTCCAGCAGTACATATTTTTCAATGAACATCTTCGCCTGTTCAAAGCCACCATCCAAATAAATCGCTCCAATAACTGCCTCAAAAGAATCAGATATAATTGAGTCCCGCGTCCTGCCTCCGGTCTGCTCCTCACCTTTACCGAGCAATAAATAATCACCGAGCGAAAAGCTTTTCGCACAAAAAGCAAGCGTAGGCTCGCAAACAAGGCTCGCGCGCAACTTCGTCATTTCTCCTTCGTGCATATTCGGATTTCTCTGGTATAAATATTCGCTGACTGCAAGCTCAAGCACAGCGTCACCCAAAAATTCCAACCGCTCATAATTATCCGTCTTGTTTAATTTCAGCTCATTAGAAAAAGAGCTGTGTGTCAATGCAAGTTTCAGCAGCTCCTGGTTTCTGAACGTATAGCCGATTTTCGCTTCCAATCCTTTGTATCCTATAATCTTGTTCATAGACGCCCTTTTCCTCACTGATGCTTCTTTAAAAGCAGAGGCTCGAAAAACCAAAGGTCTTCCGAGCTCACTCTGTACCAAGCTTTCACAACTTCAGGCTTCTCAACTCAAGGCATTTTTAATCTTCTCGACCGCATCACCGACTGATACAATCTTCTCTGCCTCTTCTGTCGATATCTCCACATCAAATTCCTCTTCGATACCCATAATGATCTGGAAAATATCCAGCGAATCCGCTCCCAGATCGTCGACAAACTTCGTTCCCATCATTACCTCGTCCTCATCGACATTCAAAACCTCTGCAATAATTTTTTTAAGCTTTTCATACTCCATTGTTACTCGTCCTTTCTTACTCATCCTTCAAATTAATTTTTTCGTTTATTTTTTTATTAATTTCCTGTTCCTTAAATGTGACACACTGAATAATCGAGTTGGTGATCTCCTTTGCTTTTGAGCTGCCATGTGTTTTCACGACGAGACCATTCAGTCCGAGCAGCGGTGCTCCGCCGTATTCGGAAGAATCAAACTTTTTCATTGTCTGCTTCAATGCCGGTTTGATCAGCAGCGCGCCTATTTTACTGCGAAACGTGGACATCAGCCCCTGTTTTACCATTGTAAGGAACGTCGAACCGACACCTTCGTACAGCTTTAATATAACATTTCCGACAAACGCTTCGCACACGATGACATCCGCATGACCTCTTGGAATATCCCGCGCCTCTATACTTCCGATGAAATTAATATCAGGGCAATTCTTGAGAAGCGGGTATGCCTCCTTTACGAGCATGTTACCCTTCTCCTCTTCTGCGCCGATATTGACAATGGCAACTCTCGGCTTTTTAACCCCGACCACATATTCCATATACACGGAACCCATCTTGGCAAACTGCACAAGATGAGAAGCTCTGGCGTCCACATTGGCACCACAGTCAACCAAAATTGCGACTCCCTTTTCCGTCGGGATAAGCGGTGCAAGCGGCGGTCTCTCCACGCCTCTGATCCTGCCAACGACAAATTGTCCTCCTACGAGAACGGCTCCCGAACTGCCGGCAGATACAAACGCATCACAGATGCCATCCTTTACAAGTCCAAGACCCTTTACAATAGAAGACTCCTTCTTTTTTCTAATTGCCATGACGGGAGGCTCGCCTGTCTCAATAATTTCCTGTGCATCAACGATTTCCAGCCTGTCCGACCCATAGCTACTATTCTTTAATCCTGCCTGAAGCAGCTCGCGCTTTCCGCATAAGTAAACCTTAATATCATCCCGCAAAGCAAGCGCATCAAGAGCACCCTTTATAATTTCCTGTGGGGCGTTGTCACCACCCATCGCATCCAAAGCAACATTTACCATTCCATCTACCCGCCTAAATTTATATCCTTTTTTCTTTCGCAAAACACCTATAAATTACTATACAAGACATTATAGTAAAAATCAATCACTTTTTTCCCTTATTTTTGAAGGGTTTTATGCCCTATGAGAAATGCAAAATAAAATTTTGAGAAATTTCCTATCTAATAAAAATAAGGCTCTTCGGTTTTCCGAAAAGCCTTGATCTTTTTAATTAATCAGCTTTGATAATTTCCTTTTTGTTATAGGAACCACATGCCTTACAAACTCTGTGAGGCACCATCAGCTCGCCGCATTTGCTACACTTCACTAAAGTGGGAGCGCTCATTTTCCAGTTCGCTCTTCTCTTATCTCTTCTTCCCTTGGAAGATTTATTTTTTGGACAAATAGACATCGTTACACCTCCTTATGTTTCTACTATCATATTACGCAATCGCTACGCTGTAACGATAGGAATCGTTTCATACTTGACTAATTATACAGAGCACTTTCCACTTTGTCAACTGCTTTCTCAAAATTATCGGACAAATGATCGGACAAATGACCGACTCAATTTTCAAGAATTTTATACAAGCTGAGCCTGTACTGCCGTAAGCGCTACGACACCCACGATGTCCTCCGCCGTGCAGCCGCGGGACAAGTCATTGACCGGTCTTGAAAGACCCTGCAGCATCGGTCCGTAAGCCTCCGCTTTTCCAAGCCTTTGTACAAGTTTATAGCTAATATTCCCGCAATCCAGATTGGGGAAAATCAAGACGTTCGCCGTTCCGGCGATTTCGCTGTCCGGCGCTTTGGAATGCGCAATCGACGGCACAAGTGCCGCATCCGGCTGCAATTCTCCGTCCAATGCCAAATAAGGATATTTTTTCTTCGCAATCTCCGTCGCTTTTACAACTTTATCCACAAGCGGATGCTTTGCACTTCCTTTTGTGGAATGAGAAAGCATCGCGACAATCGGCTTCGCGCCTACGAGGTTCGTAAAGCTCTTTGCGGACGAGTTGGCGATACTCGCAAGCTCCTCCGAAGTCGGATCCTGATTCAATCCGCAATCCGCAAACAGAAACGTTCCGTTTGCACCAGATTCACAGTTGGGTACATCTAAAATAAAGAAGCCGGATACAAGATCAACTCCCGGAGCCGTCTTTAATACCTGCAGCGACGGACGCAAAACATCCGCTGTCGCGTGACAGGCACCTGCCACCATACCGTCCGCATCCTGCAGCTTTACCATCATAACGCCGAACATCAGGTAATCTGTTAAAAGGCGTTCCCTTGCCTTCTCCAGTGTCATTCCCTTTGATTTCCTAAGCTCATAAAGCTTTTTCGTATAACGCTCCAGCTTCTCCGTATTGTCCGGGTCAATTACCGTGATTTTAGACAAATCAAGCTCCAGCCACTTTGCGCCCTCCATGATCTTTTCCTGTTTTCCGATCATAACAATATTCGCCAGATTTTCCTCTATCACCCTTGCTGCCGCAAGTAAAGTCCTTCTGTCATCTGTCTCCGGCATTACAATCGTTTTTAAATCCTGCTTTGCCCTGTCTTTGATCGAATCAATAAATGACATACCTCTGCTCCTTTCAAGCCCCAACGTAATGCTAATATGTAACATATCATAAGTTCATAAAACACTATTTTAATTATAAGATATGGATCAGGGTCGCACAAGCAAAATATCGGGGATTTTTGTGCAAAATCGAGTACATTACTTCAATTGTATGTTAAATTTTTATCAATTTTGCCGGTTTTGTGTATGCATTATGCAATGAATTGCTGCGTAATGCATTGCACCGCTCGTGGAAACGAGATATACTAAAAATAAAAAAGGAACTATCCCATGAACATTACAGCCATTATCGCTGAATACAACCCGTTTCATTACGGACATCTCTATCAGCTCACAAGCGCCCGCAGTGAAACAAATGCTGATTATGTAATCGTTGCGCTCTCCGGCGACTTCGTGCAAAGAGGTGCACCTGCTATTATCGATAAATATGCCCGTACCAAAATGGCTCTGAGGGCTGGTGCGGATTTAGTGCTGGAGCTGCCGGTCTATTATTCCGCAGCAAGCGCAGATTATTTTTCCATGGGCGCTGTTTCTCTTCTTGACCGACTTGGCTGCGTCAATCGCCTAAGCTTTGGCAGCGAGCACGGCAATCTTTCGGATTTGTCCGACATCGCCGCTCGTACTGCGGAAGAAACTCCTGCCTATCGGCAATCACTCAGCCGGTATTTAAAACAGGGGTTACATTTTGCGATCGCAAACGCCAAGGCCGCCGGAGAACAATTTGAGCACGGCGATATCGTGGAAGCAATTATAAAAGAGCCGAACAATACGCTCGGCATCACCTATCTCAAAGCACTGTTAAGACGGCGCAGCGGCATTGTTGCGCATACAGTTGCAAGACAGAAGTCCGGATATCATACAACAGAAGAAGGCGCACTGTCCGCTTCCGCAGTCAGACATGCAGTCGGCGCACGGGAGGATCTTGACACATTGTCGGCGCAAATGCCCGATTATGCCCTTAAAGAACTGAATGATGCTTTGCAAAAATCCTTTCCCATTTATCAAAATGATTTTTCCACGTTGCTTTCCTATCGGCTCCGCTCGCTTTTTTCAGAAGCGGCGCTGCGTTTTGAAGATAAAAACACCATTGCCGGATGCCTGACGGAATTTGCGGATGTATCCCCGGAACTTTCCTTCCGTATTGCTTCCTCTTTGAATCATTATGAAAGCTTTGAGCAGTTCTGCCTTCTCTTAAAAACAAAGGAGCTGACCCATTCCCGCATTAACCGTGCGCTGCTGCACATTTTGCTTGACACAAAAAAAAGCCGCCTCGAGGACTACGTCCGAGACGGCTATGTTTCCTATGCGCGCGTCCTTGGCTTTCGCAAGGAGTCGACACCTTTATTATCTAAAATAAAAACAAATTCCGAAATCCCACTGATTACAAAACTGGCCGATGCGCAGAAAATACTTGGAAACACAACTTCCTACCGTATGCTGTCAGAAGACATTTATGCCGCCCAAATCTACGAACAGGTCGCCGCCGCAAAATTCAAGCAGCCGTTTCGTTCCGAATACAGCCGGGAAACCGTCCGCATCTGATTATAATGAACTCAGCGGCAACTGTGAAGGCACTGAACAGTCGCTAGTTTTTGAAGCTGTGAATCGGCGCGGGGATTCTCCCCTTCCTGCTGATAAACGCTTCACAGGAAAAACGGTTGACCGGCATAACAGGCGCGTATCCAAAAAGTCCGCCAAATTCCACACGATCGCCGACTTCCTTTCCAATGGCGGGAATAACGCGAACTGCCGTCGTCTTCTGATTTACCATACCGATCGCCATCTCATCCGCAATGATTCCTGAAATCGTCGAAGCCCGCGTCGTGCCCGGAATTGCGATCATATCAAGACCCACAGAGCAGACACAGGTCATTGCTTCGAGCTTTTCAAGCGTTAAGGAGCCTGCTTCCACCGCATCGATCATTCCCTGATCCTCGCTGACGGGAATGAACGCGCCGCTAAGCCCGCCGACATAAGAGGAAGCCATAACACCGCCCTTTTTCACCTGATCATTCAATAGGGCGAGCGCTGCCGTCGTCCCGGGGGCACCCACATATTCCAGACCGATTTCACACAAAATATCCGCCACGCTGTCTCCGATTGCCGGTGTCGGCGCAAGAGACAGGTCAATAATACCAAATGGGATGCCAAGACGCTTAGAAGCTTCTCCCGCCACAAGCTGCCCGACACGAGTCACCTTAAAGGCCGTCTTTTTAATCGTCTCGCAAAGCACCTCAAAACTCTCACCTCGCACTTTCGTAAGTGCGGTCTTGACAACGCCAGGCCCGCTGACTCCGACGTTGATCACCGCATCCGCTTCCGTCACACCGTGAAAAGCGCCCGCCATAAACGGATTATCATCCGGCGCATTGCAAAATACAACGAGCTTCATACAGCCTATGGAATCCCGCTCTTTCGTAGCTTCCGCCGTCTCCTTTATGATTTCGCCCATAAGCCTGACCGCATCCATATTGATGCCCGTCTTTGTTGAACCGAGATTGACAGAGCTGCATACACGATCCGTCTCAGCCAAAGCCTGCGGAATGGAGCGGATCAAATTTTCGTCGCCTCTCGTCATCCCCTTGGATACGAGCGCGGAATAGCCGCCGATCAGATTCACGCCGACCTGCTTGGCCGCATCATCTAGCACCTTTGCCACAGAAGCAAAGTCCTCCGGCGTTTTACATGCCGCAGAACCAACAAGTGCAATCGGCGTTACAGAGATCCGTTTGTTTACGATCGGGATGCCAAACTCCAATTCGATCGCTTTTCCCGTCGTGACCAAATCCTTCGCTGTTACCGTTATTTTTTCAAAAATATTTTTCTTTAATCGCTCCAAATCATCCGTCATACAATCGAGCAGACTGATGCCGAGCGTAATCGTACGGACATCGAGATTTTCCTTCTCAATCATTTTATTCGTTTCGTTTACTTCAAATATATTCGTCATGAATCCCCCTAAATTCTATGCATCTTACTGAATATTTCCTCACGCTGGCATTTAATAATGACGCCGATTTCCTCGCCGATTTGTTCCAGCTCACTCGACGCTTCTGAAAAAGGCTTGCTCGAATCATTCATATCAACAATCATCATCATATTAAAATAATCCTGTACAATCGTCTGAGAAATATCCAGAATGTTGATCCTGTTATTCGCCAGATACGTGCACACCTTCGCGATGATACCGACCGTATCCTTTCCTACTACCGTAATAATTATTTTTTTCATAACTGTTCTCCTCGTTTCTTATCATATAACTGCTCTATACCTATCGGGCTACACAGCAACCAGATTGGAACAATGCTTTCTGCCCGCGACACAAATTTTAAAATCCTCCGGCTTATAGGCGCAGTCCGACAGGAGAATTTCCAAACGTACCGTCTCATAAGCAAGCTCCGCAAGATTATTTTCCTCGCTCAAATGCCCAAGCAGCACCATCTTTAACCGATCATGCAGCAGCCTGCAAAGAAGCTGCCCGGACAGTTCATTGGACAGATGCCCTTTGTCTCCGAGAATCCTGCGTTTCAGATAATAAGGGTATCTGCCGACCTGCAGCATATTGACATCGTGGTTAGCTTCCAATAATAATACTTCCACATCCCGAAAGCTGTCAACTATATAATCATCATATTTTCCGAGATCGGTAACAACGCCGACCGTGTGGGAACCCTGCCCGATGCGGTATGCGACCGGCTCCAGGGCATCATGGGATACCTGCACGGGCTTTACTTCTAAATCCTGAATTTGAAATGAGCGATCCGCCTCGATCACACAAAACAACTCCTCCGGAATCTCTCCTAAGTTTTTGGCCTCCATGATACCGGCGATCGTCCCTCTTGTCGCATACATCGGAATTCCGTAACGCCTTGCCAGAATGCCAAGCGCCGCGATATGATCCGAATGCTCATGCGTAATTAAAATTCCGCTCAAATCTGCCGTCTTTAAACCGATCGTATTCAGACCTTCCTCAATCTTCTTACCGCTGATACCTGCATCAACAATAAGATGGGTATGATCAGAGCCCACATAAATACAATTCCCGCTGCTGCCGCTCGTAATGCTGCACAATTCCATACTCGTTTCCCCTTATCCCGGCCGTCCATATCCGTCGGCCGCTCTTATCTTCTAGATCCAATAAATTTTGAGCTGATCTCCCTGGCTCAGGCATTCCGTATACTGCGCCTTTCTCCCGTTCAGCTCCGTAATCACCGCCGTCCCCTGCGACTGTGATAAATCAAACTCAATATAGTCAAAAATATCTACATAAATATAGGATTTCTTACCTGATAAATGTACCGGCTTTCCGTTGACAATGACATCCATTTCCTTTTCCGCTTTTTGACCTTCAGACTCCTTCTCCCCTTCATCAGCCGCGTTTATGTATGGCTCCTCCGATTCCTCTTTGCCCACATCGGATAGATCCAACTCTTCCATTGTCAAGATCACCGCAAAATTTTCATAGACCTTCGTACCCATATCTGCCAGCTTGTTATTGACATATATATTCATATCCTTTTTTAACACCACGTCCATGAATTCTACGATCTGTCCTACCGTGTAGTAGCTCAGCATCCTGACGGCATCCTTTTCCCTGATGCTGTAAAATTCAGACTGCAGAGTGCCGTTCACCTCGGCAAATTTGGGCAACATGACCATTTTTTCGTTGACAATCACAGAAATCGTACTATCGTATTCGGAGAGCTGCTTGATTTCTAGCTCCGCCGCTTTTCCGGCGGTGGACTCCCTCACCCGGATCTTATCGCCCGCCTGTATAGGGACATTGATGCTGACCTCTTCTCCGTTTAATAAGACTGTAGCCGCCTCGCCAAGCTCGCCTCGCACCATATACGGCTTTTCATTAACGGTAAAATTTAACTCCTTCCCGCGTTTTGGAAACAGCCCTTCATTTGGGAAACCCGCCTGCATCGCCGCGTCGGCGATCATCAAATGCCCGTTGTCGTATAGCTTCACCCGTTTTCCGTTGAAATTGACAAAAATAAAATTGTTTTTTTGTTCATAAAAATTTAAACAGATGCCGATCGGCGTCACAAACAGGGAATCCCGCTTCGCTTTCTCAAACTGGTAATCGATCCCCCTTAATACTTCTTCCCCCCTTAAAGCAACCCGATCCGGCGAAATGCCAAGCTCCCTTGCAATGCCGTCCGTAAAACCAAATATCTTTCCGCCGCCGCCTACAACAAACACAGCGCTGACTGATTTTCCTCCGTTTAACTCCTTGATTTTGTCGGCAATTTCCTTCGTCGTTGCTTTCATCACGCCGCTCACGATCTTTAATACTTCCTCCGGCATGATTTTATGGGAAAGCCCCATAATATCCTTATATTTGATGGCCGCCTTTCTTCCGGAGGCCAGCTTTATTTTCTCCGCCTGCGTAAAATCCACAAGGCAATGCTGGGAAATGGCTTCTGTCAGCTCATCCCCGGCACTTGGGATCATGCCGTAGGAAACGACGCTGCCGTCCCTGGTAACGGAAATATCACTTGTGCCTGCGCCGACATCCACAAGAGCAATGTTGAGCGTCCGGTAAGTCACCGGCACAGCCGCCTGCATAGCGGCGATCGGCTCCAGCGTTAAATTTGCAACCTGCAGATCTGCGGCTTCCACGGCGCGGTAAAGTCCATCGACAACCTCGTCAGGTAGAAATGTCGCAATCAGCTCCACTGAAATCTGCTTTGCCTTATGATGCTCAAGCACCCTGATCGGATAATTGTTTAAAAAATATCTGACGACCGTATAGCCGACGCAGTAGAATTTCATCTCGGTATTGTTCTGTTCCTGAAATTCCTCATATGCTTTTTCGAGACCGAGCATCTCCAGCGTATAGACATGCTCCGCATTGACGACCGTTTCCTCCGGCAGCTCATAAACAGCCTGCGTCGTCACCATTTTCAGTACACGTCCGGCAGCTGCGATGCATACTTCGTTTAACTGCTTTCCGATTTGTTTTTCCAACATTTCCCTTACATCAAAAATTGTCTTTCCGACCTTCTCAATGTCATGGATCTGTCCGTCAAGCATCGCGCGCGTCTCATGCTCCTTCATGCACTGCGCAATCACATGAAACGTATCGTCCTCCGTTCTGTAGCCTACCGTTCCGACAATGCTTCTCGTTCCGATGTCCAAGCCAAATATCAATTGTCCAGGATTCTTTTTTCCGTTTGCCACCGCTCATTCCCCCAGTTGTTTGATGATCTGCTGTTTTGTGCTCTCAAGATCGCCGTCATTGTTGATGACAATCTTGCAGTTTTTCAGAAAAACCGCTTCCTCTGACTGCCGTTCCATGATCTGCCTGACCTTCTGTCTGCTATAGCCTCTCAATTCCATCAGACGATTTGTCCGCACCTCTTTGGAAGCATAAATATACCAAAGCTCATCACAAATTTCGGTATACCCGTCCTCGATCAGCAGTGCCGCCTCAATAAAGAAATACCGCACGGCACCCTCCTGTCTTTTTTCCTCTATTAAATGAAGGATATAGGACTTTACGGCCGGATGAATAATTGCATTTACCTGTTTTAGCAATTTGCCCGCCCCTTTAGCAAAAATTCGGGCAGCCATCCGCTTATGGTCGATTTCCTGCGTTTCATCCAGAATTTCTTCCCCAAGCAACGTTACGAGAGCCTCATAGCTTTGAAAGCCCTTCTTCATAACCTCGTGCGCCACCTGATCCGCAATCAGAATAAAACAGTCACAGTTTTCTTTTATAATCTGCAGCACTTCTGATTTCCCAGCTCCGACGCCTCCCGTAATTCCGATTACCCTCATTTCCGTCTGCCCCTTCTGCTGCCTATTTAGCGTCATACCAAGTCATGCCTGCATGCATGTCAACCTCCAACTTGACTGCCAATGAAGCAGCCTGCTGCATTTCCTCGACAAGCAGCTTACCGACCTGCTCCTGTTCTTCTATTGCCGCTTCAATCAAGAGCTCATCATGCACCTGCAAAATAAGGCGGGATTTGAGCTTCTCACGTTCCAGACGTTCCTGCACGTGCAGCATCGCAAGCTTCATAATGTCGGCCGCAGTGCCCTGAATCGGCGCATTCATTGCCACTCGCTCTCCGAAAGAGCGCTGCATGAAGTTGCTCGAAGACAGTTCCGGAAGCGGCCTGCGCCTGCCGTACATCGTCGTCACGTAGCCGTTCTTTTTGGCGTCGGCCACAAGAGCGTCCAAAAATTCCTTAACCTGCGGATATGTTTCAAAATAGCGCTCGATATATTCCTTCGCTTCTTTTCGCGAAATACTCAAATCCTGACTCAGCCCAAACGAACTGATTCCATAAATGATTCCAAAATTAACCGCCTTCGCATTTCTTCGCTGCAGCGGCGTCACTTCTTCAAACGGCGTATGGAATACCTCAGAAGCAGTAATCCGGTGAATATCCTCTTCCCGGTTATAGGCCGCAATCAGCTTTTGATCTCCTGACATATGGGCTAAAATGCGCAGCTCGATTTGAGAATAATCCGCATCGAGAAAAATATAGCCCTCTCGCGGTACAAACACCTTTCTGATCAGGCGCCCCTGCTCCACCCGGATCGGAATATTCTGCAAATTCGGCTCCGTGCTGCTGATGCGTCCCGTCGCTGTAATTGTCTGATGAAACGTAGAGTGAATCCGTTCATTTTCATCGATATAGTTGGCAAGCCCGTCCGCATAGGTAGATTTCAGCTTTGCTAATCCGCGGTATTTAAGTATTTCTGATACAAACGGAGAATCCGCTGCGAGCTTTTCCAACACATCCGCTGCTGTGGAATAGCCGGTCTTTGTCTTTTTCCCACCGGGAAGTCCCATCTTATCAAATAAAATCTCGCCAAGCTGCTTCGGAGAATTGATGTTGAAGTCCTCTCCTGCCGCGCTGTGGATGGAGTCCTCGAGCGCTAAGATCTGTTTCGCAAGCTCTTCTCCATATTTTCTCAGCTCCTCGGGCTTTACAAGGATGCCCTCCGCTTCCATCCGGTAGAGGCATACCGCCAGCGGTATTTCGATATTTGCAAACAGCTCCTGCATGCCCGTCTCCTGCAGGCGGCTTTTCAGTCCTGCATATGTTTGGAAACATATATAGCTATAAAAGCAGGCATAATTTAAAAATTCTGTCGGCTTTTCCCCGAAGGCCTGTTCTAACGAAAGCTTCCCGAAAGCCTGTGCCCGATCCGGAATCAGCAGCCCCGTATACTCACCCGCCACATCCTCAATTTCATAATCATTTTTTAGTGGATTAAGCAGATATGCCGCGATCGCCGCATCAAAAATCCGCTCTTTGGCAAGCTTCATATCGGCAGCCTGCGTCAAATATTTCAACTGTTCCTTAAAATGAAATGTCACAAATACGGTATCGCTCTTTTGAAGCAGCAAATCCGACAGCTTATCAATCAGATACTCTTCCGTCACAAATCCCTGTGCCGGAATAAAATAGATTTCCGTCTCAGAAATACATAAAGACACGCCGATTACCCCTTTTTCGGCAAAAACACGGAAGCCGATAAGTGCCTTTCCCGAACACGCACCAAATACATCCTCAGCGAGGCCCAGATCTTCAACCAGTTTAAAATCTGTGGTCTGATGATCGTTATCCGTCGTATTTTTCTCATCAAAACGTGATAACATATTTTTGAAGCCGAGACGCTTCATGATCGTGTAGGCTTCCTTTGTATAAAGCTCGCCCAGTCTGGCGGCTTTAAAGTCACAGTCAATATCAGCCTGAATATCGATCGTCGCCAGCGTCTTACTGAGCACAGCCATCTCAAAATTAGCTTCCAGCGTCTCACGGATGCTTTTCTTTGTAATTTCAGAAAGATGCTCCCTTAAATTTTCGATGTTCTTATAATTTACAATCAACTCCGTTGCGGTTTTTTCGCCAATTTTAGGTACACCTGGAATATTGTCGGAGCTGTCGCCCTGCAAAGCCTTTAACTCGATGATCTGTAGCGGTTCTACCTGATATTTTTCAATCACATCCTTTGTATAATAGTCCTCCACCTCAGTCTTGCCGCCGCGCGTCTTCGGTATCCGCACCTTGATCCGGTCGGTCACAACCTGTAAAAGATCTCGGTCGCCGGAAACAAGCGATACGCCAATTTTTTCCCTTTCGGCACGCTTTGCCAGCGTCCCTAAAATATCATCGGCTTCATAACCGGCCTTTTCTATGATCGTCACGCCCATCGCCTGTAAAAGCTCCTTTAAGACAGGAATCTGCTCACAAAGCTCCTTTGACATCGGTTTTCTCGTACCCTTATATTCTTTGAACAGCATATGGCGAAACGTCGGCGCCTTTACATCAAACGCCACAATGAGATAATCCGCCTGCTCCTCCTCGAGAATTTTAAACATGATATTCAAGAAACCATAAATCGCATTGGTATGAAAACCCTCTGCATTCGTCAATTCAGGCAGTCCGTAAAACGCCCGGTTTATAATGCTGTTTCCGTCTATCAATACTAGTTTTTCACTCATTTCATGGCTCCTGTCTTAAAATAGAATCGTTACACTAAATAAACATAAAGAAGCGCAGCGATTAATGCCAGTCCCGCCGCAATCAAAATAATCCTACGTATCATTGATAAAAGCACATGTACTGAAGCACATTTGCGCATACTTTCAAGCTTCTGCAAAAGCTCCGAATGCAGATCAAATGCGTCGCCGCCCTCCAGACGCAACAGTGCCTCCTTCAGCAGATAACTCGTTTCCATCTCCTCATAGCAGCTATGACAAGCCTCAATATGCGCGATAAAGGCCTGCAGATTAATACCTGTTAGCTCATCCTCAATAAACAGCGGTATATACTGTTCCGTATCCTGACACTTCATCCATCGTCCCTCAAAACATTCTTTTCTCTAAAACAACTTCTTCAAGCTTCCTAACAGCCCTCTTGTCAGTGACCTTCCAAGTTCACGTCCGACCGCGCTAACAGCACTGTCCGTCGCACGCTCCAAAGCGCTCTTTTTCTGTCTGCCCGTGGAAGAGGCCTTTTTCCCTTCTTGCATCTGCTCCTGCACTTTGAGGGCTTCCTGCTTTGCAGTTCTCGCAAGCACCTCATATGCCGAATCGCTGTCTACGACAAGACTATATTTTGTATGGTAGGGACTCGTCAAAATCGTCTGTTTGACAGAAGCATCCTCCGCAACTCCCATAAAACTCTCGGGCGGCAGAATGAATGCTCGCTCCGCAACAGTCGGAACACCTT
>CAZMIX010000045.1:0-5991 GCA_964566545.1 uncultured Lachnospiraceae bacterium | reverse complement strand
TCCTCATCCAGCGTTGAAACGAGCGCCTCTCCCGTTGCAAGCTCCATCAATACCTGTTCCGAATCAAACGCCGGATTGGCACGAAAGGATTGTGCTGCAGCCTTGATCGCCTTTTGCTCGTTCGGCGTATAGGCGCGCAGCGCATGCTGCACCTTGTTGCCAAGCTGCGCCAGCACATTTTCCGGCACATCCGACGGCTTCTGCGTGATGAAATAAACACCCACACCCTTGGAACGAATCAGGCGTACGACCTGCTCCACCTTCTGGATCAGTGCCTTTGGCGCCTCATCAAACAATAAATGCGCCTCATCAAAGAAAAAGATCATTTTCGGTTTCTCCAGATCCCCCGCCTCCGGAAGATTTTCATACAACTCGGAAAGCATCCAAAGAAGAAAAGTCGAATATAAAAGCGGGGTCTGTACAAGCTTCGTACATTCCAGTATATTGATATAGCCATTCCCATTTTGATCTGTATTCATCCAATCGAAAATAGCAAGCGCCGGCTCTCCGAAAAATACATCGCCGCCTGCTTCCTCTAACGTTAAAAGAGCCCTCTGGATAGCGCCGACACTCTGCGACGATACATTTCCGTATGTAGTCTTGATTTCTGCTGCCTGCTCTGCCACATAACGCGTCATCGCCCGTAAATCCTTTAAATCCAAAAGAAGCAGACCCCTGTCATCCGCCACCTTGAAAATGATCGTAAGGACGCCTGCCTGCGTATCGGTCAGCTCCAACAGTCGTGACAACAGTTCCGGACCCATGTCTGAAATTGTCGTCCTGACCGGATGTCCCACTTCTCCGAATACGTCCCAAAATCTCGTCGGATAGCTCTTAAAATCAAACTGCTCCACTTGAAGCTTTTCCAAACGCTTCCGTATCTGCTCGCTGTTCTCTCCAGCCTTGCACATTCCGGTGAGGTCACCTTTGATATCCGCCAAAAAAACCGGGACGCCCATATCGGAAAAGGACTCTGCCATGACTTTTAATGTGACGGTCTTGCCCGTACCGGTCGCTCCTGCAATCAGACCGTGCCGGTTTGCCATCCTTGGCACGATGAACACCTTCTGTTCCCCCTTCGCAAGCCAGATACGGTTTTCCTCTTTTAAATACATGCTGCCCCTCCTGTATCTTCATTCTGATACCATTTTAATTATAACCAAAACATTATATACCTTTTTATACTATACACCAAATATAGTGCTTTCACAAGCATTTTCCATGGCAAATATGCTAGATTTGGTTATATGGTTAAGTCAGAATTCCCGCAATACGAGCTCTGTAATCCCCGGATTATTTCCCGGACAGATCCTCAATACCCGTTTCTCCCGGCTATAGCCATATTCCTCTTCGATCATCCGCTTAATACTCGTCCCTCCGTGATAGCCGTGTATGAGCCGGACGCGGTAAACGCTTGAAGCCGCATTTTTTATTGCGCCATCTATTTTTCGTTTGGCCTCCTCGCCATTTAATCCATGCAGATCCAATTCGATAATTCCCTCATTCATTCATATTCTCCTTCTGTATGCAAACAGAGCAGGGATTGCTTCCTGCTCTGTTTTTAAATTTATTTGTAGCTGCTCGAATAAGCCTTTATCCGGGACACTTCAATCCCATCCAGATATCCGACGACATAAGTCGTATTCTTCTTTTCGGTGCCGTCTACATACGTCTTATAGGTCATTCCGCCAAGCGCCGCGTTGTTGCTGTAAAAAGAGACAGTCAGCTGGCCGTTTGCAGCCACCGCGCTGATATAGACCGGATACTTCAGCGTATTGATAAATCGATAATCCATCCTTCCCGAAGAAACCGTCGCGTCCAGTCCGCTTTTTAAATAGTGTACCTGCTGGCTGTGATTGTGACGCTCGGTCGGCAGGATACCGGCTCTTAAGACCGCATTATTTAAGGTAGACGAAACCTGACAGATTCCGCCGCCCGTCACCTTTTCATATTTGCCGCCAATAATCGCATTTCCGGGACCATAACCATTCGCCGACGTCCGCGGCAAAATCGCCATATCATAAGAAAAAAACTGACCCGGCTGCAAAATCAGCCCGTTGATCCTGTTTGCCGCAACCTCGATATTTAAGGAACGATCCTGACCCGCCACATAAGAGGTGCTACACTCTGAAATTTTTATATTGATGCCAATTTCGTTCAGGCTCGCCGCGATGGTCGAATCCATGCCGGAGGACACCGTCTGCGTTGTCTGTACAATCTGCGCCTGCGCCTTCTGTGCGTCTGCCAATGCCTGCGCCGCCTTTGCGGCCACAGCCTGTGTCGTATAATCGGATAAATTCAATGTAATATTTTTACTGCCCGAAGCAAGCTTACCCTTCACTGCCGACATCAGTAGTGTGGCGTCGATCGTGACCGCACCGTTCGTAATATAGGCCACGTGATTGCACGTCTCCTTTACCCATTTGATGGCATCGGTGTCCGCGCCGCTGTTGATTTGTATAACCTCCGGTGAATAAATCTGTCTCGTATAAACAGTAGTCTCATAATTCAGTATGAGATTTACGACTTCCTCTGCCTTTGGCTCATAATAAAACGCTCCCGTAAACACGAGCACCGCCAATACCAATGCGGAAAGCCTCCTCATCCATCCTTTCATTTTCATCTCCTTTTCCCCTTCTTAATTTCTTCTCTCCTTACAAATCTATGTAAATAATACCATATTTTACCCACCCGATTCAAGCCTGACTCAAAAAAATAAATGCAGAACTCCTGAATTCCCGCTCTATTTGATGGGAATACATAAATCCATCACGATAAAATCGTCATTTATATTTACCTTCCTGTAAATATAAATGACATATCTTTCGTCCATCTCATAACCGCTCTTTGGCATCCAAACTAGGTTGCAAATCTCCCGCCTTTAATCGTTGTCACATTTTCCTGCGCATAAATTTCATTATCCGCAGAAATACACAGATCACAAATACAATGATTGGGGCGCGCTATGGATGGCACTTTGATCCATTTTGAGACGTTTCATAAACGCATACACGCTTTCGCCGGTTTCCGCCTTAAAAATCCTGCTGAAATAGGATTCAGAAAAATGGAACTGACCGGCCACATCCTTAACCGTAATATTTTCGTCGAGATGCTCAAGAATAAAATCAATGCTCTGGTCTATCACGTTTTTCATTTCTATGTTTCCTCAATTACATAAATAACCTTTAAGGTATTATAACATATATAATTATTTATGACTTCACCATAAAAGATAAACTTTACAAAACTACTTGACATTGAAGTACACTCCAATGTTATCATAATATAAACCGATAGGAAGGAGAGGTGCGAATGAATTACACAATTAAGCAAACTACGGATATCACAGGACTTTCTGCTGATACGCTGCGTTATTATGAAAAAGAGGGTGTGATTTCACCCGGACGGCATGAGAACAAATACCGATATTATGATGAAAACGATATCGCGGCCTTGAAGCATATGGTCGTAATGAAATATGCGCATTTTACCCTTTCCGAAATCAAGAGTATGGAAGAACTTCAAACTCATGAGCAAGGTACGTCGTGCAATGAAATAGCAAAACGAATTCTTAATACAAAAGTTCTTGAATTAAGTCAGGCGATTCTTAACTATCAGAAAATTGTAATGTTATTTGAAGAATTACTGCCTATGATAGAAAGTGCAGATGTTTTCTATCAAAACAAAGACAAAATAAACGGTTTCATCGAGCAAATCTTTGATGATATTACAACTAACAGAAACGAGGTAAGCAAATGATCTTTTACTTTACAGGAACAGGAAATTCTCTTTATGTCGCACAAAAACTCACCGAGAATTTAGGCGATACCGAAATTTATTCAATGGCAAAGTATCAGCCGGAGCATCTAATAGGAGGTAAAGACAAGAAAATTGGCTTTATTTTTCCATCCTATTATGGTAATTTACCTCGAATCGTGCGAAGTTTTATAAATAAGCTGAACATTCATCCCGACACCTATCTTTTCGGTGTAGTCACAATGGGCGGTTTGGGTTCGGGGAGTATCACCATGCTGGAAAAGTTACTTGCCGAAAAGAATCTAAAATTGAAATATGGCAACAGTATTCTTATGCCCGGAAACTATATTGTCAATTACAATCCGACGTTTTTTGGCAGAACTGCTAAATCCGTCAAGAAAATACAGCGAATTACCGATGATATAAAAGCGGAAAGGACACTTGTTAAAAAGGGAAAGATTATTGACGATAGACTCTATAAAAACATAGAAGAACTTGACAAGGCGTTCTTTGTTGAAAGCGGGTGTTCGGGCTGCGGGTTATGTGAGAAAATTTGCCCTGTCGAGAATATAAAAATTACCCATAACCGTCCCGAATGGTTACATCACTGTGAACATTGTATGGCTTGTATTCATCGCTGTCCTCAAAAAGCCATTCAATATGGCGATAAAACAAAAAAACGCAGAAGATACTACAATTCTGAGGTGTAACATGAACAAAGTCGAAAGAATAAAATGCGGTTCGGGTAATCTTTAATAAAATTGTTGACAAACAAAAAGGAAATTCCACGGGTTCAAACTGGACTTTATCCTTGGAATGTATTATCATGCTCATAATTTGCTTATAAATATTTCTATTTCCGAATTAACTTGTTCCGGATTGTCGCCGTTAGAAAAATGTCTTGCGTTTTTAATGATATGTAATGGAAACCCTGTTTTCTTTGACCATGCCTGACAGTATTGTTTTACCTTCCCTGTGTTATCGTTATCACCTAACAGGATCAGCACAGGGAAGGAGAATCCCATATCTTTATTCTCACTGGGGAACTTTCCGTATGCAATATCCATCTGTTCAATAATCTGTTCTTTTGTAACCGACTTATATATCTCCATCATTTTATTAAAGGAGTATTCTGTTTTTGCAATTGACTTTGCCATACTTTTCTTGAGAGAATTGCCTGGAAACAATTTTGCTATGGGCTTAACCTGTTTCAGCCACCATAAATCGGATTTTGAATAATATTCGTGGCCAAAAGGCGTTGTGTCAAGACCAACAAAACCAGTTACCCGGTCGGGAAATAAATCCGCAAACATCTGGCAAGGATACCCGCCCATGGACATTCCCACCAGCACTGCTTTTTCAATATCCTCCGTATTCAATATGCTTTCTAATTCTATTGCAGTATTGTAATATGTAAAATCCCTATATGGCCTTGATAATCCATGCAAAGGAACATCCCATGTAATAACCGTATATCTGGATGTGAAGTAATCAATCTGTTTTTCAAACATCGTATGGTCAGCTGTCAGCCCATGCGTAAATACAATGCATTTTGCTGAGGTATCTTTATTTTTTTGTATCCAGTAATGGACGACTCCATTATCAGAATGAATGACTTTATGCTCCATAAGGCGGTGTCTCCTTCGTGACCTGGTGCAATCAAAAAAAGAGTTTCAGGGTTTCGTCATAAACGACTATGATTAAAGAGCTTAATTGAGATTCACAATGTAAGCCAATATATATACATTGGCTTATTATCTATATAAAATTTTTATTCGGTTCTTTTTCCTTTGCATCGCTCAATGGTTCTAATTGAGGCAATATTATCCGAATAACAACCAAGCATAACTTTTTTAAGCCCTGTTGACTTTTCAAATTCAAGCGCCATTTTCAGCTCATGATTGATGCTATGCCGGATGTCAATCATACCTATGATTTCACCATCGGTCTTCCGTATCACAAAAAACGTATTGGCGACAACCCAGTCACTTTTAAATGCTTCAGCCTGCATTTTATGCTGCATGGTTGGGGGGCTTAATTCAAGGACTTCCACATACTCACCTCGCCTGATTCCTATTGCTTCATATCATATATTAACCTATGCAACTATATAAATATAGGCTTTCGGGTATAGAAAAAAGTACAAAATACTGGACAGTCTAATAAAACTGTTCAATAATTCGTACCCTGTTCATTTACTGCGGATGGCGGGACTTGAACCCGCACATAGTCACC
>CAZMIX010000044.1:0-20279 GCA_964566545.1 uncultured Lachnospiraceae bacterium | reverse complement strand
GGCTGGGGCGCGCTCTGTCTGGCCGACAGCATACCCGACTGAAAATTTTTGAAAGTGCCGTCTGCCGTTGACAAATGAAAAATATTTCGATACAATAAATAAAGTCGAGTAGCTTTCCCGCATGGGTTGGCTGTTCTTTTTTTATACGATGGGAAAGCAAAGAAGAGAGGAAAGAAATTAATGTATAAAATACTTGCGAAAAGCATACGGGAATTCAAAAAACCATCTTTGATGGCACCGATACTCGTATCGTTTGAAGTTATTATGGAATGTATTATCCCGTTTATCATAGCGATGCTCGTCAATCAAATCAAGGCGGGAAGCGAATATGGGATTCTTGTGAAATACGGGCTGCTGTTGGTACTCATGGCGGGATTGTCGCTCCTGTTCGGAACGATTGCGGGCACGGAATGCGCCACCGCTTCCAGCGGATTTGCCCGCAATTTACGAAAGGATCTGTTTTACCGGATACAGACTTATTCATTTGAAAATATTGATAAATTTTCGGCATCCTCGCTCGTAACAAGAATGACGACGGACGTGTCCAACGTGCAGAACGCTTATATGATGATTATCCGGACGGCGATCCGCTGCCCGCTGATGCTCATTTTTGCCTTTACGATGGCGTTCATCATGGGCGGAAGGATGGCGTTTATCTTTGTGTTCGTCATTCCGGTTTTGGGCGTTGGCCTGTATTTGGTCATCCGCAAGGTGATGCCGCTGTTCAAAAAGGTGTTCCGTAAGTATGATACGCTCAACAGCTCCATTCAGGAAAATGTGGCCGGCATGCGTGTCGTGAAGTCCTATGTGAGAGAGGACTATGAGAAGGAAAAGTTTGAACGCGCGGCAGAGGATGTCTGCGCGGACTTTACGCGTGCGGAAAAAATACTGGCGTTCAACAATCCGCTGATGCAGTTTTGTCTTTATACGGTTATGATTTTTGTATTGTCATACGGCTCCTATACGATCATCACGTCAAGGGGTCTGGATTTGGATGTAGGACAGCTTTCCGCCCTGCTCACATACAGTTTTCAGATTTTAAGCAGCCTGATGATGCTGTCCATGGTATTCGTGATGATTACGATCGCCGGGGAATCTGCGCATCGTATCGTGGAGGTATTAGAAGAGGAAAGCACGATGCAAAGTCCGAAAGATGGGCTTATAAAGGTAAAAGACGGCTCCGTGGATTTTGAAAATGTCAGCTTTAAATATTCCAAAGCAGCGTCACGCATGGCGCTTGAGGGAATCGACCTGCATATTCGTTCGGGTGAGACGATCGGTATTATCGGCGGCACAGGCTCTTCCAAATCCTCGCTGATTCAGTTGATTTCCAGACTTTACGATGCGACGGAGGGTGTTGTTAAAGTCGGAGGCGTGGATGTGCGGGACTACGATCTGGAATCTCTGAGAAATCAGGTAGCGGTCGTATTGCAGAAAAATGTGCTGTTTTCCGGCACAATTAAGGAAAATCTCCGTTGGGGCAACAAGGAAGCCACAGACGAGGAAATCAAAGAGGCTTGCCGGCTGGCGCAGGCAGACGAATTTATCTCCCGATTCCCACAGGGCTATGACACTTATATCGAGCAGGGCGGCACAAATGTTTCGGGTGGACAGAAGCAGCGGTTATGTATTGCGCGAGCGCTTTTAAAGAAACCGAAAATCCTTATTCTGGATGATTCGACGAGTGCGGTTGATACAAAAACGGATGCGCTGATCCGCAAGGCGATGAGGGAATTTATTCCGGAGACGACGAAAATCATCATCGCACAGCGGACGGCTTCGGTCGAGGACGCGGACCGCATCCTGATCATGGAGGGCGGCACGATTCTTGCGATTGGCAACCACGGAGAGTTGCTTGCAGGCAACGAGGTATACAGGGACATTTATTTATCCCAGAATAAGGCAGGTGAGCAGAATGCAGAATAAAAGAATTGTGAAAAAGGGCATTATGAAACGCCTGTTGAAAATGATTTTTGAATTTTATCCCACCATGCTGCCGGCCGTAATCGTATTCATTATTTTTAATGCTGTCATTTCCTCGATTCCTTCTATCTTTATGCAGAATATTATTTCGCTCATAGAAAATTCGTGGGAGAGCGGTGACTGGGAATCCGTATCCGGGCGGATTGTCGGGTTTGTCGGTCTGCTGGCCGGCTGCTATATTCTTTCCCTTGCAGCTTCTCTTGCGTACAACCGGATGATGGCGGTTATCACGCAGGGCTCGTTAAAAAAGCTGCGCGTGCGGATGTTTCACGGTATGCAGGATCTTCCGATCAAATATTTTGATACGAACAACCATGGGGATATCATGAGTTACTATACAAATGATATCGACGCGCTCAGACAGATGATTTCGCAGAGCATTCCGCAGTCGATGATATCCTGTATTGCGGTCATGACGCTGTTTAGCATCATGATGTACTACAGCATTTGGATGACGCTTGTCGTTTTGGCGGGCGTGTTTGTGATGTATCAGATCACAAAAAAAGTGGGCGGCGGCTCCGCAAAATATTTTATCCGGCAGCAGATCGCGCTTGGTAAGGTGGAGGGCTTTGCGGAGGAAATGATGACGGGACAGAAGGTGATCAAGGTATTCTGCCATGAAGAGGAGAGCAAGGAAGCGTTCGACGCGATCAACGATTCGTTGTTTGACGACGCGGAGCGGGCGAATAAATATGCGAATACGCTCGGTCCGATCTTAAACAATATCGGAAATATCCTCTACGTTATCGTAGCCTTGTGCGGCGGTCTGTTCCTGATGTCAGGGATGAAAAATGTGAGCATTTCCGGCATGGCGTTCAGCATCAGCATTGTCGTTCCGTTTTTGAACATGACAAGGCAGTTTGCGGGCAATATCAATCAGGTGTCCCAACAGGTCAATGCGGTCGTGATGGGACTTGCGGGCGCGACAAGAATTTTTGAACTGATCGACGAAAAGCCGGAGTCGGACGAAGGCGACGTGACACTCGTCAATGTCAGAGAAGAGGACGGTGTGCTCAGGGAGTGTTTGGAACGTACGGAAATGTGGGCATGGAAATGTCCTCACGAGGACGGCTCCGTTTCCTATGCGAAGCTTTCCGGAGATGTACGGATGGAGGATGTGGATTTCGGCTATACGGATGACAAGCTCGTCCTGCACAACATTACGCTGTTTGCAAAGCCCGGACAGAAAATCGCTTTTGTAGGAGCTACCGGAGCAGGAAAGACGACGATCACGAATCTGATCAACCGCTTTTATGATATTGCGGACGGTAAGATCTATTATGACGGCATCAATATCAACCGGATTAAAAAAGCGGATTTGCGGCGGTCTTTGGGCATCGTACTGCAGGATACAAACTTGTTTACGGGAACGGTGATGGAAAATATCCGATACGGAAATCTTGACGCTACAGATGAGGAGTGCAGGGGAGCGGCGGTGCTGGCCGGCGCGCATGATTTTATCACCCGTCTGCCGCAAGGCTACGATACGCCCTTGACCGGAAATGGAGCAAACCTGTCACAGGGACAGCGGCAGCTTCTCGCAATTGCGAGAGCGGCGGTAGCCGATCCTCCGGCCATGATCCTTGATGAGGCTACTTCCTCGATCGATACGCGTACGGAGGCCATTGTGCAGCGTGGTATGGACATCCTTATGCAGGGGCGTACTGTATTTGTCATCGCACACCGCCTTTCCACGGTCAAAAATTCCGATGTGATCATGGTGCTTGAACAGGGCCGCATTGTGGAGCGCGGCAGCCATGAACAGCTTCTGGAGGAGAAGGGGAAGTATTACCAGCTTTATACGGGCGCTTTTGAACTGGAATAAAATTGATAAAAGCTAGAGGCGGAAATCAATATTCTGCCTCTAGCTTTTTTACCATTTCCCTGCCTTTTCGTTTGCAACATGTTTTCTCGTGTTACAACGAGGGGTGGTGAGATAAAATCTTAAAATTATTTTTATTGCAGGAAAGAATCCCTTCCCGCTGCAGCTTGCTGATTTCGCTGGATAGAGCGCTGCGGTCAACGGACAGATAGTCGGCGAGCTGCTGCCGGTTGAAGGGGATTTCAAAGACGGAGCTTCCGGCTTTGAAAGACTCAAAGGACAGATAGGATAACAGTCTGTCCCGAATCGTTTTTAAAGAAATATGCTGTATTTTTCTCGTTAGTGTAATATTTTTTTGTGCGACCGCAGTTAATAGATTCTGAATGAGCTGAGAATGGAACGAACAGGCACAGGTGCAGACGGTGAGGATTTTCCTGACGTTGAGAAACATGACGGCGGTCTCCTCGCTTGCCATAACGCTTGTCTCGATCGGAACCTGAGAGAGGCAGGCATAGGTCTCCGCAAAGATCATTCCCGGCGATATTTCAGAAATAATGGATCGGTTTCCCCAAAAATCTTCTCTTTCAACAAGTGCAAGACCGGACAAAACCATCCCGACGGCAGAAACCTGTTCCCCGCTTTGTAAAATTGTTTCATTTTTGCTAAAAGTCTGCGTGCGTGCCGACAAGCAGAGCAGCATCTCTTCAATTTCTGACTCATCCATCCCCATAAATAAATCTGATTCTTTTAAAATTGGTAAATATTTTTTCATAAAAAATCCCTTTGTTTTAAGAAATGTTGTAATAACAACGGAAAAGCTGTTTTGATTATAGTATAAATAGAGTATAAAAGCAAGCAAAGTGGTTGCGTTTTGCAAGTGAGGGAAAGAGAGGTAACGGAATGGAAAAAAATATGTTTTGTTTTCAATGTGAACAGACTGCGGGAGGCACCGGCTGTACGGGAATGGCAGGTGTTTGCGGCAAAAAGGCGCCGACGGCAGGGCTTCAGGATCAACTGACAGGAGCGTTGATCGAGCTAGTGAAAGCATCGGGAGATAAAGGAACGAGGGCTGCGACGAGGCTTTTGATCGAAGGATTGTTTACAACGATCACAAATGTGAATTTTAATGATGAGACGCTGCAGGCATTGATCGGCCGGGTACACGCCGAAACGGCGAAAGCGGAAGGCAGCGCTGCAAATTATGATATGAATCAGATATGGAAGGCGGATGAGGACATTCGGTCATTAAAGTCGTTGATCTTGTTCGGGCTCCGCGGCATGGCAGCCTACGCGTATCATGCACTCGTGCTGGGCTATGAGGACGATCAGGTAAATGCATTCTTCTATCAGGCGCTTTCGGCAATCAGCGCCGATCTAAGTATGAAAGAGCTGCTCCCCGTTGTGCTTAAGGTTGGCGAAGTAAACTTAAAATGCATGGAGCTGCTGGATCGGGCGAATACCGAGACTTATGGAACTCCGGTTCCGACCAAGGTCAAAATGACAATCGAAAAGGGTCCGTTTATCGTAATCAGCGGCCATGATTTGTTAGATTTGAAGCTCATATTGGAGCAGACGAAGGACACAGGGATCAATATTTACACACACGGAGAAATGCTGCCGGCACACGGTTATCCGGAACTTAAAAAATACTCACATTTAAAGGGTAACTTTGGCACGGCGTGGCAGAACCAGCAGAAAGAATTTTCCGGAATGCCCGGAGCCGTTCTATTTACGACAAACTGCCTGATGCCGATTCGACCAAGTTATGCGGATCGCGTATTTACGACGGAGGTCGTATCTTATCCGGAGCTTGTGCATATTGGCGAGGATAAGGATTTTACGCCTGTGATCGAAAAGGCGTTGGAGCTTGGCGGTTATTTGGAGGATCATGTGATGACCGGCATTAACGGAGGCTCCGTGCTGACGACCGGCTTCGGACACGGAACGGTGCTTGGTGTGGCAGATCAGGTGATACAGGCGGTGAAGGATGGCGCAATCAAGCATTTCTTCCTTGTGGGCGGTTGTGACGGCGCAAGACCGGGAAGAAATTACTACACGGAATTCGTGCAAAAGACGCCTGCTGACAGCGTAATTCTGACACTTGCCTGCGGAAAATACCGCTTTAACGATCTGGATTTGGGGATGATAGGCGGTCTGCCCCGAATCATGGATATGGGACAGTGCAACGATTCCTTCAGCGCAATCAAGGTAGCGCTTGCCTTGGCGGAAGCGTTTGGCTGCGGCGTAAACGATTTGCCGCTGACGCTTGTATTATCCTGGTATGAGCAGAAGGCAGTATGTGTGTTATTATCACTTTTGTATCTCGGGATTAAGAATATTTATTTAGGTCCGACGCTTCCGGCATTTGTATCTAAAAATGTGTTGGATTATCTGGTGGAAAATTATCAAATTACTCCGATCAGCACGCCGCAGGAGGATTTGAAGAAAATATTGAGCTGATTATCACATAATTAGGGAAAAGAAGTGAAGGAATGTCCATTTAAGTCTTTCACTTCTCTTTTATTTGAAGTATAATTAAACAATAAGCATCTCACTACAAAGGAGTTTTGTTTGTATGCCAAAAGATAATAAAAAGCTGGTATGGATGATTATTACGGGAACTATTTTAACAATGATAGTTTTATTTGCGTTGATTTATTATATATTTTTTTACCGAGAAGAAGGGATGCTGCCTCGCAGGGACTATTCGGCGGATAAACGCGTGCTCTTTGTCAGCTCTTACAGTGAAAGCTTCGATACGATTGACTTACAAAAGGCGGGAATCAACCGTGCATTTGAAGCCAAAAATATTCGGCTTGATATTGCCTATATGGATATGAAAAATTACGATCATCCGGAAAATGTGGAATTATTTTACCAGATGCTTCGCTATAAGCTCGCAAATACAAAGAGGTATGACGCGATTCTGATCGGGGATGACGCGGCGCTGACCTTCGCGGAGGAGCATCAGGAGGAGCTGTTCAAGGGAATACCTTTGGTCTTTTTCTGTATCAATGACGTGGAGCATGCGGTGCGTGCAGGAGATAATCCCTATATTACTGGTGCGATAGAGGATTTTTATCTGCAGGATACGATTGATATCGCAATCAAGTTCCAGCCGGAGGCGAAAACGATTATCAATATTTATGACGGGACGCTGACGGGGCTGGGAGACGGAAAGCAGTTTTATGCATTAGAGGACAGCTATCCCGACTATGTATTTTTAGGCATCAATTCATCGGAATATACGCGTGCGGAGTTTGGGAAGCTGCTTGATCAGATTTCCAAAGATAGTATTTTGATTTATATGAGCAATTTTGAGGATGCGGAAGGAAACTCTTATACGATATCGGACAGCGCGCAGTATATTGCCGCTCATGCAAAGGTGCCTGTATACAGAAGTTCTGTGGGTGGGATAGGAGAAGGGGTGCTCGGAGGCAAGATTGTTTCCTATGAGCAGTCCGGTTTCGAGGCCGGCTCTATGATCGTGGATATTTTAAATGGAAAAGAGATTGCGGACATTCCGGTAGTGACAAAGGGCGAGAGTCAATACACGTTTGATTATCAGATGTTAGAAAAATATGGGATCAATTCTTCCCTTCTTCCGGACAATGCCGTTATCGTCAATAAAGGGCTGACGATTTTTGAAGCTTATCGGAATATATTGGTCCCGGTGCTCACGTTTGTTTTGCTGTGCCTGATTGCTTTGCTCGCGGCAATGATCGATAATTTGAGGCGCCGTCGCCTGACCAGAGAGCTGCAAAGCTCCCATGACGAGCTAATGGAGACGTATAATAAGCTGATCGTGGCAGAGGAAATGCTAAAGCAGCAATATGACGAAAACAGGGAATATACCGAATCGCTTGAAAAGAAAGAGGCATTTATCCGTTATCAGGCAGAGCATGATTATCTGACCGATCTTCCAAACAGGCGCTCCGCGATGGAGGAGCTGAGACTCAGGCTGGAAGATGAGGTTGCATGTACCATTATTATCATTGACATTGATGATTTTAAAGAAATTAACGACTCCTTCGGACACACTTGTGGAGATGCGGTTTTGCGGGAGATGTCCGCGCGTCTGAAAGCGATGGTGGCAGAGGGGCTGTTTTACGCCGCACGCTTTGGCGGCGATGAATTTTTGGTTATCATCAATGCAAAAGAGATAAAAGCAGAGGACAACGCTTTCTTTCAGCTTAAGCGTGTGTTTGCAAAGCCTGTTGAGTTTGAAGAAAAGAAGCATTATATCAAGGTGAGCATGGGCATCGCCTCCTCGGGAGATGGAGTGACGGAGGTGGGTGAGATTGTTTCCCATGCGGATTTTGCGATGTATGTTGCAAAGAATTCCGGAGAGGATGAATATGTTTACTATAATGCCGGCATGCAGGATGAGGCAAATCAGCGGAAAGAAATCAAGAGCATCTTGGGAGATGCATGCAGAAACGATGGCTTTTACGTGGTGTATCAGCCGCAGGTCGATACGCTGACGGGCATGATCGAGTGCTACGAGGCGCTCGTCCGCTTAAAGGATCGCGCGATTTCCCCGGCGCAGTTTATTACGGTTGCGGAGGAAACAGATTTGATTTTGATGATCGGCCGCATCGTGACAAAAAAAGCGGTAGAGCAGATCGTGTTATGGCGGGAGCAGGGCTACGCGCTGCGTCCGATTTCAATCAACTTCTCCAGCAAACAGATACTTGACAAAGGATATGTTGCATATTTAAAAGGTCTCCTTGAAAAATACGAAGTTTCGTCCGACTTGATTGAAATAGAGATTACGGAGAGTATTTTTATTAACAATAATGAAAAAGCTATGAAGCTGTTTGAGGACTTTCAATCGATTGGCGTTGGCCTTGCACTGGATGATTTTGGTATCGGCTATTCGTCAATCAGTTATCTGACTTATATTCCGGTACAGAAAATCAAGCTAGACAAGTCTTTGGTTGATACGTTTTTAGTCGATGGAAAGGATGCGTTTATTGACAACATTGTGCGGCTGGCACACTGCCTTGGTCTAAAAATTACGATCGAAGGGATCGAAGAGGAGCACCAGCGCAACCGGCTAAAGGATTTTGCGTGTGACTTTATTCAGGGCTATTATTTCAGCAAGCCGCTCGTCGGAGAAGAAGTGGTGCATTTGCCGAATCCGATTAAATAAGCATTATTGTGAAAGGTCATGGATATGCAGGAAAGATTAAGAAAAATTATGTATGGGCGTTATGGGACAGACAAGCTGTCCCAATTTTTGATGGTTGTAGCGTTGCTTGTGATGCTGTTGTCTGTGATTACAGGAGCGGATGTTTGTTACTGGATTGCGGTGGCAATTATCGGATACGTTTATTATCGCGTTTTTTCCAGAAATCATGAAAAAAGATTCCGGGAAAATCAATGGTATTTAAAGCAGACCTATCGGTTCAGAAACTTTTTTGGGAGAAAGAAGCTTAAGTGGATACAGCAGAGGACACATCATATTTACCGCTGCCCGAATTGCCGGCAGAAAATCCGGATTCCGAAGGGAAAAGGAAAAATTGTTGTGACGTGTCCGAAATGCCGTACGGAATTTACGAAAAGGAGTTAGCGGATGTTTGGATATGTGATCATCAACCAGCAGGAGATGAAGTTTAAGGAGTATGAGAAATACCGTTCTTATTACTGCGGTCTCTGCCAAAGCTTAAAAAAGCGCTATGGCCTGACCGGACAGATGTCTCTGACTTACGATATGACATTTGTGATCCTGCTTCTGACGGCACTGTATGAGCCTCAGACGCTTGAGTCGGAGTGTACGTGCATCGCACATCCATTTGAAAAGCATAAGACGCGGACAAATATCTATACGGATTATGCGGCGGATCTCAATTTGCTTCTGACCTATGAAAAATGCATGGATGACTGGCAGGATGAAAAAAAACTGCTAAAAAGAGGCTATGCAGGACTGCTTCTGCCAAAAGTAAAGCAAATCGCAGAAGAATATCCGAAAAAGGCGGCTGTTATTCGTGAGGAGCTAAGACAAATACAGGAAATGGAACAGCGCAAGGAGCCGGATATCGATATCCCGGCCGGTGCGTTTGGACGGATTATGGAGGAGATATTTGTTTATCGTGCGGACGAGTGGGAGAAGGATTTAAGAGAGATGGGCTTTTTTCTTGGGAAGTTTATCTATTTGATGGACGCATATCTCGACATGGAAAAGGATCGAAAGAATGGAAATTATAATCCATTTTTGTTAAGAAAGCAAGCAGTAGACGAGGAAGCGGAGCAAATCTTGCTCATGATGATGGCGGCATGCTCCAAAGCCTTTGAACGGCTCCCGATTGTCGAGGATGTGCAGATCCTGCGCAATATTTTATATTCCGGCGTTTGGTGTCGCTACCATGCCGCTAAGAATGGAGATCAAAATAAATGAGAAATCCCTATTTGGTACTCGGGGTGAAGGAAGATGCCACGAATGATGAAATCAAAACGGCATATCGGGCATTGAGCCGGAAATATCATCCGGATGCAAATATCAACAATCCGAACAAGGACGCAGCAGAAGAACAATTCAAAGAAGTGCAGCAGGCATATGAGCAGATTATAGAGGAGAGGGAGAACGGTAATGCCGGTTATTCGCGCTATGGCTATGCCGGCAGTCGCGACTTCCAAAATAATACGGAAAGAGAAGGCTATGGCGGCAGCGAGGGGTATGTGTTTCATATGCGGGCGGCGGAAACCTATATCAACAACAGACACTATGAGGAGGCTTGGAACCTGCTTGGCAGCATGAAGGAGAGAAATGCGCTCTGGTATTATTATGCGGGCACGGCCAATGCAGGGATGGGCAATAATGTACAGGCACTTGACTTTGCAAGAATGGCATGTGAGCTGGAACCGGGCAATCTTAAATATCAATTATTTTTGCAGCAGCTGCAAGCCGGCGGAAGCTGGTACCGGGATATGCAAAGCCCTTACGGGGAGAGCAGTACGGGCGGCAGCGGTCTTTGTTTGAAGCTGTGCTTCTGGAACCTTGTCTGCAATTTGTTCTGCGGAGGAGGCGGACTCTGTTTCGGAAACGGCATGAAGCCGATGTGACGGTAGAAAAGCGGCTCTACTGCGCTTTATAGCCAAGCTCATGCGACAGCTTCAGGCAGGTGCTTATGAGGAGCGGAATCAGCTCCTGCACCCGTTCGTCGGACATTCTCCCGGTCGGTGCCGAAATGCTGATGGCATAATTTGCCGTGCTGCTGTAATCCTTGATGCTCGCGGCGATGCAGCGGACGCCGACCTCATTTTCCTCGTTGTCCATCGCATAGCCGAGCTTACGGATCGCCGCAAGTTCCTTTAAAAGCTGTTCCATTTCAAGGATCGTATATTCCGTCTTCCTTTCAGGGAGGGAGCTTTCCCAAATACCACGCACCTCATCTTCGGATAATTCCGACATAATCGCTTTTCCCACAGCCGTACAATAGAGCGGGCTGACCATTCCGATAAAGGAGGCCATGCGTATGGAGCGTCCCTCATAGGAAGGCTCCAGCTTGTTGATATACGTGATGCGGTTGTCAACACGCTTGACAAGATGAACCGTCTCGCAGGCCTGCTCCATTAAAAACCGCATATAAGGCTGTACGATCGATAAAATATCGATCTGTTTTAACACCTTTCCTGCAATTGTCACGACCTTTAGGGTCATCTGGTATTTTAACGTTTCTTCGTTCTGTTTGACATATCCCATATAAATCAAAGAATTTAAAAGACGGTGAACCGTGCTTTTATTTAAGGAGAGCATGGCGCTGATTTCCAAAAGGCCGCACGGCCCTCTTTCCGTCAGCACATCGATGACCTGAAAGATTCTGTCCGCAGACTGGACGGGATTTTTATCGTTATCCATGTTGTCATATCCTTTCACAAAATTATGCCTATTATAGCATCCCATTTATAAAAATTCAAGAAGAAAGCATATTGACAGGCTGGCAATTTTGTATATAATAAAACATAAGAGGTATCAAATAATGAAACTAAGTTTCATAATACGGAACTCAAGAAGGAGGGAATATGAATCAGAAATTAGAAGCAATTTCTAAAATAGGAATTGTGCCGGTCATCAAAATAGAGCAGGCTGAAAAGGCCGTGCCGTTAGCAAAGGCACTCTGTGAAGGTGGTATCCCGTGTGCGGAGGTGACGTTTCGGACAGCAGCCGCGCCGGAAGCGATCCGGGTGATGCAGGAAGCGTTTCCCGAAATGCTGGTCGGAGCCGGAACCGTGCTGACGAGCGAACAGGTCGATCAAGCGGTCGCATCAGGCGCGCAGTTTATCGTGAGTCCGGGCTTTGATCCGAAGGTCGTGCAGTACTGCATCGACAGGCAGATTGCGATCGTGCCGGGCTGCAGCACGCCGAGCGAGGTGGGGCAGGCCGTAGCCATGGGACTTGAGGTCGTGAAGTTTTTTCCGGCGGAGGCGGCAGGCGGCATTCCGATGCTCAAAGCGCTTTCAGGGCCGTTTGGAACTGTAAAATTTATGCCGACCGGTGGAGTCAATCAGAAAAACCTGTCCGCTTATCTCAATACAAACAATGTGATAGCGTGCGGGGGAAGCTGGATGGTAGACGCTAAGATGCTCGCGGCGGACGATTTTGACGGAATTCGCCGGTTGACGGCAGAGGCGGTCAACCGCATGCTCGGTTTTGAGGTCGCCCACGTAGGCATCAACATGGAGGACGAAAGCGACGCGGATGCGCTGGCGGACGAATTTTCCGGCATGTTTGGCTTTGAGAAGAGATCCGGGAACAGCTCTATTTTTGCGGGAGACGGCTTTGAAATCATGAAGTCCCATTATCTTGGCGCAAAGGGACATATCGCGGTTTGCACCGACTACATCGAGCGGGCGGTCGATTATCTGAAACGGATGGGCTATGAATTCCAAGGGGATTCCGCGAAATATGACGCCAAAAACCAATTGGTTGCCATTTATTTAAAAAAGGATTTTGGAGGCTTTGCCCTTCATTTATTACAAAAAAAATGACGGAGGTACATGATGAACAATAAAGTGATTACATTTGGGGAAATTATGCTTCGGCTGGCGCCGGAGGGCTATCTGCGCTTCGTGCAGGCCGATGCCTTTGAAGTGACTTATGGCGGAGGCGAAGCCAATGTGGCGGTTTCTCTCGCAAACTATGGAATGGATGTGGCTTTCGTGACAAAGCTGCCAAAGCATGAGATTGGGCAGGCTGCGCTTAATTCCCTGAGAAGATATGGAGTGGATACATCCTATGTCGCAAGGGGCGGCGAGAGGCTTGGCATCTATTATCTTGAAAAAGGCGCGAGCCAGCGGCCTTCCAAGGTTATTTACGACCGTGCGGCTTCCTCGATGGCGTCTGCTTTCAAAGAGGATTTTGACTGGGATCAGATTTTTGAGGGCGCTTCCTGGTTTCATTTTACCGGAATCACGCCGGCGCTTAGCGACAACATCGCCGAAGTCTGTCTGGAGGCATGCAAAGCGGCCAAGGCAAAAGGGATCACGGTAAGCTGTGACTTGAATTACCGTAAGAAACTCTGGACAAAGGAAAAAGCGCGTGCCGTCATGAGCGAATTGTGCAAGTATGTGGATGTCTGCATCGCGAATGAAGAGGATGCGGGCGATGTATTCGGCATCAAGTCGAAAAATACGGATGTGATGAGCGGCAAAGTCAACCATGAGGGCTACCAAGAGGTAGCGGGAAAGCTGGCCGATCAATTCGGGTTTAAAAAGGTGGCGATTACGCTTCGCACATCTTTATCCGCCAACGACAACAAGTGGGCGGCGATGCTGTATGACGGCGGAAACTATTATTTTAGCAAAAGCTACGACATTCATATTGTAGACCGTGTCGGCGGAGGGGATTCATTCGGAGCGGGATTGATCTATGCGCTCATGAACGGCTTTAAACCGCAGAAGGCGCTTGAATTCGCGGTTGCGGCAAGCTGCTTGAAGCACACGGTCGAAAGCGATTTTAATATGGTATCGGCAGAAGAGGTGACCGTGCTCATGGGCGGAGACGGCTCAGGCAGGGTGCAGCGATGACCGGAGCAGGCTTGTGAATTCCCACGCTACCGATATAAAATAAAAAAATACATAAGCGAAATAAAGTTTCGACTCCTCCAAAAACGTTTTTTAGTCGAAGATTATGTGAAATATTACATTTATTCGTTTGACATTTGAAAAAAAGACAAATATAATAAAATCATATTATTTTGTTGCGAGGAGGTGGCCTATATGAGGCGATGTGCGATGCAGACACTAATTAAGTGGAAAAATGATTTGGATCGTTTACCGCTGCTTATCAAGGGTGCAAGACAGGTTGGAAAAACGTGGCTTATGAAGGAGTTTGGCAGATCTTGTTTTAAGCAGGCTGCCTATATAAATTTTGATAGAAACGAGCGCATGCAGATTCTGTTTTCGGGAGACTTTTCGCTTGATAGGATTATCAGAGGTCTTTCTATTGAAAGCGGTGTCACTATTAATGATGAAACGCTCATCATTCTAGATGAGATTCAGGAGGTTCCCGCAGCGTTACAGGCTTTGAAATATTTTAGTGAGGACGAAACAACTCATTACTATATTGTTGCCGCTGGTTCCTTGCTTGGTATTGCTTTACACCAGGGAACATCCTTTCCGGTTGGAAAAGTTGACACTATGGAGTTGTATCCGCTTTCATTCACAGAATTTTTGGATGCTGTCGGTCAAAGCGCACTTGTAGACCTGCTGAATGAAAATGATTTTCAGATGATTACAGCTTTTAAGGACAAATATATCGATGCGTTGAAGATTTATTATTTTGTCGGAGGGATGCCAGCAGCAGTAAATGCTTATATTAATAAGAATGATTTTAAACAGGTACGTCATGTGCATAAACGCCTACTCAGCGACTATGACCAGGATTTTTCCAAGCATGTGCCGCCGCTGGTTGTTCCGCGCGTCAGAATGGTTTGGGATGGTATTCCTTCTCAGTTGGCAAAAGAGAATAAAAAGTTTATTTATAGCGTGCTTAGAGAAGGAGCGCGTGCCAAGGATTTTGAAATCGCAATTCAGTGGATGATCGACTGCGGCCTTTGCCATAAAGTTGGCAGAGTGAAAAAGGGAGGGTATCCGCTTAAGGCATACCAGGATTTACCTGCTTTTAAATTGTTCATAGCCGACGTTGGTCTGCTTGCGGCAATGGCCGATATTGATGAAAAAACTCTCCTTCTCGGAAGTGATATCTTCACCGAGTTCAAGGGAGCTCTCACGGAGCAGTATGTGTGCCAGCAGTTAGCATCGGAGCTTAATGCTGTGCCATATTACTGGTCTGCTGAGTCATCTGCCGGAGAGATTGACTTCCTGCTGCAGTATGAGAATAGTATTATTCCCATTGAAACAAAGGCAGCAGAAAACCTGAATGCAAAGAGTTTAAAGTATTTTGTTTCAACATATAAGCTGCCGTTTGGTATCCGAACTTCCATGTCCGATTACCGCGAGCAGGAGAAGCTGATTAATGTGCCGCTGTATGCAATTTCTCAACTCTATAAGATCGCCTATAGGCGAAGCAACGCTTGCTCCAGCGTTTTCCTTACGGCGCCGGGAGAGACAAGCATCTCACGGAAGTAGGTGCATACGAGGGGGGCGAGACCGGCGTCGTATAAATTTACTCCGAAAATGTTCTTATTTTCTAAAATAGGCTTTATGTGCCTCTCTATATTTTCCGCTGTGTTATCGGAGGAGCCGAGTGTCAGCCCATCCATGTGAGGGCGCAGAACGTCTAAAAGAGGGTCGGGACTGAGTTCAAAAGGATTTCCGTTGTCATCGATGCCCATAAGATAACGGAGCCATCCCGCAAACACCAATGGAATCCGCTTTAAGTCGGAAACATTAAGCGCAGGGGATGCGATATATGCCTTGATCGTTTCGCCGAAGCGAATGGCGAGCTTCTGTGAAGTATCCGTCGCAATGCGCTGCGGGGTATCCGGCATAAACGGATTCGGAATACGCACGTTTAAAACGGTGTCAATAAACTGTTTCGGATCCAGAATGCCGGGATCGATTACTACGGGAAGTCCTTCCCTGTATCCGATTTCCTCCACGAGCCTGCGCAGCGCGTTGTCCTTCATTTCCTTTGAAATCAAATCATAGCCGAGCACACAGCCAAACACTGCGAGAGCGGTGTGAAGCGGGTTTAAGCAGGTGCAGACTTTCATTTTCTCCACTTTATCCACAGTTTCGCGGTCGGTGAAAATAATGCCGCCCTTTTCCAGCGCGGGCCGTCCGTTGGGGAACGCATCCTCGATGACGAGATACTGGCATTCCTCCGCGTTTACGAAAGGCGCCACATAAGTATGTCTGGCTGTAATGACGAATTCCAGATCCTCCACGCCGTCCTTTGCAAGAATCTCTTTTATGGCGGCATCCGGCCGTGGCGTGATTTTGTCTATCATAGTCCAGGGGAAAGAAACTTTAGACGGATTGCTGATATATTCCTGAAACCCTTTTTCCGTCAGGCCGGACTCGCTCCATTTTTCAGCGAAAGCATAAATCGCCTCATAAAGACGGGTACCGTTATGTGAACAGTTGTCCATGCTGACCATAGCCACCGGCGCTGCTCCGCCTTTAAAGCGCGTGTAAAGCAGGCTCGCGACTTTTCCGATATAGCTCTCCGGCACTTGTGGTCCGCGCTCCATGTCGGCGGCTACCGAAGGAAGAAGCCTGCCCTCAGCATCTGTAAGGAGATAGCCTTTTTCCGTAATGGTAAAGCTGACCATCTGCAAGGAGGCACTGGAAAAAAATCCGCGCAGGCGGTTGAACTCTTCCGGATTCTCAGGACTTGCGCATAAGGATTCCATTACGCTTGCGACCACCGTTTTCTCCACGGAGCCATCAGCTTTTAAGGTCACGAGAATGGAGAGGTCATCATGGGTAGCGTTCATTTTTTGTATGATTTCATTATCAAAGCCCTCGGCAACGATCAGCCCTCTATCCAAAACCTTTTCATTCAGAAGAGTTTGAACGACATTTGCCTGAAAGGCGCGAAAAATGTTGCCTGCGCCGAAATGAATCCAAAACGGAGCGGCCTTTGTCCTTTCCGCCACCGCGTCCCGGTCATAAAGGGGGAGGGAATATCCTTTTTCCAGCCATACTTTTTTGTTATCCATAACGGAACGATCCAGTTTCATTTTCTGCGGTCTCCTTTCTCGATGGCTTCCCACAGGCCATTCAGATAAGCTGCGCCAAGCGCGCGGTCATACAGTCCGTATCCGGGCATGGCTGTTTCTCCCCAGATCATACGTCCATGGTCGGGGCGGATAGGGCCGGTAAATTTAATATCATAGAGGGCTTTCATGATTTCGTACATATCAAAGGAACCGTCGCTGGAAAGATGGGCGGATTCTTCGAAATCCTCCGGGCTGTTGAACTTCAGATTGCGTACATGGGCAAAATGGATCCTGCCCTCTAAAGCGCGGATCATGCCGGGAAGGTCATTTTCCAGATTAGTGCCATAAGAGCCGGAACATAAGGTCACGCCATTATGCGGATTATCCACCATTTTCATCATGCGCAGAATGTTTGGCTGGTTGATGATGATGCGGGGAAGGCCAAATACGCTCCACGCAGGGTCGTCGGGATGGATCGCCATATTGATGTCATAGCGGTCGCAGACAGGCATAATTTTTTCGAGGAAATAGTTTAGGTTTGCGAACAGCATATCTGCGTCAATATCCTGATACATCGCAAACAGCTCTTTGATTTTCTTCATCCGCTCCGGCTCCCAGCCGGGCATGATCGTACCGTTTGAATCTCCCGCGATGGAATCGAACATGTCCTCGGGATTTAATGCGTCTACGGCAGCTTGGTTATAGGCGAGTACCGTAGAACCGTCGGGACGTACGCGTGCTAACTCCGTGCGGGTCCAGTCAAATACGGGCATGAAGTTGTAGCAGACAAGATGAATGTCCTCCTCGCCTAAATTTTCGAGCGTTTCGATATAGTTGGCAATGTATTGTTCCCGTTCCTCTGTCCCGGCTTTGATCGCTTCATGAATGTTTACGCTCTCGATTCCCGCTATATGAAGACCGGAGGCCTCGACCTCTTCTTTCAGTGCGTGAATCCGCTCGCGGCTCCATACTTCTCCCGGAGCTGTGTCATATAATGTCGTGATGACTCCGGTTACTCCGGGTATTTGCCGGATCTGGCTCAGCGTAACGGTGTCAAATTTTGAACCATACCACCTTAATGTCATTTCCATAAGTAATAGTCCCTTTCTGTAATCCTGTTTATTAATAATCCATAGCGTAATTTCATTATAAATGGAAGGCGAAAAAAGTCTATTGACAGAATTGCTGTTCACATTGTAAAAGTTGCGATTAAATGTTATTCTAATAAAAACGTATTCATCTATTGATTCGAGCTGCAAAAACCGATATGGGGTATTCATATGAAAAAAAATTTACGTGCGGAATTTACAAAAAGACAGTACATGCTTTCAAGGGATTTTGAAATCTATTATTACAGCGACAGGAATCTTCCACAGGGAAAAATCCATATGCACCGCTACCATGAATTTTACTTTTTTCTGGAGGGGGAAGTATCCATTCGAATCGAGGAGCAAAGGTGGGATTTGAAGCCGGGCGACATCGTGCTGATTCCCCCGAAGGTATCCCATCAGGCCGTGATACATAATTCCGGCAAGCCGTACCGAAGGTTTGTCCTTTGGATCAGCGAGGAATACTGTGATCAGCTTCGGGAGCTGTCGGAGGACTACCTTTATTTCATACGGCATGTGTCGGATACGGGAGATTACATTATCCACAACGATGTCATCACTTTCAATACGATTCAGGCGAAGGTTTTTGAGCTTCTGGAGGAAATTCGGGGACAGCGGTTCGGGAGGGATGTGCGCATTGCGCTCGGTATCAACGGTTTGGTCATGCATTTGAACCGGATCATGTATGAGCAAAAGCACTTAAACTATCCGGAGGAAGGGCATCATCTATACCGGAATTTGATTTGCTACATCGAAGAGCATTTGGAGGAGGAGCTGACGCTCGATGCGATCGCAAATGAGTTTTTTGTGAGCAAATATCATATTTCCCATATTTTCAAGGACAATATGGGGGTGTCCCTTCATCAATATATCCTGAAAAAGAGGCTGTATGCATGTAAGGAAGCGCTGCTTGGAAATGTGAGTATCAGCGAGACTTACCAATCCTTTGGCTTTAGGGATTATTCCAGCTTTTACAGAGCTTTTAAAAAGGAATTCGGAATTTCCCCAAAGGAATTTAAGGATACGAGGATTCAGTTAGAAACATGATTCCCCATTGCATTGTGGAGGAAAATACGTTACGATAGCCACGAAAGAAATTTAGGAAGCAATGGGAAGAGTGGATATGAAAGATAAATTTATAAAATACTGGCAGAGAATGCCGCTTCGGCATAAAATTCAAGTCATTATTGTAAGTGTGGGCCTGATTATGGAGGCAGTGGTTCTGGTCAATCTGAATATTCCCTATTCCTTTATCGATAACGTGAGGATGATTCTGGATGACAATTTGGCATGCTACCGATTCCAGGATGCGCTGGACAAGGAAAAGGATTTGTTTTTGCAGTTTATATCGGAAAAGGACCGGGAGACGGAAGAAAAATTCAGTCAGGCATGTGGGGAGACTGCCGGATATTTGGCTAATCTGCCCTATGATTATGCGCAGATAGGGGAGGAACGCTATTCCATTACCTGGAGTATTAAAAATGCCTATGAAGAATATGCAAAGCAGCGGGATACGGTGACAGCCATGGAGAAGACGGAGGAGGGCTACATTACCGAGCTGTACAAAACCTACAGCATGCAGGACTATTTGTCTGCTTATGCCTCTAGGCTTACCAGAGCGGTGCTTTTAGAAGGAAATGGCTATTATGAAGAGCAACTGCCGATACTAAAGCAGATGCCGTATATTCTGCTTCTGATCAGCTTTGCTGCATTCTGGCTCCTGCTGGCCATCATGCGCCTGCTCATGAGCAGTATCCTAAAGATTGTGGGTCGCCTGGCGGAGGCCTCCGGGAAAATTGAAAAGAATGACTTTTCCGGGGCGGACCTGGACTGGAAGGGACAGGATGAAATCGGGCAGTTGGTCAGCGCCTTCAATAAAATGAAACACTCCACACAAGACTATGTGGTGGCAACGGAAGAAAAGAGGGTGATGGAAGAACGTCTGTACCGGCAGGAGCTGGAGCGGGCAGAGCTGGAGCAGCGGTTTTCCATGGCACAGCTTCAGTTGATTCGAAGCCAGTTAGACCCTCATTTTCTGTTTAATACCTTGAATATGATTACCCGCATGGCGCAGATGGAGGAAGCGCCGATAACGGAAGAAATGCTGGTGGCTATGAGCAACCTTCTCCGTTACAGCCTGCGTACGACCAATGCCTTTGCTCCTTTGAAGCAGGAGTTAAAGGTAGTGCAGGATTATATGTATATTCAGCGGATGAGGTTTGGAGAGCGCGTGCG
>CAZMIX010000043.1:0-20718 GCA_964566545.1 uncultured Lachnospiraceae bacterium | reverse complement strand
TGCTCGAAGGGATTCGAACCCCCGACCCACGGCTTAGAAGGCCGTTGCTCTATCCGACTGAGCTACGAACACAAAAAATATTACGACGAAGCCATTCTGCGTATAAACAAAGCATCGGGGTGACAGGATTCGAACCTGCGACCTCCTGGTCCCAAACCAGGCGCTCTAGCCAAGCTGAGCCACACCCCGGCGTTCCTGCTGTTATGCGCAAAAATCATGTACAAATTGTGACGCAAGTCATATTATATAATAGGGAAAAAGGATTGTCAACTACCTATTTTCCTTAATTCAGCTTAATTTCACCCAAGATAGTTTAATGTATAATGCGCCTCGCCTTTTTCATCTAGTTCCATAATCATATAGGAGGGCTTTTTATTCGCCTGACGAGGATAGGTCAGACTGCCTGGATTTAAGGCGGTGATTCTGTCCCTTAATTCTAAAATAGGCACGTGCAGATGACCAAACATTACGATATCCGCGCCCCTTTCCTCTGCCAAATAAAACAGAGAATCGATGTTAGCATAGATCCGATGGCGATGACCGTGAAGCAAAAGCACGTTATAGCTGCCGATCCTAAACTCCTGTTCCTCGTCATAATCCGAAAAACAGTCGTTGTTTCCCGCAACAATATGCATCGGACATGACGCACTTTCGATAATTTCCTCGTCGCTCCCCTCGATGTCCCCGCAGTGAACCAGCATGTCGATCGGCTTTACTTTATCGATCACGCGCAGCAGATTCCCGTTATGCCTGTGCGTATCGCTTACTATTAATATTTTCATCTTCCGTTCATCCGCCTATTCAAATAGTTTGCCGTGTATTAGCTTTTCTTTCATTAAAACCAGCGCCTTGCCCCTGTGGCTGATTTTGTTTTTTTCCTCAAGCGGCAGTTCGCCTGACATACAGTCATATTCGGGCAGGTAAAAAATCGGATCATAGCCAAAGCCGTTGCTTCCTTTTTCCTCATAGCCAATCCTGCCTTCTACCGAAGCGCGAACTGTCTCTATCGTTCCGTCTGGATAAGCAGCGGCAATAGCGCTGATGAACCGCGCCGTCCGTTTTTCATCCGGCACACCTGCAAGACGTTCGATTAGTAATTGATTCTTCACGCTGTAAGGCGTGTCTTCGCCTAAGTACCTCGCTGAATAGATGCCCGGTTCCCGATTCAGATAATCAATCTCAAGGCCGGAATCATCAGCAAGCGTTAGCTTTCCCGTCGCCTCCATGACCGCTTTTGCCTTAATTACAGCATTTTCCTCATACGTCGTTCCATCCTCTGCAATGTCCATCTTCACGCCCGCTTCCTCCATGGAAAGCACTGTCACGTCCAAATCCGCCAACACCATGCGAATTTCCAGCATTTTCCCTTCATTTCCGGTCGCAAATACAATTGTTTTTTCCATATAACTTTATCCTCATCCGGCTATTATTGTCACAGATCCAATGAAAACTAATCTGCAACTATTTTTTCAATGCCGGAGGCAATCCCACCGGCAAGCATTTCTCTATATTCAATCGTTCCAAGCATCAGCGCTTCCTGTTTGTTCGTCAGGTATCCTGCTTCTATGATCAGCGCCGGTATTGTAAATTCCTTGGTGATAATCCGTTTATCCTCTTCTATCGCATCGGCATCCTGCCCTTCTACCGCTTTCGCAATACAGCCCTGCATAACTTCTGCATAAGCCCTCCCGGTTTCGGCATCTAAATTATTATAATAGGTAGAAACACCTGTTGTTGCTCTAGAGGACGGGTCGGCATTCATATGAATGGAAAGATACAAATCTGCACCAAGCTCCTTTGCCAAAGCCTCCCTCTCTTGTGCACCTATCTCCGTGTCTTCAAGACGCGTCAGACACACATAGATCTCCGGAAGTTCTCTTTCCAAAAGCGCCTTGATCTCTTTGGCAAATGCCAAAGTCAGATCCTTTTCCTTGTACCCATACGCAATGGTTCCGGTATCTGATTCTCCTCCATGCCCCGGATCAATAACGAGTATCCGCTCATATTTTTCCCGCACCGGGAAAAATTGCAGTAGCAGCTTTTTCCCCTCATAGGTGCCTTTGCAGGCATATCGGTCATCCAGATAGACCAGCAACCTTCCGCTTCCATCTTTGTAACTGCGTTCTATCTTTACCACTCTTGCGTCATTTCCCTCCGCAATCATTGTGGAAAAAGAAAATTTAGGAATGCCGGGCAACACAATTTGAACGGTTTTTTCTATTAAATTTTCCTCAATCTGGACGGCTCCTTCGTACTGAATCGGAATCAAAACCCTAAACCCGGAGTTGCCCTCTAATGTTTCCAGAGAGGATTCTTCCGCAAAAACAGAAGCCGCTTTTGTTCCTGTGGGCATATATTCCATTATAAATCTTGTGCCTATCATAACGGCAACCGCCATGATAATCACCAACCATTTCGCTAAATACTTCTTCACTTCTCATTCCTGCATTTCTTCTATAGTATCACGGGTGAACACTGCTTCATTCCGGCGCGATGTTATGCTTCTTTGGCGGCTTTGGGCCTAAAAACTGATAATAATAGGTCTTCATCATACCATTATAAATTTTTCTGTTCTTATCCGCTTTTCGTCCCATATGTTTTTCGACATCCGCATAACCCGTAATTATATACGCAGACCAGAAGTCAAGTCGGCCATATGCCTCCGCCAGCTCCTTATAAATTTGCGGAAGCTCCTCCTTCTCCCCGATTCGCTCCCCATAAGGCGGGTTGGTTACGAGAAATCCGTATTTTTTTGGATGATTCAACTCCGCGACCGGACGTTTCTGAAAATGGATCATCTCGCCGACACCGGCAAGCTTTGCATTTTCCTTTGCCGCCTTAATCATATCACCGTCAATATCAAAACCCTGAATATCCGGCTTTACGGACAGATCCACGCCTTCATTTGCTTCGTCTGCCGTACGATACCAGTTTTTCCGTCCAATCAGACTTGTCCAATCCTCCGACAGAAAGCTACGATCCATCCCGGGCGCAATGCCGGCAGCCATCATTGCCGCCTCAATTGGAATCGTTCCGCTCCCGCAAAACGGATCCACCAGTGCGCGTTCTTTATTCCACGGGGTCAAAAGAAGCATCGCCGCCGCCAGATTTTCCGCAATCGGCGCCTTACTGACCAGTTTTCGGTAGCCGCGCTTATGCAGGGACTCACCCGTCGTATCAAGGCCAATTGTAACCGTATCTTTCATAAGGAAAACACGAAAAGGATAGCTTGCACCATCCTCCTCAAACCATGAACTATGATAGGTCTGCTTCAAACGCTCCACCATCGCTTTTTTGATGATAGACTGGATATCCGAGGGGCTGAACAGCTTGCTCTTGACGCTGGCCGCCTTAGCGACCCAAAATTTTCCGTCCTGCGGGATGTAATCCTCCCACGCCACTGCCTTTGTTCCCTCAAATAATTCGTCATAGGTCGCAGCCGTAAAACAAGCGGTCTTGATTAAAATACGCTCTGCGGTGCGCAGGAATACATTGGCGCGGCAAACCGCCTCCTCGTCTCCCCAAAAGAGCACTCTGCCATCCTCAACCACCGATATTTCATATCCCAAATCCATAATTTCTTTTTTTAATACCGCTTCCATTCCAAAATGACATGGGGCGATCAGTTCAAATTTATTCATAGAATACCTGCCTTCTTAAATTATATTAAAGTAGCAGGCGAATGCTGTCAATCATTACTTTCGAAACTCTCCAAATCATTTCCCCGGTAAGCCATAATTCCGCCGATCACCGATTTTGCCCGATATCCTTTTTTATCCAATTCTCTTGCAAACGCCATACTTAATCCTCCGCGATCGCAATAGAGAATATAGGTTTTCTCCTTTTCCATATGGTTTTCTGTCTGCGCCGCACAGTCTTCATAACTCTGATAGGGCATGTTTCTCGCTCCCCTGATATGCTTTTTCGCATATTCCTCCTGAGATCTGACATCCCAGATCTCCACGCCGGCCATTCCGATATAGCCTTCGATTTCTTTTGTCCAAATCGTTTCTACGCTCATAAGCATCCCCACACAGACATATATTGTTAGTATATGAAAACAGCAGCCCGATGTTGTCAGGCTGCCATCTTTTTTCCAGACGCACGCTGGAGCTATTCGCCATTTTGCGGCTACTGGCTTTAGTATGAATCGTTGCTCTTGTTGTCATTCTTGTTGCTGGAGTAGTTGTTCCCTGCGTTATTTCCTGCGTTGTTTCCAGACTTGTTTTGGCTCTGGCTCTTGTCCTTCTTACTCTCCTGATTGTTGTTAGAGTAGTTCGTGCTGTTATCATTCTTTGCCATTTCAAATTCCTCCTGAAATCTTTAATAGTTACTTATTGTAACCTGCTAATAGTATGTCTGCAATCTGCATTTTCTATTCAAAAAACATAATTTTTCCTTTTTTATATCCATTTTTTATTAAAAAACACAAAATCTTGTTGTTGAAATATTTGTAACTACTAGTTTTCAAAACCTATTGTATTTTTTACCAAATTATATTATAATTACAACTGTAAGCGAGAGTCTACCCTTCAAAGGATTCTCATTTACGACCCCTTATTAATTATTTATACTCCCCTCATCGTAGCCCGTTGGTTCCCCCATCGGGCTACAATACTGTTTCAAGCAGCCAATCTGGTACTTCTTAAGTTCTGCCTGATTGCCTGTACAGATAGTCCTGCATGACGGGACTGTCTTTTTTTCCGCATAAAACGACAAAAACGGGCATTGTAATCCTGACAAAAATGGATAGCACAATATATGTTACCGCTTTTTGCTGTTCGCAGGATTTGTACAGCCGATAAAGCGCCAGATAGAAAAACACTGTATGGGCGATCATCAGTAGCAGATAGGCAACAAATACCGCGCTGACCGGTACAATGATCCAGTCTGTTTTATTTCCCCTCGAACTTAACAAGCCGGCACCAAATGTAGTTGCTAAGATAATCAGAGAAATGACGGCTGCCGCAATGGAACTCCACAGCAGAAGCTCTCCATAATAGGTCTTTTTATGATGAGCCGCCTCCTCATATTGATCCGCCAGCTTGCCAAGGAGCCAGCTTCTTGCAAAAGGAAACCATGCAAATATCGAATGACAAAAGCGCCGCTCCGCAATCCTATATAGTCCGACTGATTGCAGAACATAGTTCCCAAGGAAAGTCGTAATCAAAAACAAAAATAAAAAAGCATAGGCCGCAACGGAAGTCGCCATCACAAACAGAAAGATAAAAGCAAACAATACAAGAAGGAATCCCATAATTTCTATATCATACAACTCCATCTTCCCTCCTTTTTGATTAAATTTAATTTGGTTGCATCATAACATAAACGAGGTTTTTCTGCAATCTAACAAATTTAAGGAATTGTATCAAAACAATAACAATGATTTGGGTTGCTTGTATAAATGCATTTTACGAATTTAATATGGCATGCTATAATCAAACAGAGCGATTGGGTGTGCGATCGGAAACAGAAATTATATTTACTAACTGACACGGAGGAAAGGCAGCATGGATAAGAAAGAATATGCGTTAAAGATGCATGAGAAATGGAATGGAAAAATCGAAATTACGAGCAGAGCGGAGTTGAATACGATGGCGGATCTCGCAGTAGCCTATACGCCCGGCGTTGCCGAGCCTTGCCTGAAAATCAGCGAGGATGTCGATTTGTCCTATCAATATACGCGCCGGGGCAATCTCGTCGCAGTCGTAACGGACGGGACAGCCGTGCTCGGACTCGGCGATATCGGCCCGGAAGCCGGTATGCCGGTCATGGAAGGAAAATGCGTGCTGTTCAAACGGTTTGGCGATGTTGATGCCTTTCCGCTCTGCGTACGCTCTAAAGATGTAGATGAAATTGTTGACACGATCACACTGCTCGCAGGCTCCTTCGGCGGCATAAACCTTGAGGATATTTCCGCTCCGAGATGCTTTGAAATTGAAAAAAAGTTGAAAGAACGTTGTGATATTCCCGTTTTTCATGATGATCAGCATGGAACCGCTGTTGTCGTACTTGCAGGTCTCATTAATGCACTTAAGCTTGTCGAAAAAAAAATGACCGATATCGAGGTCGTCGTCAACGGTTCGGGAGCTGCCGGCATTGCCATCACAAAGCTTTTGATGACAACCGGTTTGAAAAATGTCGTACTCTGCGACACAAAAGGCGCCATTTATGAAGGCCGTGACAATTTGAACAGCACCAAAACAGAAATGGCAAAAATCTCAAATCTGCAGAAAAGGACAGGGCAGCTTGCGGATGTCATAAAAGGAGCCGACGTTTTCATCGGCGTTTCCGCCCCTGGCGTTTTGACACGGGAAATGGTCGGCACAATGGCCGCAAAGCCGATTGTGCTCGCAATGGCAAATCCCGTGCCGGAAATCATGCCGGATGAGGCAAAGAAAGCAGGCGTGGCCGTTATGGGTACCGGAAGAAGCGATTTCCCAAATCAGATCAACAATGTTCTTGCTTTTCCCGGTATTTTCCGAGGCACTCTTGACGTGCGCGCCTCGGACATCAATGACGAAATGAAACTCGCCGCCGCTTACGCTATCGCCTCCATCGTGACAGAGGCTGAACTTTCGCCGGAATACATCATTCCGAACAGCTTTAACGAACAGGTTTCACCTGCCGTTGCCGCCGCTGTTGCCAAAGCTGCAAGAGATACGGGTGTGGCAAGGCTGTAATACAAAAACCTAATCAAACCTAATCTCAAACAGCCTGGCCATATTGCGTTTTGGAAAATGCACGGATAACTGCTGCTTCGCTTCATTCCAGCAATAAGAACACTCTTCATAAGAGGGATAAGCACATTTTACGCTGACAGAACCGCCGTTTGTATAGCGGATCGGAAGCACACAGTTATCCTTGCTGCCGTCGCGCCGCCAAACAGCCAAATAAATTTTATTCGTTCCATCCTGTGTGCGTAGGCCGAGCGACACCCATTCATCCTCATAAGCGGAAAGTCCGAGCGGCCAGAATGGAAGCGCGGTCTTTAAGCTCTGACGGATCGTTTTATAATAATCCAGCCCTTCTCTCACGAGTTTTTTACGTTCATCGGAAAGTTCCGCAAGATGTCCGCTTTGGTGGATACGCAGCAGCATCGCATTAACCATGTTGAACACGACCTCTTCCTTATCGCCCTCCCGCATCGGATAGGACCAGATTGCCGCCTGCTCCGGCGTCAGCCCTGCGGGCGCGTTTGCGGCAATCGTCGCATAGCGGTTATAACAGTCCTGATCGCTCGTGGATTGAATGCTGTACTGGGAAAGCATCGCATAATCGATGCGAAGTCCTCCGCTCGAACAGTTTTCGATAATCAAATCCGGATATTTTTCAAATACCGACTTGAGCCATGCAAGGTAAGCCCGCTCATGTCCAAGCATCCCGTCGCCGACGCTGTCCGCATGCAATTCCGTTCCAATTCCCGGCTCGATATTGTAATCCATCTTGATATAACCGACACCATACTCACTGATGATCCGATCCATTACGCCATTGACATAGTCGATGACCTCCGGGTTTCTGAAATCAAGCTGATAGCGGCTTCTGTCAAACACCTTTTTTCCATGACGCGTAAAGAACCAATCGTCCTTAGCGATGCCGTTCAACACAGGACTGTGAATACCCATGACTTCAATTTCCAGCCATACACCGGGGATCATGCCCTTGCTTCTAATATAGTCTGTGACCTCCTTCATGCCGTTTGGAAAACGCTCGCGCGACTCCTTCCATTCGCCGACCGCATCCCACCAAAGCCCCGGTGCATACCAGCCCGCATCGACACAGAAGTATTCACAGCCCGCTTCAGCCGCTGCGTCAATGAGCGGCAGCTCTTTTTTCGTCGTCGGATCCGCCCACAAACAATTCATATAATCATTAAAAATGATTTTGAGCGATTCGTTATCGTCGTTCTTTCTGCGAATCAATCGCCTATATTTTGTCAGCCCCGCCATCGCCAAATCCAAGCAAGGGATATCAGCTGTCGAATGGCTGACGCCGACTGCCGCAGGAACTGTCGTAAACGAGTCTCCCGGCTTTAACTCTTTGAACCAATGGGACTGTAATTCGTTTGGTCCGCTGATATTCAAATACAAATGACCGTTCTGGTCGGCAATTTCCCAATGCCAGGAGCCGTTGTGCTCAATCTGCCAGAACAGGCTGCTGCCCGTCTCCGTATTTTCCAAAAAGCCCATCGGAAGATACTTTTTCGAGGACCAGTGTCCCGTATTCGTGACCTCCAAAGCCGAGGAAGAACGCTGAATCTCTGATGGCTGCACAAGAGAAAGTCCGAGCTGCGGCAGCGTATAGGTGCGCCAGTTCATTTCCCTCTGCCAGGAGTTGTGGGGAATTTTTACCGACATTTTTTTATCCTGTGCAAGTAGTCCCTCCTTTTCTATTCCGGTATAATTAAACGATGAAATATATTCTAGTGTTTGGGATTGACTTCCTCGGTTTTCCACCACATTTTGACAACGAACAATCGAATTCCCGTCATAAAACTGCATATGGCTCACAACGTAAACATCCGTCTCCTCATCCTTCAGCTCAAACTCCAGCTTTCTTCCCCATTCATTTCGATAATCCTTATGCGACGCATATTTCATACGATAGCCGGGCGCCGTATAAATATATTTATTTCCGTGGCGCTCGCCCGGTCTGTCAAAGCCGGATAAATTCATTTCCACAAGGCGGAAGCCGTCGTTTGTATTTGGTGCTTTGATATTCGACTCCTGAAACGGCAGCGCCGAAAAATGCAGCAGCTTCAAATCGTTGTTGTCTGCAATTTCAAAAACAAGATAAATCCCATTTTCCAGTATTTCTATTCTCTGCATAAAAACCTCCATATTTATTTGATTTTGCAGGTTACACTATTTCCTTCACATGAATAAGCGCCCCGACAAAGTCACCACTTAAGTCGCCAATGTGGATACCGGCATTCATTAGTGTATCGCCATACAGCACAAATTCGCCTCCACTCCTGCCTGACTCCAGGATACAGAGTACCTCCTTATCGCAGCATATCTGATATCGTTTGTCCGGATCAAGACCCTTTAAACAAATCCTTCTGCTGTGCACATTCGCCCTGCCCAGCACCTGAATAAAGGTCACAAGCGCCTCCGATTGATCCTTGCGTACAACCTCCCAGCAATCAAAAAAGCGATTTTCGCTGTAGGAAGCAATTCGGTAGTAGTCGCCCATACGCACAATATCATTGTAGGCGTGATACATTTCCACCTGTTTTGGGATCATCGCCCTGTCTTCCTCTGATATTTTTGTCACGTCCAGCTCATAACCGAAGGTGCCTGCGAGCGCGACATAGCCCCTCGTCTCAAACGGCGTGCTCCGTCCGACCGTGTGGTTCGGGCAGTCGCTGACATGCGCGCCCATCGCTGAAAGCGGATAGACAAGCGCCGTTCCCTCCTGAATGGAAAGCCGCTCGATCGCGTCGGTGTCGTCCGAGCACCAAATCTGCGGGCTGTAATAGAGCATACCGGCATCAAAGCGCGCTCCGCCGCCCGAACAGTTTTCCAGCAAAACACGGGGAAAATCACAGACAAGGCGCTCCTGCATCTCGTAAACGCCAATCATATAGCGGTGCATCAGCTCGCCCTGCCTATCGGCCGGAAGCCCAATGCCGCCGATATCGCAAAGCTGGCGGTTCATGTCCCACTTCACATAGGTGATATTTGCGCTTTTGAGCACATCAGAAATCATCTGATAGACTGCATCCACAATCTCAGGTCTGGAAAAATCGAGAACATACTGGTTCCTTAACAGCGTCGCCGTACGGTTCGGAATCCGGATTGCCCAATCGGGATGCGCCCGGTACAGATCCGAATCCGGAGAGATCATTTCCGGTTCGATCCAAATGCCGAATTCCATGCCGAGCCGGTTTACCTCATCGACGAGATAACCAAGGCCGCCCTTTATTTTTTCTTCGTTGACATACCAATCGCCGAGCGCCATGTTATCGCTGCTGCGGTTTCCGAACCAGCCGTCGTCCATCACAAGCATTTCAATGCCGTTCTGCTTCGCTTCCTTTGCGATCGCAATCAGCTTATCCGTGTCGAAATCAAAATAAGTCGCTTCCCAATTATTAATCAGGATCGGGCGCTTTTTGTCTTTAAAGGGGCTTCTGATCAAGTGCTCCCGATATAAGTCATGAAATGTTTGACTCATTTGATCAATCCCGTTTGCGGAATAGACCAGAGCTACCTCCGGCGCTGTAAACTCGTCACCAGGCTCCAGCTTCCAGGAAAATCCTGCCGGGTGAATCCCCATAATAGCACGCACGCTGTCAAACTGATTTCTCTCCGTCGATGCAATAAAATTGCCGGAATAAACAAAGCTCAGCCCATAGACCTCTCCGCTCTCTTGTGTCGTATGCTTCCCGGCAATTGCCAGAAACGGATGCTCCTGGTGGCTCGATTCGCCGCGCACAGAAGAAACAGTCTGCTTTCCATAGCCGATTTCCCGCCTGTAAATATGGCGTTCCCTCGCCCACGAGCCATGAAGCGTGATCAGATCATATTCTCGGTTATCAATATCGATGCAGGCAGAAAGTACTCTTTTTAAATACAGCGCTCTGCTGCCGCTATTTTTAACGCGCACGCTCCTCGTAATTACATCTAGCTTTTCGAATACCGTATAGATCAGCACAGCTTCCAGCTTCGTCGCGTTGTCCGCTACGGTCAATTCAAGAGTCGTGCAGTCATCCTCCTCCCCAAATGTTGCCGGAAGCCCTTGCAGTTTCGGCTTCCCGGCATAAATCCGATGGCTCTTATATAGGAGTGACAGACCGTGATGTCCGCCCTCCGTCTCTATCTCTATACAGCTTTCCCTGAAATCACCGACTCCATAAGTCGGATACTCCATCGGTGCAGAATCCAAAAACGAGCCCCTGTCCCGATTGTTTACGCTCGGTACAAACGGCGCTTCATTGATTCTTGTCAAATAAACGACTGACTCATCCCTGATTTTCTTTCCGTAATAGGCATGCAGCAAAAACTGTTCCGCATCCACCGCGCAAATTACATAGGAAGAACCCGGCGTGTCCAGTTTCCATGTCTTTGTCTTTTCCTGATAGCAAATTCCCATTTTCTTTCCTCCTGCTGCTTTTCTTATTATTTCTTCCGTACGCTCATATGCTTGAGGATACGATTATATTGATTAGATAAAACGGCATACAATTACCATCGACCACGTCGGTCAGTCTGATTTCCAACGTATGAGGTTTATTTTCGATATGATGGGCAATCGTCTGCATATATGCCTTATCACCCCAATCTTCATCGAAGTTTGCATCCAATATAACTGCGTTTTCTTCGTCCCCGTCGAGGATTGCCAGGGCAATTGGCGCAGGCTGCCATACAGATTTGCGGTACATCACCGCAATCTCGCTGCCCTCCATTTCAAATAATATCTTATCATTCTTCTTCCCTGCATACCAGCCATTTTTGAATACATCGCGCACGCCGTCCTGCGTTTCCGTATCCTTTATAAACCCTTCCAAAACAGGGCTGCATGTTTGATTCTGATATCGTGTCGCATGTTCATAACAGTTTGCTGTACACGCTTTCTCAGGCAGGGGAGCAAAGGCTTCCTCTTCCTGCCGCTTTTCAAATACCATTTCTAAAAACTGTGTGATGCTTTGAGCGACAAGTCGATGCCCCTCATCATTTGGGTGCAGGTCATCGGGCGTGATATCCCTGACCGGTATCAATCCATCTTTTACAAGTGAATAAAGCGTGCGGCGGATACTAATGCACGGCAGCTCATAAAAACGGCCAACCTGCATGTGCATATCCTCTTCGCTGCTGCCGTCATGATAGCGCACATTATGTACAATGACAACCGCAGGCGCACACGCAGCACTATAGACTTGCCGTACAAGCCCTTCATACGTTTCCATAAAAAATTCCCGCCTATCAAACGACTCTTCGTCGTTGTCATTGACACTGAACTCTATCACAACAAAATCCGGATTTGCAGCAAGCAGATCCTCTTTCGCCCTCGCCGCGCCAAACTGTGAGGTCGTCGCGCCAATCCCGGCATTTACATAAGTCAGCTTTGTTTTTGGGAACTTCTCCTTCCACCAGCCGGCCACTCTCGCCGCATAGCAAAACGCATCCTCGGAAGCGGCGGCTCCCTGTGTAATGGAGCCGCCGATAAAACCAACCGTCAGCCCATCGCCCGCCTCCGCCCGACGCATGCACTGTTTCAGCCTCGCGTGATTTCCTCGGTTGACCAATCCGTCCGCTTTGATATTGTACATTCTATCCCTCTCCTTTACTTCCAGATTGCTTCCCCAAACGATTCAATAAAAGCGCTTAGCTCATTTGCCATGTCCTCCGCTTCCGGCTTGCGAATATGTCCCGGTGTGCCGCAGCCGTTGCTGCTGTATAGAAAATTTACAATTCTCTTATCATTGGTTTTATCGCAAACCTCTTTGATTGAGCGATCCCAACCGGCATCATGCTCCAAAATTGTCGTAGATGTAATGATCAGGGCCTCCGGATAGTGACCGCGCAGCTTACGCAGCAGTTTTTCGTAGGTATCGCGCCAAAGCGCTGACTTTTCACAAAAATAGTCCTCTTTCATATAATCCTCTGGAAAGCTGTCATTCTGCCCAATTGCCACGATAACAACCTGCGGCGTATAACGAGAAAAATCCCATTCTGTCACTTTCCCAAGCTCCGGGTTATATTTTAACTTATCATATCTGCTTTCCATTCCCTTATATCCGAAGTCCGGAGCAAAATAACCCGTTCCGTCCAAAAGCGCTATTCCTCCCTGCGCAATGTCATGAAGCTGTGCGTTCAACATCCGCGCCGTATAAGCCGCATAAGAATAATATGCGTTGGAATACTCTCCGTTATGCTTCGGATCCGGCTTTCCGACATGATTGAGCGCCTCCGAAACCTCTCCTGCCGAAACCGAGTCGCCATAGACTTCGATTCTGCGTTCCGGCAGCGGTGACGATGCCTTCATCTTAGCGCCTTTCTCCAGAACAAAGCCTAAAAAATCAAAATAATGGCACGCATCCTGTCTTTTAAACAGAAACAGCTCGTGCTCCCCCTCCGATAAATCGTCCTCCAGAACAAGCGTTACCGAATCCCCGTTTTCAGGAAGCTGTATTCTGCCCTGCACCCCATCGATCACATAGCCAAGATTATTTTCCCAGCAGATGTGGTGATTCCTAAGAATAATACTAATGCTTCTTCCCGTAAAAACTGCCGAAACAGAACTGTACGGATAGACAAATACCGGCGCCTCCTTTTCTGTAAAATCAATTCTGCCGCAATAAATGAGCGCATCATCAGACGGACTGATCACATTGTTTTGCTCCGCATTCCTCATGATTTCTTTCCCTTCCTGACAATTAATTAAAATTCCTTGTGATGCAAACAGGGCATGCTTCCGCATGGAAAGCATGACCCTATTTTAAGTAAACAAGCCGACTTTTTACTTTTCTTTTGCAAGCAACTCCAGATTTTCTTTAATCAATTCGCAACGCTGCGCAACGCATTCAACAGAGCGAAGCGGATCTTTTGGCGTATGGAATACATAATCAATGAGCTGATCGACTGTTGTCGTCGCAACATGCATTCTCGTATCCGAAGAAGCATAATAGATAAATACATCCCCGTTATCCCGGGCAATCGCACCATTCGTAAACACAACATTGGATACGTCTCCGACCCGTTCCTTTCCGAGAGGCACAAGCATGACGCCGCTCGGCTCTGCGATCACTCTGACAGGATCCTTTAAATCAGTCGCAAACGCGTAAATTACATAGCGCAGCCCTGCTGCCGTATTGCGAACGCCGTGTGCGATATGAATCCAACCCTTGTCCGTCTTGATCGGTACACAACCGGCACCGTTTTTCGCCTCAGTAATCGTATGGTATCTTCTCTTGCTCGTAATGATTTCTTCATCGATGACAGCATGAGTGATATCATCGCACAGGCCAAAGCCGATGCCTCCGCCCGAACCGGTATCAATAAAGTCATCCATTGGTCTTGTATAAAATGCATATTTTCCGTTTACGAACTCCGGATGCAGCACAACATTTCTCTGCTGCGGAGAATTCAATGTTTTTAAATTGTCAAGACGCTCCCACGTCTTTAAATCCTTTGTACGGACGATGCCTGCCGCCGCAACCGCCGCCGACAGATCATTTACACTCGTATCCTTGGATTCCGAGCAAAACACACCGTAAATATATCCGTCCTCGTGCTTTGTCAGGCGCATATCATAGACGTTTGTTTCCTCTTTACACGTATCGTCAAGCAGGATCGGGTAATCCCAAAACCGAAAGCCATCTACTCCATTGTCGCTCTCGGCCACGCCAAAAAACGACTTCCTGTCATTGCCCTCAATTCTGGCAACAAGATAAAACTTACCGTTTAACTCAATCGCGCCGGAATTCATCACGGCATTCACGCCGAGGCGTTCCATAAAAAATGGGTTTGTCTGCACATTCAGATCATATTTCCAAGTGAGCGGAATATGCCTTCTTGTCAACACCGGATATTCCCATCGGTCAAAAATCCCATTGTAAATATCCGACTTTCTGTTAGGTCTTGCAAGAACTCTGTTGTACTTTTCCAGTTCCACATAATAATTAGGATGCAGCATCAATTTTCCTCCTTATGATTTCCATACACATTCTTCCGTTATGGTACGGACATTTCCACGGCTCGACAATCGGTTTATTCTCATCCGGCTTTCCGTTTTCGTCTACCTGCCAAAACCATTCGGAACCGCTTCGTTTGTCGATCACATACCGCTTAATAAACCCCCAGATATCGGCTGCGGCCTGCAGGTATTCCGTCCGGGACGAATCCTTTTCATAGCCGTTTAAAAACCCGACTGCTGTTTCCGCCTGCACCCACCATACCCGCATTTTGTTGTCCACTCCCTTTTCGCACTCGTTCATCAGGGAATGGTTCACATAGGCACGCTCATAAATTTTCTTTGTCAGCATCTTCGTGATCGGACTCATCTTGTCCGTATATGCATGGTCACCCAGCACCTCACAGCCGCGATCCACAAGCCATGCTGTCTCAATATCATGCCCGTAGGAATGCAGATCTAAAATACTGTTCATGTTTTTATCAAAAAAAACTTCCTGCCGCTGCAATACGGGATTATAAATTTTATTCGCAATCGTGTCCATCATAAAACGCAGGCGCTCTCCGGTAAAAACGTCCTTTGTTACACGGTAGTACTCCGTATAAGCCTCAAATATATGCAGAAGCGTGTTCATCGTCTTTTCCGCTATAACACCGTTTTCCGAAAGCTTCTCATTGCTTTTCGGCTGGAATTCACGGGTAAACGCTTCCAGATATCCGACCTCGTCCGTGCAATTTTTCTCAACTATCTGCTGCAGGGAACGCGCGAGTGAAAGAGCTGATTCGTCTTTGGAAGCATCATAATACGAAGACAGCGCATAGATGGCGAACGCCTGATTATACGTGTGCTTTGTGCCGTCCTTTACTGTTCCATCGTAATGCAGAGACCAATACACGCCGCCGTACTCAGGATCGACACAGCGCTCTTTCATGAATGCATATGCATGCGCCGCTTCCTCAAGCAGACTACTATCCCCTAGTGTCAAATAAGCATTTGAAAAAAACCACAAAATCCGGCTGTTAAGAATACAGCCCTTTTCCGCTTTTTTATCGAGCACCAGATCATAGTCCAGCCAGCCATAATATCCGCCGTTCCCATCATCCCTTAATCCTTTCCAAAAGGGAATAATGTCCTTTTGCAGATGCTCTGTCACTTCCTGAATCAACATAAAACACGCCTCCGATTGTCATAAACGTTGGAACAGCGAGCCCCAAAAATAGATAAGACCCGCCGTTTTGTTTTGTTAATTTACCTAAACTTTTATACTTTATAACTTAATTTTAAACGAAATTGCAGCTAATTGCAATACCTTTTTGCATTTTTTCTCAACGTATTCCGAACTCCATATCATCTTTCGTCAAAACACTATGTTCCTTAATATAAGCCATAATTTCATCAAATTTTGTAAATGCCAGACCAACGTAGCTGTCCGCCGCGCCGTAATACAGGGCGATCTTTCCGCTCTTTGGATCATGGAGCGTTGCGCACGGGAAAATAACATTCGGTACAAAGCCGCGTTCCTCATACCACTCCTCCGGTGTCAGCAGGAAGTTTTCGCAGCGGTATTTCACGATGGACGGACGTTCCAGATCCAGAATCGCGCCGCCGATGCTATATACAAAACCATTACACGTGCTGCTCACGCCGTGATAAAACATGAGCCAACCTTCCGACGTCTCAATCGGTGCCGCACCGCCGCCAACTTTCACGGACTCCCACCATTCGCTGCCCTTGCCCATGACATGCCGGTGTTTTCCCCAATACACAAGATCAGGACTTTCACTTAAAAAGATATCCCCAAACGGTGTATGACCGCTGTCGCTCGGTCTGGAAAGCAGCGCAAAATTACCGTTAATTTTTCTTGGAAACAACACCGCATTCCGATTATATGGAATAAACGGATTTTCCAAACGAACAAATTTTTTAAAATCGGTTGTCTTTGCCATGCCGATTGAAGCACCGTAAAAATCTTGGCACCAAATAATATAATAGGTATCCTCTACCTTCACAAGCCTTGGATCATATGCGTATGGGGGCATAAACGGCCTGCCGTCCTCATCCTCAAACGGAATTTTTTCTTCATCAAATGTCCAATGAATTCCATCCTGACTGTATCCAAGATAAATATACGGAACCCCATTCGTCTGCTCTCCCCGGAACACGCCGATAAACTTTCCTTCATAAGGCATGACCGCGCTGTTAAAAATTCGCGCCACGTTCTCAATCGGATTTCTTCCGATGATCGGGTTGTCATGATAACGCCAGATCGGAGCACCCTTTAAGTCTTCCGGCCTCTCCTGCCATGGTACATTTTCCACAGCGGGTGCAATCATTTTTGTCTCACTCATAAGTAATTCTCCTCTATTACATATTTTTAACTAAATAATAAAATTTGTCCGTTTCGTCCAGTGTTCCACACATTTTTTTATAAGAAAGCATCTGAATAAAAATCGGCACCTGAAGCGCAAACAGAAAGAATGCGCCTGAAAACAGCAGAACGACCGCAATCGTTAAGTTGAAAAAAAACAACAGCAGAACCATCGCTGCAAACAGTGGAATTAGGAATGTCGGACGCCATATCATCGCAAACGCCGCTTCCTCCAGCGTAAACTTTTTGCCAACAAATACAAAATAGCCCGCGACATAAAGCTGAAAAATCAGAAGAAACGCCGCTATTGCCAGCGTCGCAATGCTCAAAACAACTCCCTGCTGCCCCGCAAACAAATAAAGACTTGCAAGATTCAAAAGCATCACAAGTTCCACACCTATCCATTTCATTAGGCTCAGGGACTCCTTTATATACAGAAAATAAGTTTTTACAACACTTTCATTCACATCCGCTTTTTTGTATAAAACATCTTCTCCGATCCGAAATACGGCCGTAACCGCCGGCAGCAAAAGTAGCGTACCCGAAAGTGCGATCGTCAGCACGCAGCAGAGGCTTACAAACAACGTAATATGGATATAGCCCATAATTCTGTACAATAGGTTTTCCCTGATCATGATTTAATCGCTCCAGCTAAACCGTAGAAAATATATTTCTGCAAAAGCAGATAGACAATACCGATCGGCACAATACCGATCAGGATAGCAGCCGCAACAATTTCAAACGGGGTTGCCATATTTCCAAAAAATTTGTACAGCGCTATCGTAAAGGTTCGCACGTTGCTGCGCAAATACAAATTCGGAATATAAAAGTCATTGTAGTAGCCGATGCCGTTCAAGATCAGCAGTGTTGTGCAGGCGGGTTTTAGCAGCGGCAAAATGATTTTGCGGTAAATTACAAAATAACTTGCGCCGTCGATCCGCGCCGATTCATCCAGCTCCTTTGAAATCGAATTAAGCAGATTGAACATGATATAAATGCCCACAATGCCGACACCCGCATACAGCAGAATGACGCTCGCCCGCGTATTAACGAGGCCAATCCTGTAAATCATCTGAAATACAACGGTCTGCGTCGTAACGGCCGGAATGAACATCGTCAGCGTAAACAGGATCGTAATAAGCTTCTTCCCCTTAAAATCAAACCGATGAAGCACATAGGAAACCATCGTCGTAAAGATCACCTGAATACCAAGCGAGAGTGCGAGGATGATCGCTGTATTGATCAGTGCCGGCCCCAGCTGACCTACCCGGATCGCGTAGGCGAAATTGTAAAAATTCAGCCAATTTTTGGGAGGCGTCAGTACCGGCGTTGCGGAATATTCCGCGCCTGTTTTAAAAGCCATAAAAATAAGCGGAACCATCGGAATAATGACAAACGCACTGGAAAGAATTAAAAATACATACCGAAATGCTTTATAGCCCTTACTCTCTCGATCCATTTCAGTCCTCCCCTCTCTTCTTTAATACGTTTTGGAGCTGCACCGCAATGACAACTATGACAAATACGACAATAGACAGCGCTGCGCCGAAGCCGTATTTATCCTCCTGAAACGCGCTCTGCTGAATTTGTATCACCGGCGTAACGGTTCCGTTGGATCCGTTCAACATGATATACGGAATTTCAAACACCTGAATCGAGCCGGAAATACTTAACAAAATGTTGATATATAATACATTTTTAATTGAAGGAATAGAAATCCATTTTATTTCCTGCCATTTTGTCGCCCCGTCTACCGCTGCCGCCTCGAACAGCTCCGAGGGAATCGTTTGCAAAGCACCAAAAAACATGATAAAATTCATTCCGTAATAGCGCCAGATACTAATGGAAGCGATGGAGGGATTGACGAGCCTCAGATTTTGCAGCCATTGCTGCGTAAGTCCGCTAAGGCCGATCGCACCTAAAATCGTGTTCAGCGTTCCCGAATTGTTAAAGAAAATAATAAATATTGTGGAAACAATAACACCGTTCAACAGATAAGGGATAATTAAGATGCTCTTAAACAGATTCAAACCTTTGAACTTTCCATTTACAAACACCGCAAGAAAAAATGCAAATATCAATTGCGGAATTGCAACAATCATATACCAGATGCAGTTCTTGAATACAGCGATATATCGCGTATCTGTGAAGATTCTCTGATAGTTTTTCAGTCCAATCCATTTTGGAATCCCCAATCCCTTATAGTTCGTAAAGCTTAGGTAGACATTCAGCATAATCGGGATATAAGAAAAAATCAACAAATGGATGACCGGCAGTATTAAAAATAAAATGATAATTGCCCTACTGCTCTTTGTTCTTCTCATACGATTTCCTTTCCTTTAATAAGTGCCTCTCCCGGCAGCGCAGAAGAGGCACTATTTTACAGGACTCTTATCCTCTTATTTCTTTAGTCTTTCCAAATATATCCAAGCTCATCTCTGTAATCGTTGTAAATCTTATTCTGATCTTCAACCTGTTTCTCATATGCAGACCAGTCATCCGGTTTTGTTACATCAAGGGAGTCAAACAGGAGACCAACATACTTGTAATCTGCCCATAATCCTGCTTCCTCGAGAATCTCCTGATTATGCAATGTATTGTCGTCTGTTGCAGGAACGAACAACGGTGTTACCTCGCCTGCTGCCACCGCATCATCGATGATCTTGTAAAGGTCAGGCACAACCGGATCCACACCCTTCTTATTTGCGATAAATCCGCTGTCCGCAAGGAACTGTGCATCTTCCGAAACATATTCAATAAAGGCTCTTGCCGCTTCCTTATTATCTGAGAACTTGGAGATTGCCCAGTTGTCAGCCGGAGCCGCGAGGACATATCTGCCTGCGCCAAAATCCGGAGCCGGAGCAAATTTAATGATGGACGGATCTGTTCCTTCCGGAACACGTCCCTGAATCTGAGGAACTACCCAGGAACCAAACAGCATCATCGCTGCCTTACCGTAAGCGACACTATCCATTGCCACGCCGAAATCCGTATAAACTTCCGGCTCAAAGAAGCCGGCCGCTTTCCATTCAGTATAAATCTTGATTGTCTTTCCAAACGGTGCGTCCTCCGAGAACGGATTTTCTTCCTTCAGACACTCTGCAAGCACGTTCGGATTGCCCACTACATAACCTGCGAAATCCTGTACGGTCGCAAGCGGCCAATTTTCCACTCTATGCATGGAAATCGGTGTAACGCCCATATCCCTGATTGCCGCACACATTTCATTGAATCCCTCAAGAGTTGCCGGAATCTCATCGTAGCCTGCCGCCTTAATTATTTCTTCATTATATACAACGCACTGGTTGTATGCCTTTGCCGGCATGATACTGAATACGTCCGTTCCGTTGTTCGGCATCGAGCCTGTATAATCCGCACCGTAGATCTCCGATGCTTCGGCTACCGTACAATATGGCTCGGAATACGCTTCCCACTGTGCAAGGCTCCAGTTTGGAGGAGTAAATACATCAACGCTAGCATCCTGAACCTTGAAGAGTGGTTCAATTTCCTCTTCGTTCGTTACTACGTTCAGCTCTACTTCAATGCCTGTTTCTGCTGTAAATCTCTCTGCAAGCTGGGTCAGCCATGCGGAAGATTCATCACGGTATGTATTGCCGTCCTCATCCTTCTTTTCTTCACCGAGAACTCTGTTTCCGCCATGTGTATAAACAGCAATTTTCGTTCCTGCAAGTGCGGAAACATCCACATCTGCA
>CAZMIX010000042.1:0-21471 GCA_964566545.1 uncultured Lachnospiraceae bacterium | reverse complement strand
ATTTTATAAACATTATACATGAATAATAATTTATTCATGAGCATATGCGCACTTCTCTGCGTTCCGGCGCGATATAATACCTAACGGTATTATACATGAATAATAGATTATTCATGAGCATATGCGCACTTCTCTGCGTTCCGGCGCGATATAATACCTAACGGTATTATACATGAATAATAGATTATTCATGAGCATATGCGCACTTCACTGCGTTCCGGCGCGATATAATACCTAACGGTATTATATCATAATTGGAAAGAGAAACGAAGTGCAGTTGACTTTTGGGAAGAATAAATGCAGAATGAAAGCAAATAGATTGGAGGGATTTTTTATGAAGTATGGATCTATAAAGGATGCAGCGGGAAATTCTTACCGACTTTCTAAGTTGATTATGGGAACGGTTCCGTTTGGATCTACAATGTCGCAGGAGGATTCATTCGCGGCGATGGATCTCTATGTGAAAAACGGCGGCAACGTCATCGATACGGCGCGCGTATACAGCAGTTGGCTGCCGGGCGGCAAAGATGCCAGCGAAAAATGCGTCGGGGAATGGCTTAAGGCACGAAATAACCGAAAGGATATTGTCCTCATCACAAAGGGCGGACATCCGGCATTTGATAATATTCACAATTCCCGGCTCAGTCCCGCAGACATTCGCTCTGATTTTTCGGAAAGTCTGCGGTTTTTGCAGACGGAGGACGTTGACATTTATTTTCTTCACAGGGATGACGAATCCCTGCCGGTCGATATGATTATGGATACGCTCCATGAATTCGTAGCTGGCGGAAAAGTAAAAATACTTGGCGCTTCCAATTGGAAGCTGTCACGTATCCTCGAAGCGAACAAATACGCGAAAGCAAACGGCAAGACGCCGTTTTGCGTCTCGGAAATCCAGTGGAGCTATGTTTCCTGCACGAGCGAAACATTAAATGACGATACGCTCGTCTGTATGGACGATCAGGAGTATGCCGGTTATTTAAAGGCCGACATTCCCGTCTTCGCTTATTCCTCGCAGGGGCACGGCGTATTCTCCTGCGGTTACAAGGCGGATTTGTCCGATATGGAAGAAAAGCACCGGAATTTTTACTGCGAGGAAAATATCAAGCGTTATCAATCATTGCTGGCCGTATGTAAAAAAGAGAACAGGACACCTTCGGACATCGTTTTAAATTATATCATGGAAAATGAATTGAACGCCTTTGCGATCATCGGCTGCTCGCGGCTTTCCCAGCTGCGGGAATCTTTACAGGCCGCCGAGTAACCGGTGGATTTATACAATACCAAAAGGGTGCGGAATCCATTTAGATTTCTGCATCCTTTTCCGATTTAAAATATAGCTTCCTATAAATCCCGTCTTGGGCAAGCAGCTTCTCATGCGTGCCATCCTCAGCGATTCCGTTATCGGTCAGCACCAAAATACGGGCTGCATTTTGGATCGTCGATAATCTGTGAGCGATAACAAATGTTGTTCTTCCCTTCGCAAGGCTTTCCAGAGACTTCTGCACGATCCTCTCGCTTTCGTTATCGAGGGCAGAGGTCGCTTCATCGAAAATCAAAATCGGAGGATTTTTTAAAAATACCCTCGCGATCGAAAGGCGCTGCTTCTGTCCACCCGACAGCTTTAAGCCGCGCTGTCCGATGTCCGTCTGATAGCCATCCGGAAACGCCATAATAAATTCATGCGCATTCGCAAGCTTTGCAGCCTCCAGCACCTCCTTATCCGTAGCGTCCGGTTTTCCATATCGTATGTTATCTAATATATTCCCCGCAAACAGATAGACATCCTGCTGCACGATTCCAATATTGCTGCGCAAATCTTCCAGCCGGATATCGCGAATATCCATGCCGTCGATCAGAATGCTGCCCTCCGACACATCATAGAAACGGGGAATCAGGCTGCACATCGTCGTCTTTCCCGCACCCGAGGTGCCGACAATCGCCACATAATCCCCTGCTCTGACCTTTAGATTCAGATGATTCAGCACTTTATCATGATCCGCCTCATAACGGAACGACACATCCTGAAAATCAATTTCCCCCCGCAGCGTATCGACCTTAAGCGCCTTTTCCTTATCCTTGATATCCGGCTCAATATCGAGAATTTCCCGGAAGCGTTCAAAGCCCGTATAACCGCTCTGAAACTGCTCTGTAAAATTGATCAGCTTTTTGACCGGCTCCGTGAAGTTGTTGATATAAAGCAAAAAGGTAATCAAATCCGTAACCGCTACGGTTCCTTCGACCATATACATCGTGCCCGCCACAACCGCAGCCACAGTGACCAAAGTAGTCATCGCGTTCAGCCCCGAATGATAAGCTCCCATATACCGGTAGCTTTCACGCTTGCTTTCCACAAAACGGTCGTTACCCTTTTTGAATTTCTCAATCTCAATTTCTTCGTTCGCAAACGACTTAACGACCTTGATCCCTGACAGATTATCTTCTATCTGGCTGTTGAGCAGTGCAATCCGCTCCCTGTTTTTACGGAAGGCCAGCTTCATTTTATAATTAAAATAAAATGCATACAGAATCAAAAACGGAATAAATGCATAGCAAATCAATGTCAGCCTGTTGTTGATATTCACTAAGATAAAGAACGCGCCCGCAAATTTAATCAAAGAAATGAGTACATCCTCCGGCCCGTGATGCAAAAGCTCGCTGATATCAAATAAATCGGATGTCACACGGGACAGCAGATAGCCCACTTTCTGGTTATCATAAAAGGTAAACGAGAGCTTTTGATAATGCCCGAAAATCTCCTCCCGCATATCCGCCTCGATATAGGCGCCCATAATATGCCCATAATAAGCAATAAAAATATTACAGCCGCATTCGAGCAGAACCAATCCGAGCATCAATGCCGCAAGCCTTACTACCGCTGCCGATATTTCCGAAGGTGCATAATAAATGACCGTACCTGTGATGTAGCGGACAATCAATGGAATAACAAGTGTAATTGCCGCTCCGACGACCGCGAAGCACAGGTCTGCAATAAAAAGTCCCTTATAGGGACCATAATATAAAAATAATTTTTGCAAGGTGGACTTATCCGCCCTTGCTCTTTTGTCATTCCCTTTTTCCATCCTTCTCACCCTCACATCATAAGCAACGCAGCTTACCGATTATGGCCGACCAAAAACGCCGTCATCAGCAGCAGCGAAGAATTCCAGTATATCGTAATTTCATTCAGGGAATAGCACTCCCATAAATCCAAGTAGCATTTCATCGGCGCGGTGCCTTCCTCGATGAGCCATTCCGCTTTTTCATCGATGGGCTGCCGGTTTGGTCCGCCCGCAACAAAGCCCGGAATCGGCTCCTTGATTCCGTCCGCATAGCAGGGACGGCTGTGGGGATTTTCATATGCCCTCTCTCCAAAGCCGGTCACAAAGCTATAACCCGTACTGTTTTTTCCGAGCAGGTAGTCCAGATGATTTGTACAGCAGTCCGCATATGCCTGATTCCCACAAAGCCGGTAAGCCGCCGCCAGCACGATTCCACAGTTACTGACACCCATGCAGCTTCCCCAGCCGAAATCCTCCGGGCGCATCGCCAGCCCAAACGCATTTTCCTTAGAGATTTTTACACAACGATCGGCTTCCGTTACAATTGCCGTCCGGCATGCCCCGTAAATATCCTCACTAAGAAGCCTGCCTTCCTCCTGTATCATGCGTAAGGCCGCAAGGCCGGCCACCTCCTGCCAACCCATGCCGGTAAATAAGCTTCCATCGGCCTGTACGGCAAAATGCTCATCCCTGCGTCGTTCTTCTTCAAAACGAGCTTGAACAACCTCCCTGTTTATTTCCATATCGCATGTGATTTTATTTTCAAAAAATGCGTCGGGCTCCGACGCGCCTGCATAAAACAGTTCTGTCACAGCCCACAAACGTTCATCATGATCGCACTCATCCCCGTATCCCCCTGTATTACAGTCCGACGGATCCTTTTCCAGAACAAGGCCTGGATTCCTTTCCAGCCAGCTCCACGCCTTGAATGCCGCGCGCAGCGCCCTATCCGCAAACTCTTTATCATAAGACGCATAGACCCTTGCCGCCTGCGCCATTACCGCGCAAAAATCAGCCGTCGCGAGCGAAGATACCGGAAATAAAAACAACTCCTTTTTATCTGCCTCAGGCATGACGAAGTGAGCATGGCGCATTGACGTCAGCTTATGATAAACGCCGCCATCCTCCCTCTGCAGCTTCAAAAGCCACCGCAGCTCATAGCACACTTCATTTAAAATATCAGGAAGCCCGTTGCCGCTCTCGGGAATATTAATTTCCTCCCGGAATGCGTGTGGATACAGCTCCCACGCCCATAGCAAATGAGAGGCCGACACCGCAGCAGCCGTCGTATAACGGCCGTAGTCTCCGGCATCATGCCAGCCGCCGCTGACGTCCGCCTCCGTATCCGATCCTAACACCTTCGCCTTACCTGTATGACAGCTCGCATGCTGATATACACCGGCATGCGTTTCCTCCAACGCACAGCCGCACCGTTGGTAATAAAATGATTTTAACAACGCATTTTCTAGCGGCTGGTAAACCGCTTCGCCGATCGTAAAGCTACAGCTTTTGTCTTCCGCTTTAATAATATAACGACCGTTTTTAATTTGGCCGGAAAAATCCAGACAGTATAACTCTTCTCCGCTTAAGGGATCATGCCCGTAAGGAATCGCTTCCAATCGTTCAGCCTCCTGTTTCGCCTCCGCTGCTCCAGCTTCTCCGTCCAGTCTGACCAGAGAATAAATACCCGGCTTTGTCACAATCGCCGTTTTCTTGCCACTTTTTTCATACCCAACTTGATTAACGTAAATCATCCCAGCTCTTTCCGTTCCTTGTCAATTATAACGCTTGTTATTTTAAACTTTGATAAGCGATCCATTTGGAGAGATTAAATGTCCTGAAATTCATCTCTTCATACTCCCTGCAGACCTCTTCCTGAAGCCTTGTACGATATGTCATTATATCAAAATAGTAGTCCCCTTCATAGTCCTCTAAATCAAAATTGCCTAAAACAGGTACGGCGTCACTCGAAAGATCATATAAATACCACCAATCAAATTCATAGTCGCGCACGATACCGTCGTCCGCCGACGTACTCATATTATAACTGGCGATCCAATAGTCCTGATGGCTAAAAGACAAACCCAGATACAGGATCGTCACGGCAAGCATGCAGTACTTGAATAAAGGAAAGCGGTCCTTATAAATGCTGACAAATACTCCCGCAAGCAATATCGTGAGCAGCAGCAGGCTCCATAGCACGAGCACCCTCAAAAAAGTCAACTTATACGCACTCACATACAATAGCATACGATAGGCGCTGGATGCAATCATAATAAAGGTACATCCCGAAATAATAGTCAAAATAATTTTTAAAGTCTTGTTTTCGAGAAAACAGGCCAGGCAAATTAACACCATAACCAGATTGATCAGGCAGACAAATAACAGCTCGAAAAATCCCTGCCTGGCATATTGTGCATACGTGTAACCCTCCGGAAGTGCCAAACTTCCGCCAAACAAATAAATGATCTGTATCATGCTGAATATAAAATAAATAACAGCCATTACCGAAGTCACTGTAATTGCAAGGACCGGCTCTCCCGTCCTTTTATTGCGCACGCCCTCCTCCACATGCCTGTTTACGACGGCGGCCAGATAGCAATAAGCGGCAAAAAAAGCGAACATCGTAAGAAAAAAGATTCCTGCGACATGCTCCGGCACGATAATATCCACGTAAAAATGACTGAGCATATCATGAAACACCAAATCGGCTGAAGACAAAAGCGAAATTACAACAGCCAGCAGAGGAATCAAAATCAGAATTCCAAAAAATACATACTTCCCCTTATGCTGCTTCTTTGCCTCCTCTTCCGTTTTCTGAGCCCGCTTTTGTTCCCTGCAGGCACTGAAATCAATGAACGGGTCAAATAAATGGGCAATGGTACAAATCGCCGTATAGACCAGCGCGCCCAAATACTTGCCAAAGCCCCAGCGGCTGTCGTCATAAAGCTGATGCAGCATAAAGCTGCCGAGCAGCAGCAGAAAACCGATAAAATTAAAAATCTGTATCGGGGTGCTGTCCGTACAGAAGGTGGAAATGCCGAGTAATACGGAGCAAACAAATTCAAAAACAGTGACCGCATCTCTTTTTACCGGTATCTCCATTCGCTTCATGCAAAATATCAAATAACAATAGCTTCCTATTACGAAAATCGGAAATGTAATTCCGGTCAAATTTTTGTAAAGGCAAAATGTATAAAAAACGGCATAGACCAGCGTGGTCAATGCTATTTCCTTATAGTGCATGGAAATACCATTTTTCTTCTTTTCTTCTTCCCGCGAATTTCCAAAAACCTGATCGAGCGCCGCCTCATTGAGCGCCACTTTTTCCTCCATAGCCTTTTTCATTTCATCCGTTATTTTATTGCTTTCCATCTTTATTCTCCTCCTCGTTCACATATTCAAGCAGATCTCCCGGCTGACACTCCAATGCCCTGCAAATGTTTTCCAGCGTGGAAAACCGGACTGCTTTTGCTTTATTATTTTTTAAAATCGATAGGTTTGCCATCGTAATATCAACTTCACCAGCCAGCTCTGTCAATCCTATTTTCCGTTTTGCCATCACAACATCCAGATTTACAACAATGCCCATCTGCGTATCCTCCTTTCCGTTTCCGCACACTAAATCGTCAAATCATTTTCCAGCTTATAGGTAACTGCCTTATCAAATACGCCGGAAAGAACGATACTGAAAAAGCCCGCCACAATAAATACAAGAATTACAAGAAGCATTGCAGGTGTTATATAAAACAAAAGCCGGACCGCTGACACCGCCGCAATACAAAATGCATAGATTCCCATGCGCAGCAAACTGACAACATTTTCCCGCACAAAACAGTCATCCCTTAATACGGTGCGAAACACTTTGCGAAGCTCATTGACAAGCAGAAGCGCTAAAATCCCGTTTATAAAATATAAAATAACAACTTGGATGTAATACTTTTCGAATTTTTCGTAAAAAGGCACCACAATTTTAACAACGACCGGCAGTACGAGGCACAGCAAAATGCCTCCGTAAAACATCAAATCCAGCATCAGCTTCGTAAATCCCGCCACCTTATCCTTTTCCCTGTCTTTTTCTTTACTGCTTTCCATTATGCACCCTCCTAAATTGAATGATTTTACTATTTTTTCCCATCCTTACACACAAAAAACAGAGGCATTCTTGATTTTTTCTATCATACACCTCTGTTCTTTGATTGTCAATATATTTTTATCGTTTTTCGATATTTTGTTTCTGTTTTTCGTTTTTTGGATTTTTCATATTTTCCAAATACTGGATTTTCATCAGCTTAATGTGGGATTTTTAATTTCGTTTTTTTCGATTTATTATAGTTATTTGTTACAGTTCAGACTCCGCGCGGCGGTATTTCTTCTGTCCCATCCGCAGACGGATGAAAAGCATCGCAAGAGGAAAAACGATTGCGGTAAAGAGGCCGGCTTTGATTCCGTATTCGGTGAAGAACTCGGAAACGGTACTGACTACGGTAGGTCCGGCTGCACAGCCGATATCTCCCGCCAGCGCTAAGAAAGCCCACATCGCCGTACCGCCCTGCGGGCATTCCTTTGCGGCCATGCTGAACGTGCCCGGCCACATGATGCCGACCGAAAGGCCGCAAAGCGCGCAGCCGGCCAGAGCCAGCAGCGGAATGGGCGCAAATACCGCGATTAAGTAGCTGACGATGCAAAGCACGCAGCTTCCGAGCATAAATTTCTGTATTTTGATTTTATGACCCATTTTCCCGTAAAATACTCTCGATACCGCCATCATGGCCGCAAAGGCACATGGTCCGAGCAGGTCGCCGAGCGTCTTGGATACCTGCAGACCGGATTCCGCGAAGAAGGAGGCCCACTGCGACATCGCCTGCTCGGAGGCGCCGGCGCAAATCATTAAAATGACGAACAGCCAGAACAGCTTCATCGACAGCAGCTTTCTTGCCGGAAGCGTTTCCTCCTCCGTCACAATGGTCTGAATCGGCACGAGCGCGAAGAAAAAACAATTCAAAAAAGGCACGATCGCCCAAATGACCGGTACAATATACCAGCGTTCCATTCCAAGCAGCCCAAATGCAAGAGTCGAAAGCAATACGACACCCATATGTCCAAAGCAGTAAAAGGAATGCAGCATGCTCATCGCCTTTGCCTTCTCCTTAGACGGAGCCGCCTCTACGATCGGGCTGATTAACACCTCGATGATGCCGCCGCCGACCGCATTGGTCATAACGGCGATCACAAGCCCGATGTACGGATCCGCAAACAGAAACGGGAACACACCCATTCCGATCAGGCCGATTGTCCCCATAACATGCGCAAAGATGACCGCCGCCCGGTAACCAAACCGGTCAACGTACTTTGCCGACAACAAATCCACGATAATCTGCGTGCCAAAGTTGATCGTCACGAGCAAACCCACCTTTTCCAAAGATATCCCAAAACTCCGTTGGAACGTCAAAAACAGCAGCGGCCCTAAATTGTTTACAATCGCCTGTACAACATATCCCGCATAACAGGCATAAATTGTCTGCTGATAAGTAATTCTTTTTGTTAAAGCATTCATTTCTGATTTTCCTCATTTCTAATGTATTTTAATTTTCATGTCTGACGAAGTCTCTCTACGTTTTCAGATTCTATCAATTACTATCTATAAAGTCAATGTATTTTAGCACAGAGGAACCTTTTCTCCACATTTTCATATACTATTTTAATGCAATGCGGTTTATGATCGTTTTGATTACGCTGAGCCTGCGCAATAGAAAGGGAGGAATCCATCGATGAATTGGTCGGGTATCCTGGTCGGCATCCTCGCATTTCTTATCATCGGTCTGTTTCATCCGATCGTCATCAAATGCGAGTACTTTTTTACATGGCACATCTGGCCCGTGTTTCTCGCAGGCGGCCTCATGTGCTGTATCGCTTCTTTATTTGTGTCAAGCAATATCTTATCTGGTTCCCTCGCGATACTAGGCGTTACAATGCTGTGGTCGATCGGCGAGTTAAAGGAGCAGGCGGAGCGGGTCAAAAAAGGCTGGTTCCCTGCGAATCCAAAACTAAATAATGGAAAACAACCGCAAAATCAAGGAAAAAAGTAATATAATTTCTTATAATAGAGTGATGTTTATTGACAAACGTATAATAGTTAGGTAAATTTATATTATCAGTAATAAATATTACTATTGATACTATAGAATAAGGTGGTCTGCATGCGCATTCGTGTAATTTTTTTAACGATACTCGGGTTTCTTTTTTTATTATTAGGCGCGATCGGCGTCTTTCTTCCCGTTCTCCCCACGACGCCGTTTGTGATTGTCGGTACGGGGTGCCTTGCGGGCACGCCGAAGTTGCAGGCGCGGATTCTGCGGATTCCTTTTTTCCGTGAATATATTGAAAATTATAAGGAACGGAAGGGACTTCCACGCAGGACTGTCGTCAAAAGTCTCCTCTTTCTTTGGGGTATGTTGATTCTATCCATGATCTTGACCGGTAAGCTCTGGCTCGTCCTGCTGCTGACCTTCATCGGCGTTTGTGTAACTGTCCATATTCTGTTGATCGCGAGGCCAAAACCGGAGATGACTATCGCCCAAAATGCAGAAGCTGATGGCAATTCCGCAGAAACGCAGTCATAAATAAAGCGCAGAGCAGAAACAAATAACCGGCTTTTCTTATCCATAATCAACCGGCGTCCGCCATTCACTTTACCATCGAGGGAGAAATGAAAAATGAACAGCACCCCAGGACAATATCATATACAGGGTTCGATCAACTATTCAAAGAACAGCATCCTTTATCGGGCGATCGATTTCAAAACCGGAGAATCCGTCATTTTAAAAACCCTCAATACGGAAACGATGAGCACAAAGGAGCTCGCAAAGCTTCAAAATGAATATGCCGCCCTATCAAAAATAAAAAGTGAATTTGTGTCCGAGGCTCTGGATTTTGTTAAAATTGATGAGAGCTTTTTTTTAGTGATAAAATATTATAACGGAATTTCTCTTTCCGAATATATCAAGGAGCATCCAATCGAGGTAAAGGAGTTTTTATTTCTTGCACAGGCAATCATAAAAGGGCTGATCGATATCCACAACGCGGGTGTCATTCACAAGGATTTGAATCCCTCCAATATTATTTATAATGCGCAGACAAGAAAGGTCACGATCATTGATTTTGGAATTTCAGCAAAATTTTCATATGAAAAGCCGCTGATGGTAGATTCCTCTTCCGGCGGTACGCTTTATTATCTTTCTCCCGAGCAGACCGGCAGAATGAACCGGGCGATCGACTTTCGGACAGATTTTTATTCGCTCGGCATCACCTTTTACGAAATGCTGTGCGGCAAGCGTCCGTTCCATGAGAAAAGCGCGACGGAGCTGATTTATGACCATGTGGCAAAAATTCCTCCGCCGGTCAAAACGATAAACCCGAAGGTGCCCGAAACGCTGTCTTGCATCGTTGCCAAGCTCATGGAAAAGATGCCGGAGGATCGCTACCACAGCGCGGAAGGAATCCTTTTTGATATCGACCGGTGCATTCGCACTTATGATGATGAACAGGGCATTCCTGAATTTGAGCCGGGACTTTCTGACTATTCCAATTTTATCGAAATACCGCATAAGCTCTATGGCCGGGAGGACGATTTCGCTGTTTTGGAAAAAGCGTATAATAATATTTTGCGAGGTAAAAAGTGCACTGTTTTTATCAGCGGACAATCCGGAGTCGGAAAAACTTCTCTTGTCGGCTCTATTCAGCAATTTCTGATCCACTCAAACGGGCTGCTGGTCAGCGGAAAGCTAGATCAATATCAGCGGAATATTCCGCACTTTGCGCTGATGCAGGCGCTCGGAATTTTTTTTGATATCATTCTTTCCGAAAATGCGCAGCAAATTGGGCTTTGGAAAACGCGCATCTCGGAAGCGCTTGGACGGGATGCCTGTCTTATTGCGGACAAGCTTCCCCAGTTATCGCTGATCATTGGCGAAACGCAGCCCTCTGGAAAGCTTTCCTCCGTCGAATTGGGACTCCGTTTTTCCGCGGCCGTGCAGCGGCTGTTTATCGCTATCGCCTCTCCAAAGCAGCCCATCGTCTTCTTTATCGACGATCTCCATCTTGCCGCTCCCGACGCGTTGGATGTTCTCGAAGAGATCATGGGCAATGAAAAAATCCGGGGCCTGCTGATTATTGTCTGTTATCGTGACAATGAGGTGGATGAAAACCATCCGCTCATCCTCAGCCGTAATAAAATGCTCGACCGAAAACAGGACATCCGCCAGCTTACCCTGTCCGGCTTAACCCATGCCGCCGTCGTTCAGATGCTTTCCGATACGCTGCATTGCGAGCCGGAAAAGATTTTTGATCTGGCTGAGGTCATCTATGGAAAAACGCATGGAAATCCGTTTTATATTAAGCAGTTTTTAATGATTTGCCACAGAAACGGCGTCATTCGTTTTCATAAAGAGCTACGCTGTTGGGAATGGGATATTGATACGATAAGGACCTACCCTGCGGAGCAGAACGTCGTCGATTTTTTTGTACAAAGCATTGACCGTTTTTCCCCCGAAATGGTCGGCCTGCTCTCCCTTGGCGCCTGCAGCGGCCGGAGCTTTTCCTGCGATCTCCTTTTTGAGTTATCTTCACTGGATCGATCGGAAATCCGTACTTTTTTAAGGCAGGCCGTAGCTCTTGAAATTATTTATCCGGGGCGGCATGATAAAAATGCGGGCGGCGATACGCTGTTTCAATTTTCGCACGACCGATTCCAGCAGGCTTTTTATTCCCTTCTGCCCGAACACAAGAGAAAAGACATACACCATACGCTCGCACAATACTATAGGAAAACACAGGCAGCTTCCAGCGATGCTGAGTCGAAGTTTCTTATTGCCGACCATTACTTAAAGGCGTTCGATATCATCGAGCTGACGGACGAAAAAAGAGAGGTCGCACGAATGCTTCTGGATACGGCCTATTCAGCCAACCAGTTAGCCTCTTATTTGCCGGCAGTGCAATATTTGGAACCGGTCATAGGTAATCTGGACGAAATCAAACCCGTCGAGGACAGCTTTCTGTTTGAGATTTATGCGACCTATCATCTCTCCTTATGCAATCTTGCCAGATATGACGAGGCCGATCGCATCTATCCGATATTGGAAAAGTTCGCTCATGATCCGACCGAATTGACCGATAGCTGCTGCCTGCAGGCAGTGGGGTTGTCCATGCGCGGCTCTTATCAGGACGGTTTTCTGCTCAGCATTGGCCTGCTGAAAATGCTCGGTGTGGATTTCCCTGAGGATGATTTGTATCAGACAACCATTTCTAAGATCGAGGATTATTACGCAGAGCTGAAAAGGGGAAATTTTATCGGAATTAACGCAAAGTCCTTAACGACCGATAAAAAAGAAACGGCCATCGCCAAAATTCTTAACAGGACAATTACTGCGGGATTTTTCTACAGCCTGCTCTATTCCTCCTGGATGATCATTACAAGCGCCCTGCGGACGCTGGAATATGGGTATACGCCGGAAAGCCTGCTGCTTTATGCCGAATTGCCCCTTGTTCTCATATCATTTAAAAATGATTACAGGCTGTCTTATACGGTCGCAAACAAAGCTCGGAAAATTGCTGAAAAGGTCGGTTTTCAAAATGAAGTGTTCAGAATTTATCACGTGTATTCCTTATTTACAATCCACTGGTGTGAAGATGTGAAATCCGGTATTCCTTATGCAAGAGAAGCCATGAAGGGGAACGCTTCCACCGGTGACTTTGAATTTGCCTGCTATACCTATTTTACGACGCAACAGGCGGTGCTTGAAACATGCGAGACGCTCAAAGAACTATCTGCGGAGAATAAGTCCGCTCTTGCCTATGCCAACAAAACGGGAAATCGCCATGCCACGGAAAGCTTTGTCAGCTATGCGCAGTTATACAAGGCGTTAAAAGGGCGGACCAACTCGCCCGGCAGTTTTACGAATGACGAATTTGATGAACAGGCATATCTTGCGACGATACGGTCCAACCAAATGGCGCAGTGCTATTATTATATTCTCCGGGCGCTCTGTGCCGCAATTTATGCGGATTATGATACGGTCTATGAGCTGACGGAAAAAGCGGTGCCGCTCCTTCCGTTAATTACCGGATTTTATCCGGTTGCAACACATAATTTTCTTTATTCGCTCGCCATCTGCAAACGGTTGGAAAATCATGACTGCAGGAAGGAAGAGAAACGTAACCTGCTTAAAACACTGAGCTTAAACCAGGAATGGCTCGAAGAAAGAGCAGCAGAGGCTCCTGTAAACTTTTTGCATTTTCACAGTATTTTGAATGCTGAAATAGCGGCTGCAAACGGCGGCTTGGAGGATCTGGTGGTGCTATACGAAAAAGCGATTCAGGAAGCGGCGGATCATAACAGACCTTACCACTATGCGCTCCTCTGTGAGCTTGCTTCCCAGCGGTTTTTCAAGCTGAAAGCTCCAAGAACGGCCGCCGGATTTCTTCGCGAGGCCTATTCCGCTTATCTTTCCTGGGGTGCGAGCGGCAAGGTCGAACAGCTTAAGCAGAATAACAGCGGTCTGCTTTCTTCCAATTACATCGGCAAGAAGGATCTGGAGCAAAGAACCGTTTCCATTTTGAGGAGCAGCAGCGACCGCAGCCAGCCAAGCATTGATTTCAATGCGCTGATCACGGCCTCCCAAACAATTTCAGGAGAAATTGAACTGGAGTCTATCCTTGACAAGCTGATCAATGTTTTATTGGAAATGTCCGGCGCCCAGCACATTTATTATTTAACAAAGGATGAGTCAGACGGCTATCTGATCCGCGCGGAGGGACATTCTGAAGGAAATATTAAAAATGTGGATCGGGGACGAAGTGCACAGGCGGACTGTATTTCCCTGCGGATCGTTAATTATGTGGACAGGACGAGAGAAACCGTCGCACTTGACAATGCCTCGGTATCCGATATTTTTATGATGGATGAGCATATTTCGCTGCATGGCTCAAAATCGGTTTTATGCATGCCGATCATTAATAAAGGGGATTTAAAAGGGATCCTGTACCTTGAAAACAAGCTGATTGAAGGCGTATTTGATAAAAAGAATCTGGAAGCGCTAACGATCATTGCCTCCCAGTTGGCTATTTCCGTCGAGAATTCTTATCTCTACAGCAATCTGCAGCTTCTCGTCGATGAAAAAACAAGGGAGCTGCGGGATGAAATCGAGACGCGTCAGGCCGCGGAGCAACGGCTCGAATACATGGCAAATCATGATATGCTCACCGGACTGCCCAACAGGCGAATGTTCCAGAATCATCTGAAGCAGTCCCTGGAAACGGCCGCTTATGAAAATACGGCCGTCGCTGTTCTGTTTATCGACCTCGATGGCTTTAAAGCAATCAACGACCGGTATGGGCATGACAAGGGTGATATCATCCTGACTGCCGCTGCCAGTAGATTGACTAAGATGGTCAGGGGCTGTGATATGGTGTCCCGTTTGGGCGGAGATGAATTTATTATCGTAATCGAAAATGTAAAGAGCCGGGAATCCCTTGAAAAACTTTGTAAGCGGATAATCGATTCTCTTCGGGAACCAATCGTCATCGATGATACTGGTTTGACCGCATCGGTCACCTCCAGCATCGGCATCAGCATATTGGGACACGACGGCAGCCGGGCGGAGGAGCTGATCACGCATTCCGACAGCGCGATGTACGTCGCCAAGAAGAACGGAAAAAACCGGTACGTTTTCTATTCTTCTGAAATTGATGCCTGATCACCCAACGGCTAGAACAAAATCTAATGTCTGTATTCGGAACTATTTTTCTGCTGCCAGCGGGCATAGGCCTGCTTCCACGTCCGGATTTGATAAGGGCGCACCGGATCGCCGATTTCTGAGGCATATCGCTCTACAGACTGTAAAAAGAAGGCAATCTGCTCATACGCAGTTTCCATCTCGCTGATGATGATCTCCGTCCACTCCGGCGCATAAGCATATAGCTCAGAGTCCCGGATTTGGGCGACAGTCCCGGTCAAATCATACGGCACGCGGCGCTGCGTAACCATATGCGCCCTGCCGTCCTCTGATAACGTGAGCAGCGTATAGGCCGGTATCGGATCTCCGTCCAAAGGAAATCCGCACGAGCCCGGGTTGATGAAAACGCGTCCGTCCTTCTCATAATTCCATTGCAGGTGGGAATGTCCGAACACGTAAATTCCTTTTTTAAGCTCCCCGATCCGTTCCTGAAACTGCACATGTTCTTCAATCGTCCGGTGTAAAAACGCCTCACAGGCATTTTTCGTATACGGCTCCTGTGCAAAATGCAGAGCGACGCGGGATGTCAGGCGCTCCTCCAGCGTCTCCAGCACGTAGGTTTTCGCACTGTGAGCCATAAAAACAGGAATCCCCTGCGCCAAAAATTCAATTTTCTCCGGCAGCCCTTTGATATAGGCGGTATGCTCCTTATTCAGCGTCCGATATGCCCAGTAGACTGCCAAAAACTGTGCATCCTCCGGGTGCTCCAAATCCTTTCCGACGCATTTGTCAAAATACAGATCCTCGTTGCCCGGAATGACATAAGCATTTGGCAGCGACCGGATCAGCTCCATGACCTCGTTGGCCCAAGGCATACACATAAAGTAATCCCCGCAAATCAGATACCCGGACGCGCCCTGTTCCTTCGCATCCGCAAGCACCGCCCGAAACGCAGGCAGATTGGCGTGAACATCCGCAATAATCGCATATTTCATAGTTTTCTCCTGTCGGTAGTCAACATCCTTCTTTTGAAAAGTTCAGACCTCCCGATTATAACAAAAAACACGCCGGCATACAAGAAGCCTGCGCGTTTTTAAAGTTGTGATAAATATCATATTTCTATTTTTTTGCAGCCTTTTTACTTATATAAGTAAAGAGGAAGGATCGGCGTAAACAGCAGGATATAGACGAACTCCGTCGAACCGATGCCGGCAGGTGCGGGCATGACTCCGGCCAGTGCCACAGATGCCGAAATCATGCTCAAAATTGAGAAGCCCCAAGCCCCGCTGCCGTAAAGCAAAAAGACCGGAACAAGATACCATGCTCCGTATAATAATACATGCTCGCGAACAAATCGCCGCTTCCCATCGTGATTGATATTAGTTTCCAGATGTATTGTTTAATCTTTCCGCGCATGGTGCCCATTCCTTTGCGTAAGCGGCGCATTCGCCGCACAGATGCTCCGCCGTCTCCGGGGATTGCATATCTGTGGACTTTGCCCCTGTTTTTTTCACCATCTCCTGCAGCTTTTCCGGATTTTCCAGCATCGGACACGGTCTTAAATGATTGCTGTTGAACGGCTGGCCTTCTCGGTAGGCCATAAATAAAGGCTGCTGCAGCGCTTCAAGCAGGGAAACCTCTCTGATGTTTGCGCCGGAATAATGGATAAAAACGCATGGCTCCACATCGCCGTTCGGATTAATATGACAATAGTTTCTGCCGCCGGCGATACAGCCGCCGACAAACTCGCCGTCATTTTGAAAATCGATCGCAAATATCGGCTTACCGCCCTCTTTCGCACGGATTTCTCTGATCCTATAGTACATGTATTCCCGCTGCTCCATCGTAGGCAGAAGCTCTACGGCCGCGTCGTTTCCGACCGGCATGTAATGGAAGTACCACGAGTAGCGGCAGCCCTTTTCAATTATCATATCAAGAAATTCGTCGGATGTCACGGTTTCTATATTATCTCTTGTATAACAGATCGAGGTGCCGAATACAAGGCCGTATTGTTTGAGCAAATCCATCGCATCCATAACCTTTTGAAAAACGCCCTCTCCTCTTCTTCCGTCATTGACCTCTTCATATCCCTCCAGGCTGATTGCCAGCGCCAGATTGCCGACACGCCGCATCTTTCTGCAATATGCCTCATCCACGAGCGTTCCGTTCGTGTACGCCAAAAACATACAGTCATCGTGTTTTTCACAGATTTTGATCAGGTCGTTCTTTCTAACAAGCGGTTCACCGCCCGTATACATATAGAAATGGATGCCAAGCTCCTTGCCCTCCGTGATGATCCGGTCCATTTCCTCATAGCTTAGCGAAAGCGTATGCCCATATTCCGCCGCCCAGCAGCCGGTGCAGTGCAGATTGCAGGCACTCGTCGGATCCATTAGAATGACCCACGGAATGTTGCATTGATATTTTTCCCGCATTTTATGCATTTGTTTCGTGCCGGCAAGCATCGATTCAAAACCGAGATTCATCAACGTCGTTTTCAGCACCTGCGGATCGATTTCCGTGATAAGCGTCTCGAAATAATTTCCCCATTTGCTGTTTGGATGTTTTACCATTTCCCGCGCCTTCGGATAGATGTCAGGATCGAGGTGGTCCTTCATCAGATCCTCCGTCATATCGATCAGCTTTAAAAAAGTCGCCTCCTGATCTTTTTGGGCTTCCTTTAAAATCTTATCCAACACCTTTTCAAATGCCGCCCGCTTCATTTTGTGTGTAAATTCGCTCATTATAGATTCCTCCGTATTCCATGCTATGAAGTTGCATTTTTACAGCATATTTTTATGGTTTCCATTTTATTCTTATGTGAGATAGGCAATCTGTTTCCTCTATTTTTCTTATTGTTATATTCCTCGCTGATTCTTTCTCATTTTTTCAATATTATCATTTTTCTATAAAGCAATAGAACGAAAGTGTGCTTCGCCCACTCTCGCAGCCAAATACTCTGGCAGCACAGCTTTTGTTCCGCACGCGTAGCTGCGCATATCATTTTTATTATATAGGAAATTTAAAGGAATTTTTTTATAAAAATAATAGAAGCAGACGCTTCCCCTGCATCTGCTTCTTCTTTATGTTAAATCTTCCCCTTGCGCAGTTTCTGCGCGTTTTGCACTCGCGTGCATGTTTTTTTTATTGACAGCACGCCCCTTTTTGCACTGCCAATGTTAAACTGTCTGGTACTCTGAATCATTAATAGTAATGTATCGGCTTAATACCCCGAATATTCCTGACGTTCCAAAATTTCCTGATAATGCCCCAGCTTAATGATCAGCAGCAGTGTGAAAAATATGGCCGCCGATACGATGCTCAGCACCGTATTGATGTAATCCGGATTCAGCAGGTGTATGAGCAGGGAAACCACAAACAGGATTCCGCTCGCCTCGCAGATCCTGATAACCTGCTCCAGCATTTGAAGCCGGATTTTGGGCAGCTTCCCCGGCGCCAATAAAATACGCCTGATCGTCTTCTTTACATTTCTCTTGAATCTTTTTTTCATTTTGATACGCTTTCGCTGTGCGCTTGTCACTGCAACCCCTCCATTGCATGGTTCCTTTGTGCATAGAAAAACCTTACTTTTCCCCTTTTTGCACGGTTACGTACCCTTCATAGGCTCTGGTGAGCAGTCGTTTGATTTCTTTTTCAGAAAGCTTCACCCGTTTGCTCGTTATCATCGTGGCGACTCCGTGGGTAAGCATCCATACCATCAAGAATAGCTCCTTTTTTTTGTCCGCGTTAAGCTCTTTCGTATCCGGCAGCTTTTCCAGCAATTCTCCACAGTCTCCCTGCTGTAAAAACGCATGGATCGCATCGGTTTCATAGTCATCGATCGCGGCAAGCAGCTTGAACAAATGGCGCTCTGTCTGGGCCAGCTCAATATAGGCCATACCCATCGCAAGATAAGCCGGCGCGCTACCGCCCCTTTTTTTCAGCATATAGTCCGAAAAAAATTCAGCGCTCTTAAAGAACAGGTCTCTTTTCAACATTTCCATGTTTTCATAGGCGCGAAAAATAGGCTGTGTAGAACTACCCAGTTTTTCCGCAAGCTTTCTCGCCGTCAACTCCTCGAATCCATGCTCTCTTATCATTTCAAATGCCGTATTCAGCACTTGTTCCTTCGAAACCCTTTCGCGTGGAGGCATGCCACTCTCCCTGTCTGCTCCCCTATCAAGCAAAAACCTTCAATAACTGTGTTATATATCAAAGTTACATATCAACGTTATGTATCTGTGTTACGTATCTTAGTTACGCATCTAAGTTATATAACAATGTTATCTTACTATATTATGGAAACTATGTCAACTATTTTTCTATAGTTTATGTCAACTTTTTTGTTTTTATGATGCAAGGGTCAAAAGGTCATTTCACTTTGTGCTTGCACGAAAGCGAATAGGACTTGTTGACCCGCTAAACATGAGCAGGTAGCGCTATGGCGCGGTTTGGGAATGTTTATAGAATTGCGGGAGTTGCATAGCAACGGAGCAATTCGTGCATCGGTAGGTGTCAAAAGATACTTTTGACACACACATCTTTTTATGTAAACAAAAGTCCCTGCCAATAATTTCTGTTGGCAAGGACTTCTTTATTATATGCGAAGCACACTTTTGTTCTTTAGTCTCTGTAGTTTTACAATCCGGCTTTTGTGTAGAGGGCGCCGACAGGCTTTTTAAACAGATCGAGGAACGGGCCGAACAGCAGCATGCCGAGGATCGTACCCTCCCGGATCGTAAAGGCCGTGCGGGAAAAAAATGCCAGCGACAGGGCAATGAGCACAAATGCGATGTCCCACTGCTGTCTAAGCCTTCCCATCGGCTTGCCGCGCTTGTCCGCGATCAACTGGGAGACGCCCTCCAGTGGATTTCTGATAATATCGCTTCGCATAATGACCGTGATGCCGAATGCGATCGTAATATAGCCTGCAGCCAACACCGGAATGCGAGTGATGTAATGCACAATTTTCCAGTCCGCAAATACCGTATAGACAAAAAAATTAACGACGGCACCCTGCAGCAGCACAAGTCCGATCTGCAAAAGCTGGATCAGCTTGAAATCCCGTTTTTCGATCAGCAATTGCAGCAAAATACAGGTCCCGTTCGCCACCATCGAAATCGTCCCAACTTTGATTCCTGTAATATAAGAAACGCTCAGTGCCATCGCATCATAAGCGCCCACGCCGATTGCGGCCTGAATTGTCAGGGAGGTTCCAAACGATACGATGATGATCCCTATAATAAGTGCCACACATCTTTTTATGAAATTCATGGCTGCTACCTCTGTCATATTTTAGGACGGTGAAACAACTGTTTTGCCATTCTCCAATCCATCATACAGCATACGAAGTTTGTCGCATAATGTCAATAATTTTCTTTATGGAGCTTATTCATGGATCATTCATGGATCTTAAGATTAAAATAACTTTTTATTTTGTCATTTTTGTGGTATGATATTAAGGATTATCAGGCTATTTTATTATGCTATTCAAATTGGAGTGTGAGATTATGAAAAGAAGAAATCGTTTTAGAATCATTGTTTTGGCGGCTATCACAGCGCTTCTGGTTCTCATCATCGCCGTGTTCTTTATAGTCAGAGCAGCTATGACAGGATTGGATTCGCTTGCGCTTTCACCGGATTTCGCCGAACAGGAGTTGGATATCAACACGGATTATACATTTACCATAACAGCCGATCCTGAAAAGTCCAGCTTAAAATCACTGGAGTATGTCATTGACAATACTGCCGCTACGTTTTCCGCTTCGGAAACCGAGGACGGAAAAGCGGTGCTGCACACAGTTTCAGAGGGTGTTGTAACCATCTGCGTAAAGAAATCCGACGTGGAAAGCAATTATCTGACCTTTAACATCGTAGATCAGGCTGCAAAAGCAGAGGCAGAGGCGCAAGCGCAGGCAGAGGCCGAGGCGCAGGCTGCCGCAGAGGCCGAAGCGCTGGCTGCCGCGGAAGCTGAGGCTGCCGCAAATGCGACACAGCTTGTAATAGCGACGGACAACGTGAGAATCCGCGCAACACCGAGCACAGATGGCGAGGTTTTGGCTACATGCAAAAAAGGCGATTCCTTTACGAGATATGAGGAAACCGAGGACGGCTGGAGCAAAATCGACTATAATGGTACCGAAGCATATATGAAATCCGAGTATTTGCAGGTAACGACTGAGGAGGAAATCCAGCAGGCGAAGGAACAGGCGGAAAAAGAGGCTGAGGAAAAGAAGAAAGCGGCTGAGGAGACTGCGGCGACAGAGTCTACGAGTACGACAACGGATGCTGCCGCGGCTACGGCACAGGCACAGGCGGATGCACTTGCGGCCGCGAATGCCGCCGCTCTTGAAGCAGCGCAGGCACAAGCCGCGGCAGCGGCTGCACAGGCGGCTGCGGGAGTACCGTTTACGGATAAGAATGGTACGAAGACGGTATTTACAAATGCTGAGTGGAATTACTTTATGTCGTATTGGGATTATACGGGACAGGCTGCGGAGATGATCAGTCATCATACTTGTGACGAGTTGAGGACGCTTTATAATAGTACGCATTGATGGAGACTGCATCGGCGGGATTGGGCTGTGTGATTTAAAAGGTAGTTGGGTGGACTGCATCGACGCGTGTTTTACACGCTGGATGCAGGCGAAGGGATGGAATAAGTGGTTTGAAAAATA
>CAZMIX010000041.1:0-21856 GCA_964566545.1 uncultured Lachnospiraceae bacterium | reverse complement strand
CTTTCGATATCGAGAAGCACGCCCCGCGATACGTTTTTGCGAAGCTGTATCAGATAATCCGCATATTCGCAGGCAAATCGTCTCATATGCGCGCGGCTGCCCCTTGCGATCCCCGAATCAAATACATGCTCGCTGATATAGCGCAGTACCTCCTCCTGATTTACGCTCTCATCCTGCTCGACCGCCAGATGAATCAACTGGAACAGCAGATAATTCGTATTCATCGAAACCATCTCCTTTGCCATTCCGAGCCGTTCCATCTCTTGAAATAACGCATCGACACTTTTGTTGATTTCATTCCTGTCATTCTGCTCGACTGTCTGCAGCAGGCGGTCCAGGCTTTGTTTACATAATATTGCTTTTGACCGGCTTTCCGGGCTGACCTGAACCTCTTCCTCATAATAATAAATCGCCCTGCTTGCCCGAAAGCCCATAAAGGAACGCAGTACGCATGCGGTGCTGTAAGAATGGGACAGTTTCGCCGGATCCTCCACCCGCTTGCCCGCAAGGAGGAAGACCGGCAGATCCAGCTCCCTTTGGGCGGCCGCCAGCAGCGCCTTCAAAAATGCGTCTGTCTTCATCCCTCTTTCCTTTGCCATGTATTCACAATAAAGAAAGCCGATTTCATAATCCTCCTCATACCCGGGAATATCCTTTAGCAGGTGGTCGCTGTCCTCTAAAAGAAACTGCGTGCAATTGTCGAACAGCTTTTTTTGCAGCCCGTTCAGCTCTCCATCCGAAAGTTCCTCCAAAAGCGTAATCTGTCCCAAGCCGATATGAATATAGCAAATATCTCCCGACAGGCGTATATGGCTCTTCACATAGTCAAGCTGCTCCTGATCATGTCTGCCGCGCAAAAGCGAGATCAGGTCCTGTATCAGGAATACCCGCTGCATCCGCCTGCTGTCGGCCTCCTCTTTATCGTCTATTTTCTTTCTGCTCACCGCATGATGGAGCTGCTCCAACAGCATCTCCTTCTGCACCGGCTTTAAAATATAATCCATACACGAATAGCGGATTGCCTGCTGCGCATATTTAAACTCATGATAGCCGCTTAAAATAATAAAATAGGCGTCGGAAATTCTTTCCGTCCTGATTTTCTCTAACAGCTCCAGACCGGACATGACCGGCATGCGGATATCGGCGATGATCAGATCTGCCTCATTTTCCAGAAGATAATTATAAGCCTCCTGTCCGTTCGCCGCCTTTTTGACAATTTCACAGCCCTCCGCCTCCCAGTCGATCAGAACGCTGAGGCCCTGCAAAATAAACGGTTCGTCATCCACAAGCATTACACGAAGCTTCATGTGCGCATCCCTCCTTTATCCAGCATTTCCAAAGGAACCCGAATTGTCATAAACGTTCCGACTCCCCTCTCGCTTTCCAGTTCAAATTCCGCCCTGTTTTCCGTCACCATTTTCAGCCGCAGGCAGGCGTTGATCATTCCGACATGCTCGTTTTCCTTTACGGTCTCGATATCACAGCTTTCCATTTTTTGAGTAAGCACAGCCACCTCCTCTTCTTCCATGCCGTTTCCTGTGTCCTCTACCTCCAGATACAGCCAATCCTCCTTTCGGTACGCCCGTATATAAATCCAGCAATGCGAAGCCTTCCTCTCCACGCCATGAACGCAGGCATTTTCAGCAAACGTCACGAGCGTCAGCTTTGGAAGCAGATAGGATCTGCAATCCGGCTCCGCCGATATTTCATAAGAAAGCCGGTCGCCAAACCGGTATTTTTGCAGCTCAAGATATGCTTCTATAAACTGAAGCTCCTCCTGAATTCTCACAAAATCGGAGGACCAGTCAACATTCTGACGCTCGAGCACAGCGAGCCTCTCTATCATTCCCGCTGTCTCCTCCTCATTTTTTAGAATACTGTGCATGCGGATGCTTTCCAGCACATTGAACAGAAAATGCGGGTTAATCTGGCTGTGCAGCGCGAGAAGTTCGGCATTCTGCCTCGCAATATCTATTTCCTGCCGTTCCAGCCTGTCCTTATACACGGTTTTAATCAGTTCCTGCGATCTTATGACCATCCGGTTGTAATTGCGCATGAGTCCCCCGATTTCGTCCTTTCCGCAGATATTTTCAATTTCTTTCAGACTTTCCGCCTCTACCCCGTCAAACGCCTCGCTGATTTCAGAAAGCCTGCTCGTAAAGGAACGGTTGATGATATAGGTCAGAATCCACGGAAGCAGTATATTGACTGCGATCATGAACAGAATCACCGTCATATGCTGCGAAATCTGTGAGATAATCGTATTTTCCGGCTTCATGACAAGAATGCGCAGGGACTCTCCATACACCTCATAAGCCGTTTCATAGCCTATCTTTTCTTTTCCGGTCAGCCGTTCAAAATCCTGCGTGATACCGGAATGGCCGGCATTGGAAAACAGAATCTGATCCTTGCTGCATACATAGACCGGCATACCGTATTTCAAATTGGTCAGGCGCCTGACAAGCGTACTATAATCAAAATCAATTTTTACAACCTTTTCACACCCATCATCTTTAAAATAATTCAGCCTTCTGATCAGGGAAATTCTTTTCTGGGAGGTTGCGGACGGCTCCTTGTCTCCGATGTAATAGGCATACAGAATCATATCCTGACCGGACTCCTTAAGCGCCCGGTACCATTCCTCTTCCTTAACGGCCGATAGCCGATAAAAATGTCCGCCGTTGACAATTGTCTCGTTATCGCCGTACATGACAATATTGATGCCGTTAGAGCCGACGCTCGTCTCATAAAAAGAATCGTTGATAAAGCTCTGGCTTGCGACATAAAAATCAAGCCCGGACTCATATTTCCTATCCAAAAATTCATTCAGCGTCCTGTTTCGGTAAATATTTTTTGCCATCGTGACCGCTTCATCCAGCATATAGGAAAAATCAAACTGCACCGCACTCGCGATATTTGCCATCTCATAGCTCTGCTCCTTTTTCTCTCCCTGCAGAAGAATTGCCAGTATCACGCTGTCCGTGACGGCAAGCGGAAGCAGCACACAGCAGACATAAAAAATCAGCAGCTTCTTTTTGACGCTGAAGTCGTCCATAATTTCATTGATTTTGTTTAACAGCTTCTTCATGCCGCTCCTTCCCGTCCCATTCTACCGACCGGCATTGCTCCCGAATGACATTTTTATCTACGGTTTTTACTAAAGATCCATATTTTTTACAACACTCCATACGCGCTTTGCTACTTCCTTTTTATTCTGCGGATGCAGCTCGTAACGGAAGCCGAGATCATAAATATCTACCATTGCCGTATCCGGAATATCGGACGCCCGCTTCTGCGCCTCCCTGAGCCGGATCCAGTTGTCCGTCCCGCGCTCATCATCCTCCATGCCGTAAAACGGCAGTTGAATAAATATAATTGGCAGGTCCGGACGGCAAAAAAGCTCCCGGATGCCCCCGATAAATACGCGAAACAGCCCTTCATAATCCGACGCATGTCTCGTATTGGACTCACCCTGATAAAAAATCATGCCTTTGATCTGTAATTTACGCAGCGGATAGAGCATTTGATTGTACAGTCCGCAGGGATGCCACAAAAAGAAGGTCGTGCCGGGCGACGGTTCTGTCGTTGTTCCGATACGGTATTCCCATTCCCCGTCCAATTCTATTTTTTCGCCGCCGCATTCCAGATAGTAAGGCATCTGCGGAACAAATCCTCCGGCTCTTTCCTTTGCCGTAATCCGGACGGTCAACACATTTTTCCCTTCCCGCAGCACGCCTGCCGGCACCGGATAGCGGCGTTGCGGGTAGCGGTAATCCGTACCGCCTATCAAAGTGCCGTTTAAATAAGTCTCATCCGCATCGAGCAGCGTGCCGAGCCACAGCTTTGCCTCTTTATCTTTAAGATGCGCCGGAAACACGAAGCGCCTGCTTGTCCAGACGCTGCCGCGCAGCTCTGCAAGCGCTTCATATTCCGGAGCTTCATCCCAGATTCCGGGGATTTTGATCGTCTTGCGCTCCTCGCCTTTTGAATAAAGAGACTCCTTTTGGTACCACTGTTCGTTCAGTCCGATATCCCTCGCCCTCAGGTCGGCTTCCCACTCCTGCAGTCTTTCTGCTTCTTTTGCCATTGTTTGAACGACATATTCATCGTCCTTATCCTGCGTAAGCCGCTGTTCATAACAGTATTTACAGCTGTCATTTTTATCGCAGCCGCATGAGGCCGCCTTTTCGCCTGCTGCCTCCCGCAAGCTTTTCGCCGCAGTAAGAAGCCCGTCCTCTGCGATAAACGCCTCGATATGCGCGCCAGCCACTCCCGCTTGCAGCAGCCCGACCGGTACCTGTTCTTCTTTATTTACATACTCCGCAAAGAAATAGCCAAGCGCGCTGAACTGATACACGCTTTCTGGCGTTACCGGAATCCAGCTCCCTTTTTCCACTTCCTCTGCCGGCCCATGAAAGTCAAATTCCTGCGGTACATCAAAAATACGGACAGCGGGATTACAGGCGCCTTTTACCTCATCCGCATACAAATCAAGCGTTTTGGATACCGGCAGCTCCATGTTGGACTGGCCGCAGAGCAGCCAGACATCCCCTATCATGAGATTGTGTACGATGACCGTTTCCGCCAGGATTTCTTTTGTTGGCGGTTTCTTTGCCGCTGCTTCCGTATTTTCGAAAAGCTCAATAAATAAATCGTAAGGACCGCCGGCGGGCATCGGCAAAAGCTCCGCCTCGAAACTGCCGTCCGACTTTACCGGTACGCAGATTACAGCGCCTGCAAAATGGAGCGCAAGCCGGCCTTCCTTTGATTTTGGCTTAACAAGACCCCATATTTTATTTTTCCTGTTCCTTTGCAATACCGCTCCATCGCTGATAAGCGGTGATAATTTGATTCTGTTTTCCATCCCGGTGCCTACTTCCAAATCCGATAATTCCCGCTCAGTGCCAAAAAAGCAAATAAATACAGGCAGTTATCATAATACCGCCTGTCGCCGGTGCGAAGCGGCGTTTCCCAAAACAGCCTGACAGCCTCCGCCGATATTTTTTCTGCATTTTCATATTCAATCGGCGCATTCAATCTTTCGATCGTATTTTGTATTTTTCTATCAGTTGCCAGACATGACATCGCATTTGTCGCAATGATCGCAACGGGATGCAGCGCCTCACCTGCAAGCGCATTTCCTTCAACATCATAAATGCCATAATGGATCCCGTTTTCGTCCTTTTTCAGCCGCCCGGCAAAAAAGCGCCTGATTTTCGCAGCGTTTTGGCATTCCCATTCGTCCGCCCCAAACCATGTGTAATCCAATCCGATATTTGCCGGGACACGGTAAGCGTCGCTATAATACCAATCGTGCCGGCCATAGATTTCCTGATGACCCGTATATGGCACTCCTTCATAATCCGCATATTCGGCACATAATCCGGTCACAGGATGACATGCGTTTTTTAAGTATTCGCGGCTTGCGGATGCCGCTTCCCTCCAGAATTCTCTGTCCGCTTCGTCAGCCCACAGAGCAAAAAGCTCATAAAAATGCGGCATATGATACGACGGATCGCTCCAATCACATTCCGCCACAAACTTAATTAGTTTATTCTTCGGCTCCCACATCGGTTTTTGGTTATGGATGCAGGCATGCAGAATGCTGCGGGCCTCCTTCTCATAATTAAAAATGCCGCTCCCACAACCCCAACGGTTCGCCGCAAAGAAAAGTGCCATCGCAAAATATTCCTCACCATCCGGCGCCGAGCCTTCCGAATTTTTCTTTCCTTCAAGCGCACAGGACCATGCAAAATAGCCCTTATTATTTCCCTCTGATATCCACATGTATGCTTTGACCCATTTCCAAAGCCGGTCAAACTCCTCTTTTTTATCCATCTGAACGCACAGCATCATGCCATACGACATTCCCTCCGTACGTACATCATGATTGCCGGTATCGGTAATATAACCCATATCCCCGCCAACCGGATAATAAAGGCGCTGCACATCACTTCCATAAAAAATCGTTTGAAATGCCGCATTCAGCCTATCTTCAATTTCTTTTTCATCATAACCCAATTCTTTAAAAACATTGCGGTATTTCCCTGAATAAAAAGAAAGCATAGTACATCCCTCCCATGCTTTCATTTTACATTTTAATTATTGCTTTGTCTGTTCATATCTTGCGGAATCAACTATCAATGATTTAATTGCGCAATAAACTGCGTAATTATAATATCATCGTATTCTTTGGCCTCTTCCTCAAAATGGGTTTTTATCCGATCCAGCTCTTCTCTTCCTTCTCTCTGCATTTTCAATGCTTCTCCTTTTGTTCGTATATCATTATTGAGCCCTTCATTATTTCGATTATCTGAGGGACAATTCTGCGGCTTTTAAGGCGTGAATTCTCGTCGTATCGAAAACAGACAGGTCAATATCCTCTTGCCGGATCAGCAGCCCGATTTCCGTGCAACCGAGAATAACCCCCTGCGCGTCCCGCTTTGCAAGATGATCGATAATCCTTTGATATTCTTCTTTCGAGTCTTCCGAAATAATGCCTAAGCATAATTCATGATAGATGACGTCGTTTACCGTCTCTATTTCCTGTTCGTTCGGGATAAGAACGTCAATTCCTGCGCTTATCAGCTTTTCTTTATAGAAATCCTGTGTCATCGTATATTTCGTTCCGAGCAATGCGACCTTCGTAATATGCCGGCGCTTTAATTCATCCGCTGTCGCTTGCGCGATGTGAATAATCGGAATCCCGATTCTGCTTTGAATCTGAGGCGCTACTTTGTGCATCGTATTGGTACAGATCACGATAAAGTCGGCTCCTGCCTGTTCGAGATTTTGGGCCGCCGCGGATAAAATATCCGCACTTTTATCCCAATCGCCGTTCGCCTGGCATTCCTCGATTTCGGAAAAGTCCACGCTGTAGAGCAGAATCTTAGCCGAATGCAGTCCGCCCAACTCCTGCTTCACCGCTTCATTTATAATTTGATAATAAGTAACCGTGCTCTCCCAACTCATCCCGCCAATTAATCCGATCGTTCTCAAATTGATTTCCTCCCTGTACTTTCCGATTCAGCCGTTTCATAACACATTATAAACGGGCAGGTAAACAATAGCAATGTAAAAGTGCATGTCATTCCCCTATTGATTTTTTCAATACTATTATTTATAGTATTGATTAATACATATCACTGGATATCATTATCATACAATTCAGAATTCAAATACTAAGGGGGATCTATGAAAAAAGTACTTAAACGTACGGGGATTGCTATCATCTCCATTTTTATCCTTTCGCTTATCGTGGCTTCTATATTATTCCAAAACGAACTGCGCAGCCTGCTGTCTTTAAAAAGGCTTGATGATTACGGAATGTTTCAAATGGTTTATTATGGAGATTATGGCTTTGACGAATTTCTTAAGGTCGGCGCAAAAAAGGATGCGGACATCGAAGCGTTTGTGACAAAGCGCCTGTTAAAGGGCCTGCCCATCGATTTGGGAGTGACGGGCGACGGCTGCACCGCTTTTGTCGTACAAAATGAAAAAGGCGAAATCCTCTATGGACGGAATTTTGATTTTGCATACGCGCCCTCTTTGCAGCTTTATACCGATCCCGCAAACGGCTACGCCTCCGTTTCTACCGTCAATCTGGCCTATGCGGGTTATTCCGAAGCATATCTGCCGGACGGCTTAAGCCTTGACAGCTTTCTCACGCTCGCGGGACCGTATCTCCCTTTCGACGGGATGAACGAAAAAGGTGTGGCAATCGCACTTCTTGCCGTACCGGAAGCCCAGCCCGCATACGACGAAAACAAGGTGACGCTGAACACGACCGCCTCCATTCGGCTTGTGCTAGATAAGGCGGCTACCGTTGAAGAGGCAATCGAACTGCTGCAGCAGTATAACATCTATTTTTCCGGGGACGTCCAATGCCATTATCTGATTGCCGACGCAAGCGGGCGTTCCGTCATTGTCGAATATTATGACGACGGCCTGCAGGTTGCACAAGCGGATGCCGACTATCAGATCGCCTCGAATTTTATCGCCTATAACGGCTTGAATATCGGGGAGGGTTTTGACGAATTTAAACGCTACGATACGGTAAAAGCCGCTATTGAAAATAACGGGGGCAGCCTGAGCGAGGAACAGGCCGTTTCCCTGCTGGCCGAGATAGGCGTCAGGGACGGGAATTTGGACAAATTGCAATGGACCGCTTTATATAATCTTACTACCAAAAACGGACAGCTTTTTGCCCATCGAAATACGGAAAACAGCATCCGTTTCCATTTAGATGACAAGGAATGAACGTGAAGGGGTAACGGCATGATAGGACTGCATGTCAGTGCCGCGTTTATGTATGTTGGCATCCATACTGTTGCAGGTTTGTAAAAGACTCTTTATACTTGTGTACAGTCAAAGAAACTGAGGTGATGGTTTGATCTTCAAACTGGAACAAAATCCGATCCATGAAGAGATTGAGGTCGTGATTAAATATGCGGCAATAAATGAGGAAATTGAGCGCATTCTTTCATTGCTCAAATCTGCTGCCAAAAAAATAAAATGCGTCGGCGGAGGTAGGGAAAAGCTCGTAAGCATATCCGATATTTATTATATCGAAAGCGTCGATAAAAAAACCTTCGTTTACTGTGAAAAAGACGTTTACCGGACTGATTTGCGGCTTTATCAGCTATTAGAGAAACTTGCGGAGCATGACTTTGTACAAATCAGCAAGTCATGTATTTTGAATACCAATATGCTGGATTCCATCAAACGGCTGACCAACAGCAGAATGGAAGCCATCCTCAAAAATTCCGAAAAGCTCCATGTAAACAGAAAATATCTTTCCGGAATTAAAGCTGCTTCACAGAAAGGGGGACGCTTATGAAAAAAATCATTTCCAATATTATGGCTACGACAGCGATCTCCCTCCTTATTTTAACCGCGATCGGAACGGCTATGGGCGGATGCGCTCTGTTTTTCAGCACTATCTTTCAGACGCTCGGTGCAAATATCATCATTCATGCAGGACTTTTCGTGATTGGACGATTGGAAAGCAACTCTATCCTGATTGAAACGATACTCGATATTGGCTTTGTTACTATCGTTGTGCTGCTGTTCGGGGTTGTTTTTGACTGGTATGCAAGCTTTCCGATCTGGATACTGATTACCATGTCTGTCGCTGTCTATTTTTTCAGTGTTTCCATGAAAATTTTCAGGGCAAATAAGGAAATCTATGAAATTAACCATTTGCTGCAATTACGAAACAAGAGGAAAGAGGGATCGGAAATTGAAACAGATCTTAAACGCGACTGATATTACAAAGGATTACGGACACGAACAGGTACTGAATGGAATCAGCCTTACGATTTTAGAAAATACCTTTACCGCCATACTTGGGCACAGCGGCTGTGGAAAATCCACTCTGTTAAATATTCTTTCAGGATTGCTGCGCCCGACAAGCGGAACGGTCATGTATCAAGGAGAAGCAATTACCTCCTTTTCGGAAAAGAAACTGGCCGATTGGAAGCGGTGTGAAGTCGGCCATGTGTTCCAAAATTATCTGTTATTAAATAATCTGACAGCCGAGGAAAATATTAAAATCGGCATCAGCCCAAACAAAACGCCGTTGTCCTTTGAACGTTTAACGCAGATTCTTGAAATCGATCACCTTCTGAAAAAATTCCCCTCTCAGCTATCAGGCGGACAACAACAGCGTGTCGCCATCGCGCGGGCAGTGATTAAAAGTCCGGACCTGCTTTTTTGTGATGAAGCTACCGGTTCGTTGGACGAAGCCAACAGCAAGCTGGTCGTAACCCTGCTGCATGAATTGAAATCCACTTTTGGCATTACGATTCTTTTTACGACCCATAACCAGCAGATTGCAGAAACCGCAGACCGGGTATTGACTATGAAAAACGGTACGCTTTCAAAGGATATTGTGAATATCGATCCTATTACGGCGGATCGGATGGTTTGGGGGTAAATGATGAGATTTGCGGTGAAACAGATTGCAGGACAACTTGGGAAAAATAAAATCTTTGTTTTTTTACTGTTGACGCTTATGGGACTTACATCGCTTTCCTTCTTCTTTGTAAGGTTTTCGATCGATGGAAATATGGCGGCACTAAATAATCTCGGTAGCTTAAGTGAAAATCAGCAGCTTTATAAAAATGCGCTAAACTCCAACTCTTCATTGGCCTATCTCTTTTTTCTTTCATCCGCCGGCCTGACGGTCTTCGTCATCCTGATGTTCTTCTATCGTTTTTTCAGGTCAAATAGAAAAATGATCGGCTGCCTGAAATCATTAGGGTTTCAAAATTATTCCCTGCAATGGATATTCACTCTGTTTATCGCCGCGCTTTCTATCCTGGGAGCTCTTGCGGGCATGGTAGGCGGTTATTATTTATCAACGGTTTTGATCGAGGCAAATATGCAGACTTATTCTGTAGGCGGACTTGTAAAAGGAGTCAGCCCTCTGACCGTATTTGTGGGACTTGGACTGTCAACGCTGGTTTTTTCAGCGGCAGCCTTTTTCACTTATTTCTTTATTTCCGGCACGGAAACCGGAACGCTGCTCGCCGGTAATTATCAAGCGGCATATTCCGGCGCGCCGCGCATGGCAGATAAAACAGCAAATTTATTCCCCGTAAAAAACAAGCTTGCTCTAAGGATTTCACTGCGAAAGCCTGTCGCAATCCTGCTGATTCTAATTGCAGTGATGTCTTTTTCCGTATGTGTTATTCTGGGACGTTCGCTTAACATCAGCAGCCAAAAGGTCTTTGACTCGCAGACGATCGGCCACAATTACGAATACGACGTACACTACAAAACGGCGCGTTTCAATGCATCGAATATACAAAATGCCATTCCTTATATGGAAGCGGCGGGAACGGTTGCATTTGGCTCCCATCGCATGGAACAGAATGTGACCGCGCTTTATGCGCAAAGCCCTGTTTTTGAACTACAAAGCAGCAACGGCTCTCCTGTGGTTTTACCGAAAAGCGGAGAAGCGGTTGTCGGCCCCGGCTTAGCCGAAACCTATGGGCTTCGCGTTGGCGACACGGTGACGGTAACGGCCGGCGGCGCCCGTGTCCGGCTTAACGTGCGTGCAGTTGCGGCAAACGCAAAATCAAATACGATCTATATAGACGCAGAACAGATGGCGCAAATGATGGAACTGTCCGCCGGCTCCTATAACGGAAAACTTTGTTCAGCAGTTCCCGACAATCTGCCTGAGGAAGCGGCGGTTATCACCCGCGCGCAGCGCATTGAGAATTTGGATCGCAGCGCCGTATCCAATAAAATCAGCGCCGTCATCAATCAGGTGACCGGTATTTCTGTCGGATGTATCTTACTATTCCTTGCGCTATATATCAATTTTCAGGATAATACACGGGACATTCTGATTCTTTATATGACCGGCTACCGGATCAGGCAGATCCGTAAAATGCTGATCGATATCTACCTGCCCATAATATGGCTTCTCTTTCTCATAACGCTGCTGCCGGCTATTTTTACAACGCAGGCAATCCAGCGGTCGCTTTCCATAACAACAAAAGACTATATGCCATTCGGAACAAGCCTTCCGGTCATTCTGTTCTCTTTTGTCACCTTAACGATCATTTACTGGCTGGTCCAGGCTATTTTTTCTTTCGGCATCCGGCGTGTGATTCAAAAGGAAGATATTGCGCAGTGTGTCGCATCTGAGTAGTGTGGGGGCGGTATCGTTACTCAACAACTTTTTCCCCAAAATTGTCCAGTGTTTCCGTTACGATCCATTCATCCTCATTTAAGGTAATATCTTCCATTTGTCCGCTCTCATCCTCAAAAATGATTTTATCCGGCGTATAAACACTTGATTGTATCAGTTTAACAGTTTCCCACATCTTTTCTTTTGTTAACGTAATATCTTGAGCTATAGGTTTATACCTTATGTACATACGGTAGGGGGTTTCATCGTCAATTTCCTTTACATTAAAATCCTCAATTGGACTATCAAAAAACTTTGATAGATAACTACGTTCGATAAATATATCAATTTTTGTATTATCCCCTAATATTTCAACAATTTGAGGTTGAAGAGTTTTTTGACATTCATATAAGAAAAAGCAATCAAGATAATCATCAAAGCATCTATCAACTGTAATATCTGGTATATCCACATGAAATTTTATCTCGGGGTTTTCTTTATCTCGGAAAATCACCCAATATTGATATGAACTCTCCCATGCAGGACCTCTAACATAAATATCTACAAATTCCATTTCTTTTTTAACGTACACTTTCTGCAAATATTTTTCTGCCATCTGTTTTGCCTTATCTTTATTCCACGGTAAATAGTCCTGAAAAAAAACAAAAATACCAACCACCAATAAAAGTAAAATTGTTGTTAATAACATTAATATCCTTCCTTTTTTCATCATTTAATCACTCCTAAATTTCTAAATTTAAAACTATAATTTTATTCACACCCAAATTTTGAGTATTCAATAGAAGCATTGTCAAATATATATTGTGTATTTATCATATTCCAATTTGGAATTATTGAAATGCCACAACCAAAGGTATAAAGCATATAATCTTCCACGGTTTCTCCATTAGGTAAAACACCCAGCCCAAAGGCTTTCATTGTGACTTGCCCACAATTATTCCAGAAAAAATTATATTCTTGATTTGGTAATCCCTTCCCGTCATATTCATGCTTTTGAGGACTTCATCAGGATTTTCTATCGATTCAAACTTCACCGTATCTCCCCAGTAAAAATAATACCAATCTCCATTCTCGTCCTCAAAAATGCCTCCCATATGTTCTATCATTGGAGCAGCATCTACTTCTTTATTAATGAGTATCGCATCTTGCCCATTTCTATCCACGTAGTCTATCGGATTATTCAAACAATACCCATACCGGTTCAGCGTGACAGGGGCTGTCCGAATTCATCATAGCCATAACTCTCTGTCAGACTTCCTGTCTCGTCCGTCAGCCGGATCGGGCTTCCTAGTTCGTCTTGCAGATAATAACGCCCTGTTTCCGGACTGTCTCCCATAATTCCCGCTGCGTTTCTGTCCCACAGGGATTCCTGTGTCTGTCCGTTCTCTGTCTTTGCCAGCAGGTTATGGTACGGTCTCGTCAGGTCGATCGTGTAGTCGATCGTCTCGGTTGGGTTTCGGTTCGGATGTTGGAGCTGCTCAGTCGGATTTAGGGGTTCTTCCGTTGCCAGGAACGGAACCAGCTCTTCGGTTATCTCCTTTTCTTTTCTGACTCGATGCCCCAGTCCGCTATCGTGGTAGTATGCTCTTTCTCCTCTCTGATTGGCTGCCTCTTCCAGGCGGTTTAAGGCTCCATAGCGGTACTGGTTTTTTACTGTCCCGTCTGGTCGTAGGTATAGAGGTACTCATCCAGGATTCCTTCTGCATCTCTATGGGTGAGCGATATAAAGAAAGTGTACAAAGCCAATGGGGTACCGTTGTATCTCGGTCTGGTTTCGATGTTTTTGTCAGCGTTTATTCATTTATTAATGATGTGCGCGATCATATACATCATCGCTCCTATCGCTTTTGACGCAGCGCTCCCGGCAAATCCGTTACTGTATTTTGGTTCACTCGCTGTTTTTATTGCAGTATCATTAAGCATCGGGAGCGTCTTGGGGCTGTCGGTAAAAAACCAGGCAAAGCTTACGATGATTTCTCAGCTTGTATTCCTGCCGTCCATTATGCTGTCGGGAATTATGTTTCCCGCAGATATGCTGCCGCAATCCCTTGAATATACCGGAAAAATATTCCCCGCCGCATGGGGGAACATTCTGATGACAAGAGAAACGTTCAAACCTGATTTGTTTATACCATTGGTTGTGATGTTTTTTGCCGCGATCGTGGTATGCGGCTATGCGTTATCGAGGAAAGCAAAAGGGTAACTATTGATACTTTAAATTAATTGTGATTAACTAAGTTTAGTTGAATAAAATGTTTTCTGCATCCGGCTGTTGAGTAAGGCGCGGGAGTGATAATTTATTATGGAGGGTCTTAATAATGCTAATACCAATAAAATGGGTTCCGTATCTGTTAATTGTATTGGGTATATTCGGAACAATCGTTCTTGCAGTCAAAGGCGGTGCTGATACCGGTGATACGATTTTTGGAATTGTAGTCTGCGTATTATCTGCAATCGGCGGTGCTATATGGCTGGCAATTAACATAAAAAAAGGAATAAAATAAGCAAACTCCATTCCATTGATAAAAACTACCTCTGCATTTTCGCAGATATTATCTAACCGAAACAATAGCACAAGGCGGTAAAGCGACAGCTTCACCGCCTTGAAAACTATAATTACATTTTGAATATTTCATGTATTTTGCCCTCTCATCTCTTTTACTTAAAAACACATAAAAAACCTCCTTAAATATCGTCGATTATATCAAGATAGCTTGGTCGGCACAGGCTCAATATCATCCACATGATTTTTCCTCAGTTCTGTATTAACGAATTCAAGCCTATTTGTCATAGATGCAAGTTTTTCAATACGTCTGACATTACCAATATTATTGCCCAGTGAAACCTCCGAAGTATATTTTAGTTCTCCTTGCAATACTGCAACGCAAGGTGTTCCTGTCAAGAAAATATTACTATTTGCAGGATTTTTCTCGATTAAAACATCAAATCCAAAATACTCACCAAGTTTAATGCTTTCGTTAGTAGTGAGACAACGAATTACTGCCTTTTCAATCTCGTCACCTGCGTCGGCACGTAAGGATAGATGATCACCAGCGTCCCCTCTCTCACCGAGATACTGCTGGGTTCGCCTGTGAACTCGTTGCTGATGCCGATGGGACGGGTGTTGCATAGCGTCGCGTCGGCGAGGGAGTATTTCAATCCCTGCTCGTATACGCCTACGGCAGTCTTAGAGTGGGCGAAAACGGAAATCGTCCCACGGGCGTCGGCTGGAAACGTGATGCCACAGTTCCAAATGGCGGTGATCACAGCGTCCTTGTCAAATAAATATCCGCGCGCGCCCCGACGGGCAAGCTCCGCCACGCACTGAATGTTTGCGAGGGTATGGTCAAGACGGCCTCCCGTGCCGCCGTAGATGTGAAAAATACGAAAGCCGCGCCGCCATCCTTCGCTCAGGGCTGCCGCCATATCCGTATCGTCCTTTTCCTGCGGCAGCGTCACGATGTTCAGGCCGTCATCCGGCGGCTCCTTAAGCGAGTCAAAATCACCCACAACAAGATCTGGAGTTATTCCGCACCTTTTTGCATAGGTCAGGCCGCCGTCCGCGGCAATCACGAAGTCACCGGGGGATTTAGTCTGTGGCTGCCCATGGCTTTCTCCGGCGCCGAATAGATAACAGATTGACTGAGTACTCATAGAAAAGCTCTCCTTTAAGATGTATGACGCTGAATTCATTCTATCAATGAATTAATTATAACAAGGCATGGAAAAATAACAATAGGGATTGTTGTCTATGCCCTGATTGTTATCTGAAAAGGTGGAAGGCCGCTTCCATATGGTAATGAGTTGAAAAAGAGGGATTTGGAGGGGACTCAATCTGAAAATTTTCTCTGAATCCTTTTCGTCATCTCCCAGACATCGCAGTCCTGGTTCGATAACAGCACCAGGCTGATGTCTTTTTCGGGATAATATGAAAATTTTGCGGATACGCCGGCATTTTGGCCGTCCTTATAGATACAGAGCGGCTGCTCTCTTCCTTCCTGCATCAGAAATTCAAACGCATACCCATTCTTTTTGTACAGGCCGGGAATTCCATACGCTTCCGCAGGATGAGAAAAATCGCAGTGAGGCTGCAGTAGAATATTGGAAAACTCTTCATTTAACAGCCGGTGGTTTTTGATGGCGGCCAAGAATTGATTGAGATCTCCGGCAGTCGTGTATGCTCCGCCATCGGGCGTACCGACAGGCGGATAGCTATAGATATTCTTCTTATAGCCCACAACGCTGCCGTGGCTGTCCGTAATGCTTTGATATCCTTCGGCGGTATTCCCGTTCACTCCATCCATCGAAAAAAAGCCGGAATTATTCATGCCGGCCCTGTTAAAAACGTTAGATGCGATATAATCCCGATAATTCGATCCCGTCACTTTTTCTATTACCAGTCCCAGCAAAACAAAGGAGCAGTTACAGTATCTTACATTCGTTCCCGCTTTAAAATTCGGGCGTTTATATGCAAAATTTTTTAAAAAATCCCTGCATTCACGAATCGCATAATTCGGACTGTCCATAAATAAAGCCGAATAATCCTCTCCTGCCTCCTCGTCCGCGTCATCCGCAATTCCGGATGTGTGGTTTAATAGTTGTTCAACTGTCACATTACAGGGGATTTCAGTACCGGATAAATCGATCAACTCCGTTATTCTATCCTCAAAATGAAGCTGCTTTTGTTCGATAAGCTGTAATACCGCGGCGGCTGTGAAAATTTTCGTAATAGACGCCGTATCAAATCTTGTATCGATCTCATTCGGTATTTTAAATGCGCGGTTTGCATATCCGTAAGCCTTTGCAAATACGCTTTTTCCCTCGATCTGAAGCATACAAACACCGCTGAAATTATGCTTTAGCGCCCATTCGTCACATATTTGCCCAATATATGCTTCCATAGTCTTTCCCCCTTCCAATATCGCTCGTAAAAACCGAAGTTTTTCAGAATACGCCATCGCCTTAGCCACATATTCTTTTTTCCTACATTTTAAAATAAGTATCATAAATCTAATTTAACCTTAGTGTAGGATATCATTTTTATCTTGTCAATTTTCTTTTTATTCTGATTTAGCGCTTATTCAAATTTAAGCGGCAATCATCTGAGTCTCCAAAGATGCGACGTGGAATTCTTTAGGAATTTCTTATTTTTTCAAAAAATTTTTATGAACTTTTATGAACAATTATTAAATTCATCTTTTTGCCATTGTTTTTTCACATATTTACAGTAAAATAAAAGATGCCATGTGAAAGACACGACTTTCGGGTGGCGATACAACGTTTGGGAGGTACTTTACAATTGTTAAATGAAGAGGAAAATGAGCTGGAGCTTGACTTTGATACGAATTCCATTTCTCAGGAGGAGTATGATGAACTGATCAAGCCTTACGGGGAAGCGCTGAGCGTGATCAAGCTCAGGCTGAACAGCCTGAACGAAGAATACAGGAGCCGCAGCATCGACTACCCGATACATAATATTCAGAACAGGATAAAATCAAAAAAGAGTATCATAAAAAAGCTCATCAATAAGAGCCGGACGATTTCCAAAGAAAGTGCAAAGGATTCCCTGACCGACATCGCGGGAATCCGTGTGATCTGCTACTTTGAGCAGGATATTTATAATGTCGTTTCCGCCATTAAAAAGCAGGGAGACCTGATCGTTATCAAGGAATGCGACTATGTGAAATGCCCAAAGAAAAACGGGTATCGAAGCTACCATATCGTGCTCGGTATTCCTGTGTTTTCCCTCGAAGAGACAGAGTATTACCCTGTCGAAATCCAAATCCGCACGCTGTCGATGGATTTGTGGGCAAGCATGGAACACCGCATCTGCTATAAAAACGGACATAATATTGAGGTCACCGATGAGACCCGAAATATGCTTCTGCTTTATGCACAGGGTCTCGAAAAAATGGAAGAGGATATGCTTAAGCAGAATCTTACGGGCTGATGCTTTTGTTATTTTACTTCCGGATTAAATCCTAGATCCTGTAAATCCTCAACGGCTGTTTGAACGCAATGTTCGCAGCCGTTGATTGTAACTGACTTTTCCGTAAGGCTGACCGAAAAATCCAGTCCATCCTCCGTAAGCAGCTTTGTAATTCTCTCAACACACTTGTCACAGTGCATATCCGGTACTTGAATGGTTGTCATGATAATTTCCTCCTGTTATATGTTATTTCATCAGCTTCTGGATCGTTTCGCAAAGCTCATCGACTGCGCCTTGCTTATTCTGCCTAATATCCTCCACAACACAAGAATGAATGTGACTGTTCAAAAGCTTTTTGTTAAAGGCGTTCAGCGCCGCCTGCACCGCCGCAACCTGCGTGAGAATATCGACGCAGTAGCGTTCCTCTTCAACCATCTTACGGATACCCCGCACCTGTCCCTCAATCCGATTGAGCCTCGTGATTAAATCCTTATTTTCCTTTTCTTCTCTGTGCTTTGTACGTGCACAGCAGCACTCCTTCTCTTCCATAAATATCCTATGACCCTTTCCCTATAGTTTTAGCCCTCTCAGACGCAGTGCGTTTCCAACTACGGTCACGGAGCTTAGTGACATGGCAAGACCCGCGAATACCGGACTTAGAAGAGAACCATTGATTGCATAGAATAAGCCTGCTGCAAGCGGAATCCCGCATGCATTATAGAAAAAGGCCCAGAACAGATTCTGCTTAATGTTGCGAATCGTCGCTTTGCTCAGCTTGATCGCCTTATAAACGTCCGTCAAATCCGATTTCATCAAAACCATATCGCCCGAGTCAATCGCAATGTCGCTGCCATTTCCAATTGCCACACCGATATCAGCCTGTACAAGCGCAGGGGCATCGTTGATGCCGTCGCCGACCATCATAACGCACTTGCCTTCTTTCTGCAATCCTTCCACAACAGATGTTTTATCCTGCGGAAGCACCTCGGATATGACCTGATCCACACCGACTTTACTACCGATATATTCCGCCGTCAGCGCATTATCGCCTGTCAGCATATAAACCTGCATCCCAAGCTCCTGTATTTTTGAAATAGCGTCTTTGCTCGTTTCCTTGACCGGATCCGCCACACTAATCAGTGCGATAACGCCCTGCTCTTTTTGAGCGATATACATCGGTGTCTGGCCCTTTTTGGCAAGCCCCTCAGCATAAGCTTCATAGCTATCGAGCGCAAGCCCCTTCTCCTCACAGAGCTTCCGGTTTCCTACATAGTAGCATGTCCCGCCGATCCATGCTTCAATTCCCTGACCCGTGATACTCTGGAATCTTTCCACCGGCCGCAATGTAAGACCGTACCGTCTTGCCGCTTCCACGATCGCCTGCCCGAGCGGATGCTCGGAAACCTGTTCGCACGAAGCCGTCAGCGTAAGGAGTTCCTGTCCGGCTTCATCAAGCTGCGTATTTTCCTGGATATCAAACCTTCCCGTTTCCAAAATCAGCTCCATCACCGCCGGCTTTCCTTCGGTGATCGTGCCGGTCTTATCGAGTACGACAACTTCCGCTTTGTGCGCGATCTCAAGCGCTTCTCCGCTCTTAATCAGAATACCGCTCCCTGCACCCACTCCCGTTCCTACCATGATGGCGGTCGGCGTCGCAAGGCCGAGCGCACATGGACACGCGATGACAAGCACCGATACAAAAATCGTCAGCACAAATGCGAGATCATGCCCGAGCATAGCCCAAACAATTGCCGCAAGCACTGCGATGACCATAACCGCTGGGACAAAGTATCCGGCAACCGTGTCGGCCAGCTTAGAAATCGGCGCCTTCTTACCCTGCGCGTCCTCCATCAACTTCACAATTTTGGCAAGCGTCGTCTCGGAGCCAATTCGTATCACCTTAAGCGTCACTGCGCCCTGATAGTTGACGCTTCCGCCGATCAATTCGCTGCCCACCGCCTTTTCCACGGGAATACTTTCACCGGTCAGCATCGATTCATCCACAGTGGTCCCGCCGGTCAGGATCACACCGTCAAGCGGTATCCTGCTGCCGGGCTTAATTAAAATTACATTACCCTTTTTTACCTGCTCGACCGGCACCTCCCGCTGCTCGCTTCCCTCAATGAGCACCGCCGTATCCGGTGCCAACTCCATCAACTTGCGAATCGCTTCAGACGTCTTGTTTTTGCTGCGTCCCTCCATATATTTTCCGACCATGACGAGCGTCACAACGATCGCCGCCGATTCATAATAAAGATGATGCACATGCTTTGCATCCCGCAAAATTGAGACGGTCATGACAAGGCTGTAAATATAAGCGCTTCCCGTGCCGAGCGCGACAAGCGAGTCCATATTCGGATGACCCTTAAACAGGTTTTGAAAACCCGAAATATAAAACCGCCTGCCGTTAAAAAGAATAATTGTCGTCAAAATAAGCTGCACCAGCGCGAAGTTAAACGGATTGTGGTGCATATCGATAGTTTGCGGCAAGGGCAACGGAAACGGCAGCATATGCCCCATCGAAATGTACAGCAGCAAAATTGCCAAAATCGCATTCGCCGCAAGCTGTCTCCTGGTCTTGTCGACCTCCGTCGCAAACAGTTTTTCCTCCTCTCTTCTCTCCTGCTTATTCCTGTCAAAATGCAGCGTCGCCCCAAAACCGGCCCTCTCCACTTTTTTGATAATTTCCTCGTCAGAAAGTGTTCCTTCCTCATATGTGATCGTCAAGATGCCCGTCGTTAAATTCACTGCGCTCTCCTGTACGCCCGTGAGTTTCGCCGTCACCCGCTCCACCGCACTGGAGCACGCGGCACAGCTCATTCCGGATATATCAAATTGCTTCGTAATCATATGCCCATCTCCTTCACAGCCGGATTTTCAATATACCCCATGGGGGTATATTTGTTATTTCCATTATACCCAATTTTTCTATATTGTCAATCCTATATTTTAAAAAATGGATGAAATGAAAATTCCTATAAAAAAACTCCTCCAACGTCTGGTACAGCCGGCTTGCTCCGACCGGCTTTGTCAAATAAGCGTCAAACCCGAGGTTAAAACACGACTGCATGTCCTCGTCGAATCCGTTTGCCGTCATGCGATGATCGGAACACTCTTCGCATCAGACCGGTCCAGTGTGCGCATGGCCTTTACCGCTTCCATTCCATCTAAAACCGGCATACGGATATCCATTAAGAGCATACCGCATTTTAACAACAGCTGCTCGTTTAAAAAGATTCTTTTTCATCAGGACGCTTCCTCCTTTGCAAAAATGCTAAATTTCATTATTTTTATTCGCGGTTATTTTTCAAAATAACATCCTGATATGTCTGGTGTATTTAACAATATTATATATAATTTGTGTGACAATTATAATATTATCAGCCATTACAACATCAAAAACGCATGCATAATCATTCATGCACGCGTCTTTGATAAAATAAGTTCAGTTTTTTGTTCTTAACATAATTTTTGACCGTCGGTAGAAATCGTCACGACCTGCCACGGGATGAATTTGCCGCTGTTTTTTAGAGCCGTCACCGCAGCATGCTCAATGCCGCCGCAGCATGGAACCTCCATCCGTACGACCGTTAAGCTCTTAATATGATTTTGTTTGATGATTTCAGTCAGCTTCTCGCTATAATCGCCCTCATCAAGCTTTGGACAGCCAATCAGTGTGATCTTGCCGCGCATGAATTCCTGATGGAAGCTGCCATATGCGTATGCCGTACAGTCCGCCGCAATTAGCAAGTTGGCATTCTCAAAATAAGGCGCATTAACAGGTGCAAGCTTAATCTGCACCGGCCACTGGCGAAGTTCGGAGCAGACCAGCAATTCATCCTGCCGTACCTTCACCTCTCGCTCCAGCACGCGGGAACGGCTTCCCGGGCAGCCTTGATGCAGCACTGTGCCCTCTGACTGCATTTTCTTCTTTTGATTTTCCATAACGGCGGCCTCGTCATAATCCGCCGCTTCCCTCTCTACAAATGTAATCGCTCCGGTGGGGCAAACCGGCAGGCAGTTCCCCAAACCATCGCAATAGTCATCCCGCAGCAGTTTTGCTTTCCCATCTATGATTCCAATAGCACCCTCATGGCAGGCATTGGCACAAAGGCCGCAGCCATTACAAGCTTCTTCATTAATCTCTATAATTTTCCTGATCATCTTTTCTTCCTCCCATCGTCATTTCCTTGACTTTCTGAAAACAGTATACTAAAATTTAGACAGTAAGTATGTTGTTTTTACAACAGAAAAAAGAAAGA
>CAZMIX010000040.1:0-22129 GCA_964566545.1 uncultured Lachnospiraceae bacterium | reverse complement strand
CAGTATGGTTGTCTTTGGAACAGATGGCAGACTTGTTTCAGAGAGATAAATCCACGATTTCAAGGCATATAAAAAATGTTTTTGAAGATGGAGAACTGTCACGAGAGTCAACTGTTGCAAAATTTGCAACAGTTCAAAATGAGGGTGTTGCTCCTCAACGATGGTAAATGTCCCGATGCCTGTGCATTTACCAGTCTTGCAAAAGGCTTGGGAGTTTTCCGTAACACTGTTTGTGAAGCATACCGACACAACAAAGTGAAAGAGCGCAGAATACGGATAAAATTCCGGCTCTCCGACTGGGTTTTGCGGTGCTGCCAAAGCCGCTGCAGTCCAAATGGAGACATTACCGCAATTACATGGATGTTCAGAACCCGATTCTGGAACAGGCAGCATTGACCGAATTCCTGCGGAAGCGGAAATTGTATGCTATAATTAGCAATGAGAAAAATACTAGTTATAAAATGGAGAAACCAATGAATACAGGACAAAAAATAAAATCTTTACGTAAGCACCCGCTAATCGAGTTGTTGAAATATAACAAAGGAAATCCAAGAAATCTAATTTTAATGGAGCCTCTTTGGGGGATTCCATATAATTTAATCATACCTTTTGCCACGTTATATATGTATACGCAGGGAATAACGGACGTTCAGATCGGATTGATTCTGTCGATAGCTATGTTTGTTCAGGTGTTTTTTTCCTTCTTTGGCGGAATAATCACCGATAAGCTGGGACGCAAAGTTACAACTATGCTGGGTGATTTCTTTGGCTGGAGTGTCGCTTGCTTAATATGGGCTGTTTCAAATAACTTTTGGCTCTTTTTAATTGCAGTTTTATTTAATAGTTTTGAACAGATTAACCAGACGGCGTGGTTTTGTCTGCTGATTGAAGATGCAGATTCCAAGGATTTATTAGGAATCTATACATGGGTAAACATAGGCGGTCTCGTTGCAATCTTTTTTGCACCCATTTCGGGATTGTTGATAAACTTCTTTACCGTGATTCCGGTTATCCGTGTTTTATATGTTGTTTTCGCTTTAAATATGCTGATTAAAGTAATTGTTACTTTTCGGTATTGCGAGGAAACGAAGCAAGGAAAGATTCGTATGGCCGAGACGAAAGACACTTCTGTTTTACAGATGTTATATGAATACAAGGATTTGATCCCCAAAGTGCTACGGAATAAAGAGGTTATGAAAGTAGTTATTGTCTCTGTGATATTACATATCACAAATCTTATCATCACGAACTTCTTTAGCTTATATGTGACACAAAGACTGGGCATAGCAGATCGTTATCTGGCTTTTTTCCCCATTTTGAATGCGACTGTGATGCTGATTTTCATGATTGGAATACAGCATCGCTTGGAGTCTGTAAAATTTCGAATTCCCATGTGGATCGGTCTGGTATTGAGTGCTGCGTGTTCCATTCTTCTGATATTGACTCCGATCGGCGGTATACCGTTTATTATCATTTATGTCTTTGTTATGGCAGTAGCCAGCTCCCTTGTAGGACCTCGTAAAGATGCCTTGCTTCAGCTGAACATTAATCCGCAGGAGCGAGCTCGTATTAATGCTTTGATTATGTCTTTTACCATTGCATTTGCCTCGCCTTTTGGTTACTTTGCGGGATGGTTATCGAGTATTGACCGCCGTCTGCCGTTTTTATTTAGCTTCATTATTTTCATCGCGGCAATTATTATCGTTGGTCGTATTCGTGATCCTGAATTCGAGAAAGAAAAGGAGGAAGTTTTTTAACCCAAGTCCCACATCTGCCATAAAATCCCAGAAGAAGTTCTAGACGAATGTAGAATTTTGTTGAAAAATAAGGGTAAGATGATGTATAATTTATATAGCAATCCTGAAACAATTTTTAACAATTATCTGACATAACCAAATGAAAAAACAGGAGGATGCCTTATTCGGATAAAACAAGGTTTTATTTAAGGCATCCTTTGTTTAAGTCTGCGGCTTAGGGTTGAATCCGTTCTCACTCGGCTTTGACGGCATTGGGGGAGGAAACATATGCAAAGGTGGAGCATCACAAAAAAAATATTGCTGATTACCATGAGCGGTTTTGTACTCATCATGATACTAATCTTTTTTGATTTGTTAAAAAAAGCCGAAATGAACAGAAATAGTCTTATGGTTTTAGAAAGTAACATCAGGGAGGACTGTGATAATTTACTAAAAAATCAGATTACAGTAGCAGTATCCGTGATTGATGGTCTTAGAAGGCAATACGAAAAAGAAAATATGCCGGAGGAAGTAATTCAATATAAAATAGCGGACATTATTAGGAACATGAGATATGAGGGGAACGGATATTTTTGGGTAGATACCTCAGAAGGGATCAACGTTATTCTCTACGGAAGTCAGACGGAAGGAACAAATCGCTATGATTTTCAGGATATTAAGGGAAAGTATGTAGTGCGGGAAGTCATTGAAAAAGCGAAAGCGGGCGGCGACTACACTGATTATTATTTTCCTAAAGAGGGAGAAAAAGATCCCAAACCGAAAAGAGCATACAGTGCATATTATGAAGAATTTGACTGGATCATCGGAACGGGATTATACACGGATACAATTGATGAGTTGATCAAAAGTAAAACTGCAGAACAAAACAGGATATTGCGGCAGCATACTATCGAACATCTTGTAATTGTTGTGGCGTTCTTTGTTTTTGCTATTATTGTAAGCTTGATGATCACAAAAAATATAGTCACTCCGGTTTTGTTTGCGAGCACCTACGCGCAAGCTGTTTCAAAGACCAGGTTTGATAAGCTGATTCCGGAAAAGTACCTGAAGCGGAGTGACGAAATAGGGCTGCTTCTGGGTTCTCTTAATGAAATGAGTCAGTTAATACAGCAGAATTTGCAAAATAAAGAAGAGATTAACGATAAGCTTAGTATAGATAATAATTTTCTGAATATTATTTTAAAATCAATTGGGGATGGAATTGTTGTTATAGATAAAAATAATCAGATACAAATTATTAATGAGGCTGTGAATGCCCAGTTTCATATGGATTCATTCAAAATCATCGGCTAGGCATTTGATTCGGTATTCAGCTTTAAAGACATCAACCAAAATGTGATGGATATTAGCTTTCTTTCTGATGCAGGAAAGGAGTGTTTTTTGTGCGGAAATGACCGGGAACTGTTTGTGGAGGGAAGCTTTTATAAAATAATAAATGATGACCAATTTTTGGATGGATATGTATATGTTTATCATAATATCAGTGAAAGACTTGAGAAAAATCGGGAAATAGAATATTTGAATTATCATGACCAGCTGACAGGATTACATAACAGAAGGTTTTTTGAGATGAAATTTAAAGAATTATTACAGGAAGCATATTATCCTTTGGGACTTATCATTTCTGACATCAATGCATTGAAACTGATCAATGATTCCCGGGGTCATTTGATAGGAGATCAGTTAATAGTAACTTATGCCAACATAATAAAAGAAAGATTTTCCGATGCCAAAACAGTTGCGCGTATCGGCGGTGATGAATTTGCGATATTAATTTCCAATATAGATCAGGAAGTTCTTTCTGAGCGAATTAAAAAAATAGAGCAGGAATTATCCGCTTACCGTGTTGAAGATTTTCCGGTATCAGCGGCGTTTGGCTGTGCGGTGCATACCGGCAGTGTTTTTTCATTCGCAGAGACTTTTAAAGAAGCGGATGAAAAAATGTACGAAGACAAAATGGTCAGCAACACCAATGTTAAGAATAAAATTCTAACATCTATTATTCAAAGATATTTTGAACTGTTTCCTGTAAAAAAGAAAGAAACCTATATGGCAGTAAGGCTTGCCAAGCAGTTTTCATTATTTTTAGAGTTGGGCGGCGCTAGCGCAAAGAGGATTGAAAAATCGGCGTTGGTCTATGATATCGGAAATATATCGACGGAATATCATTATTTTTTTAGGAAGGGAAAGCTGAGCGAGGAAGAAAGGAAAGAGATGCAGACGCACCCTGCTTCGGCGTTCCATATTTTAAAGAATATTGGCAGCTATAGCGAAGTAGCGGAAATTGTGCTGTGCCATCATGAAAATATAGATGGATCCGGATATCCCAGGGGATTAGATGAAAAGCAAATACCATATGAATCGAAAGTTCTGGCTTTAGTTACCGATTATTGCGTAATGCGGTCAGAAAGGGTATACAGACCGTCCTTATCAAAGGAGGAGGCGATTTGCGAGATTGAGAAAAATACCGGAGTACGCTATGACCCGGAACTAGCATCCCGGTTTATTGATATGCTTAAGAATTTCCCTATTTGAACTGCCTAATAGTTTTCTGAAACGGAGGCTTTCAGGTATTTTTTGCATTTACGGAAAAACATGTTTTAAGGAGCATAAAGTGATAATCATATCATCGAAATTGGAGACCCGCATTAACATATGTACATAAGTAAGCATAAACTAAGTTAGTGAAGGTTTGATGCGAGGTCAGTATGGAAATTTATGTCGTTCAACTCGGTGATACAATTAATTCAATAGCACATCATTACGGCATATCAGTTGAACGGCTGGTCAGTGATAATGGACTGATTAATCCCAATGCTTTGGTTCAGGGTCAGGCTTTGGTGATTCTTTATCCGAAACAGACCTATCTTGTTAAGCGAGGTGACACATTAGAGTCCATTGCTGATTCCAATGAAATTTCCATATTACAGTTAGTCAGAAATAATCCGTTTTTAAATGACAGAAAATATATCTATCCGGGCGAATCCTTAGTAATCCATTATAACAGGAGCAGGGAGATTCAGGTAAACGGTTATACACATGCATTGTTAAATCGGGATATATTGAAACAGGCTTTGCTTTATTTAACATACCTTTCTATTTATAATTATCGAATTTCTGAAAACGCGATCATAATTAGCAGCAACGATGATAATGAAATGATTAAACTGTCCAAGGAATACAATACGATTCCGCTATTAATGATTTCTTCATTCTCCTCAAAAGAGGAACTGAATGTCGAGTTTAGCTATAAATTATTACTTGATTATGAAGGGCAAAATAAATTAATTAATCAAGCACTTCAAATCATAAAGTCAAAAGGATATCATGGGGTAAACTTTCTGATTGGTAATATTACGGAATATAATCAAAGCTTATATTTAGATGCATTTACGAAGATATCAAAGGTGCTTAGAGATGAAGGATATATTTTTATGCTTACAATTAGCTGTGATTATTCAAAAGAAAAGGACGATTCCTCCGCTTATGAAAATATTGATTATTATAGTATAAGCCTAGTAGTAGACAGAATCATTTTCCTGCAGGAGATCTGGGGAAAGAAAGCAAATCCTCCCGCACCTGTAAGTTATATTTTACAAATCAGATCGTTTATTGAACATGTGACCGGTCTCGTTTCTCCACATAATCTTTCTATGGGCAAACCCCTGATGGGTTTAGATTGGGCGCTTCCGTTTACTCCTAATTTTTCCGATATAAACATACTGTCGTTAAATTCTGCAATCACATTAGCTTATGAACACCGCGCAATAATTCAACTGGATGAAGCATCTCAAACCCCCTTTTATACGTATAATAAGACTAATTCAGGGACTTCGGAACCGCATATTGTGTGGTTTATAGATGTCAGAAGCATGAGGGCCCTAGATGATATGATCATAGATTATGATTTGGCAGGTACAGGCTTATGGAACATAGCAAGCTATAACCAGCAGCTGTTTTCTATGATTAATGCCAGTTTTGATATTATCAAATTTTCTTTATAACTTATGCATATACATAATATTATAAATTGATGATTGAAATGGGGGATCAGAATGACATTGGAAGAAAGAGAAAGAATTTTCAGCAACGATTACGCTGATTTTCTTATTAATTATAGTGGGAATGAATCTGTTTTTGATAATTTTGAGGATGCGACGATTCATATTGTCGATTTTTTCAATGCAATCGTACATGTTCCGGTTCAGCAGATTACGAATAATATTATTTTAGAACTTGGATATTCCGTAATGCCTTCGCTGTTTGGTTTGATTAGTCAGGCAAGCCTGGAAGCATCCTCCATTTTTAGATTACGAAATGTCCCAAATTTCAATCTAAAAGGGCAAGGGGTATTAATCGGCTTTCTTGATACGGGTATTGATTATACAAATCCAATTTTTAAACATGCGGATAACACGACAAAGATCGTGTCCATTTGGGATCAGACGATTGTCAGTGATAACTTTCCTGCAAATACACTTTATGGAACGGAATATTCCAGAGAACAAATCAATCAGGCATTACAAAGCGAGAACTCTTATGAAATCGTTCCCACAAGAGACGAGGTGGGACATGGAACGATGTTAGCCGGAATAGCGGCGGGAAATGAAGTGCCGGAAAATAATTTTTATGGTGTGGCTCCTGATGCGGAATTAGTAGTTGTGAAGTTAAAACCGGCAAAGTCATACCTGAAAGATTTCTTTGGAATTCCAGAGGACGCTGTATGCTATCAAGAAAATGATATTTTGTTTGCGATACAATATATTCGTGATACAGCACTGAAATTAAATCGGCCCATAGTGATATGTGTGGCGTTGGGAACTTCCCAGGGAGCCCATGACGGAAGAGGAACATTAAGCAATTTATTGTCCCTGCGCGCTGAGGATGCCAGCATTGCAGTTGTTATCGCGGCAGGTAATGAAGGAAATGCTCGCAGACATTATTTTGGCATTGTTGATCCCGCTAATGATTATGATACAGTTGAACTTAATGTGGGGGAGAATGAAGGAAATTTCTCTATGGAGTTATGGGGTAATTCACCTGGGATATTTACAATTGATATAAAAACCCCGTCAGGCGAATTTATTCCAAGAATCATTCCAAGATTGGATGAAAACTTTGAATTAAATTTTATTTTTGAACAAACGACAATATATATCGATTACCAGATGGTGGAATCTCAAAGCGGAGATCAACTAATACTGCTGCGCTTTCGCAATCCTGCCCCGGGAATATGGACATTCAATGTATATGAGCGTGGGGATTTAAATGTTGGATTTCATATATGGCTGCCTATGGAAGGGTTTCTATCTAATAATACATATTTTATACGATCGAATCCGTATACAACAATTTTATCATTAGGCAATGGGATGGTTCCTATTACTGTAACCGCTTATAATCATGAGGACGACACTCTTTATCTGAATGCCAGCAGAGGATATACAAGGATTGGAGCAATCAAGCCGGAAATAGCGGCTCCCGGAGTGAACATCACAAGTCCTACATTAAGTGGAGGATTTGCAGGAATTACCGGTTCCAGTCCGGCAGCAGCCCATTTGGCCGGAGCGGCCGCGATGTTATTAGAATGGGCAATCGTAGAGGGAAATCTGCCTAGAATGAATACGTCGGTGGTGAAAATATTTATGATAAGAGGAGCCAGAAGGAGCATGGAAATTCAATATCCGAATAGAGATTGGGGATATGGAATACTGGATGTTTACAATGTGTTTGACAGTTTACGCAGGAGTATGTAAGTCCTTAAGGAAGGGATATCTTTTCACTTATGATAGTATTTCATAAATATGATTAGGAGTCGTGAAAGTATGATCCATGAAGAAAGATATAGGATTACCAGTAATGAATATTCGGACTTATTGGTTGAGTATAATAATAATATGCTCGTTTTTGAAAGCTATCCCAATGCTACCGTGCATATTATGAATGAAAGATATGCGATTGTATATATACCGGTAGCGCAGTTGACTACGCAAATTATCCACCAATTTGGTTATTCTTCGATACCTGCTTTATTTGGGCTAACGAGTGAACAAAGTTTGGAGGCTTCCGGAGTTCAAAGACTTCGAAGGCAGCCGGCTTTTAACCTAAGAGGGCAAGGTGTTTTAGTTGCGGTGATTGATACTGGAATAGATTACACGAATCCGATCTTTAGAAAAGACGATGGTACCAGTAAAATAGTTGCCTTGTGGGATCAGACAATAGATAGTGAAGATCAGTATCCACCAGGTTTCTTTTATGGAACGGAGTACACGCAGGAGCAAATCGATCAGGCGTTAAACAGTGACGATCCCATCCGTGTGGTACCCAGTATAGATGAGAATGGACATGGTACGATGCTTGCAGGAGTGGCAGCAGGCAGAGAAAACCCGGAAAATAATTTCAGCGGCGTGGTTCCTGATGCGGATTTGGTTGTTGTGAAGCTAAAACAAGCAAAACAGAATTTAAGGGAAATCTTTCGTATCCCTTCGGATGTTACTGACTGTTATCAGGAAAACGACTTGATGTGGGCAATAACCTTTGCAGTTGATACCGCCAGACGCTTAGGCAGACCGTTATCGATCTGTATCGGTTTGGGAACATCGCAAGGCAGTCATGACGGTCGGCTGGCATTAAGTACGATGTTATCGATAGCGGCAGATTTCCCCGGTATTTGTGTATCGGTTTCAGCAGGAAACGAAGGAAATAAGCGCAGGCATTTTTTTGATACGATTTCCCCTGACATTGGATATAGTGTCGTAGAACTTCATGTTGGCGAAGGCGAAACGGGTTTTTCCATGGCTCTATGGGGTGCGGCTCCAACTACATATTCCGTCGATATCCTGACACCCACCGGTGAATATATACCAAGAATTGTCGAGGGTCTGCGATTAAACAGGCAAATCAACTTTGTATTTGAGGATACAACAATTATCATTGATTATGAGATGGTGGAAGTACAAACAGGAGATCAATTAATTCTTATGAGATTTCAAAATCCCACTCCCGGAAATTACCGTTTTCAGGTCTATGGAAGAGGAGATCTAACAGGATCTTTTCATATATGGCTTCCTATGGGCGATTTTATTTCCCGGAATACATATTTTATTCAATCCAACCCTTATACGACGATTACTACACCTGGAAATGCAGTGGTACCGATTACAGTTACAGCGTATAACACTGACAATGGGGTTTTATATCCCGGAGCAAGTAAAGGCTTTACCAGAATTAATACGATAAAGCCGGACATTGCTGCGCCCGGTGTAAACATATTAGCTCCAAATTTAGAACAGGGATTTACCCCGTCAACCGGTACGGGAGTTGCAGCCGCTCATGTAGCCGGGATAGCAGCTATGCTTTTGGAATGGGGGATAGTGAGGGATGCCTATCCCGGAATTGACACGGTAGAAATTAAAAAGTTTTTGATCAGGGGTGCCCGTAGAAATGAAGTACTTGTATACCCTAATCGGGACTGGGGGTATGGTATCGTGGATATCTATCATGTGTTTGAGGTCTTAATGACTAATTTTCAGAGATAAAACATATTTTGAAATGTGGTTTCCAAACACAGTGCCCCATACCCAAGCGTCCGGTTGGGATATATCGTTTCGATACGCAGGGGTCTCGCCCCGTTAATAAGATTAGCCTTTAGTTTTTCGCCGTACAAATATAAATCATTTCCGTTTACGATACCCCACTGCATAAGCAATGCGGCACTTCCGGTTACAAATGGAGTTGCCATGGAGGTGCCGGATCGTATGCTATAGCCGCCGCCCGGCGCACAGGAATTGATATTAACCCCCGGCGCAACGATATCCGGTTTTATATCAAAGTTTCTCGTATAACCCCGCCCGGAAAACGGTGCGTAGCTATCCGTATAGGCATTATAAGCCCCAACGGAGATAGCCCGATATGCGGTAGAGGGAATAGTAAGTGTGGTATATTCCGATGGAAATAAAAATCTTGTTTCCGGATTTTTTGCGCTTCCGGAAGGCAACCACATATCAAAATTTCCGACTACGATATGTCTGGGTACTAATTCAATTCGCCAAATTCCCGAATTAATATAAGTGTTTAGAGGTATCAATTCCAGGTATATTTCCTGCACAGGGTTGTACGGAGTAGGATCGCCGTAATAGAGAAATATTTCTGTCTGTGCGATTCGAAACTGCTGCGTGCCAAGTACTCTCGGAATGGGTCCTACCCGTGTTCCATCCGGCGAGATGATAGAAATATCAAAATGATCAAAATAGTTTTTCCATATTTGCAGATTTAATGAAAACTCATAATTACTGACTGCGAGTTCAACTACTGTAGTGGTTCCCATCGTCAGTACACCTTGTGCATGATTTCCCGTGGCACCTTCATTCCCGGTTCCTATGATAATATTGTTCTTCCACAAGGTTGCACTGTCATTAATAAAGCTTTCTAACAGGGATCTTCCGGTGTGGGATCCATAGCTGTTACCAAAGCTTACATTGATGGCTATGGGTCTGACAAGTTCTGTGGCAAGCTTTATAACATAATCGATGGCTTGCATTAATTGAGTTGTTCTTGGAAAAGAATCACCGATGGAAGAGCCTAACTTTACAATGATTAATTCGCTCATTGAGGCTACACCACGGTATAATCCGTTACTGGCTCTGCCATTACCGGCTGCGATTCCGGTTACATGAGTTCCGTGACCGGATAAATCGGTACTGGGCACGATCCCCATTCTTTGGGGCATAGGTGTACTTAACGCTTCATTGATCAGTTCTCGTGTATATAAAGTTCCGATTTGATATCCCGATGGCGGTACGCCGGTTATTGTCTGATCCCAAAGTGCCAAAATTCTTGTAGAGCCATCTTCGTTACGAAAATCCATGTGAGAATAATCGATCCCGGAATCTATGACAGCAATCAGAACATTCTCTCCAAATAAATTGTAAATTCCTGTTTGAAGAGGGTTAATACAGGATGCGCTTCTTCCCACATTCACTTCATAAAATAATCGTTTCGGCTTTTCAATAAATTCGATTTCCTCATACTCTGCAAGCCTTTCAATCAAATATTCAGAAATCGTAATGATTGCATATCCATTTGCCAGTTCTACAATAGAAGCTTGCAGCTCCTCTGCGATACTTCTTAAATCACCATGGTATTTGACGATCAGCTCCCACAAATTTGTTTCTGCGTCATAACCAACATCAAGATCCAGCGTTTTATCTCTAACGCTTTGAGGTACATCCAGAGCCAGATTTAACTGATTATCTATAATTCCGCTATCCATAATTTACGCCCTGTTTTTTAATGATTATTAAATTATATGCGATTCGGATGTAAGGGTATCTCTAATTGTATAATTAAGTTACCACAATAGTGATCTTATGCTTGACAATTATAAGGAATAGGGATAAAATCTAAAAATGCAAATTATTTGCAATTTATGAGGGATAAAAGTGCAAAGAAAATATAATACAAAGATTAGCCGGAAAATCATGGGGCTCGTTGAGCTGAATCAGGAAAAGAGCTTTTGTGCGTCTGATATCTATTCCTATATACTGGAGCAGGGCATAAAGGCAAACCTAACAACCATATACCGTAATTTAGACCGCTTGACAGAAAGGAAAGCGTTGATCAGGTTTAAGCCGGCAAACAGCGATTCATTTCTATACCGGTTTGCGGGAGGGCATCGGAATTGCCACGAGCATTTGCATATGCAATGCAGAGAATGCGGGAAAATCTATCATTTAGAGGGCGATTTCATGAAGGAAATTACAGAATATTTAGCAAAGCAATTCGGATTTGACATGGAGTGTGAAAACTCTTCGCTGAGCGGAAGCTGTGAAGAATGTAAAAAAGCGCGGCTGTAAAAGAAATGGAGGTGTGCAGGGATGAAGGGAGCAAATAAAGTGATCGCAATCGTGCTGATTGCTTTCCTGTCGGCCGGAATTCTTTTTTCCTCTGGCTATATCATTGAAAATGCGCATCATGACTGTTCCGGTGCAGACTGCTCCGTCTGCACACAGCTCAGGGAAGCCGTTCAGTTTATTTCCAGCATTAGATTTATTCCGGTTCGGTCATTTATTATGGCAGTTCTTTGTGCGTTCGCACTGGGAATCGCGTCTGTTAAAAATCATATCGGTGTAAAAAATACCCTGATTACTTTAAAGGTAGAATTATTGAATTGACCTCGCAATCTAAAAACGTTCCCAAAGGCATTGGGTGTTTTTTGTGTACGCATTTTTAGAGTATGGAGGTTTATTTTATGAAAAAAAATAGAATATTGTCAATTGTTTTTGTTCTAACGCTATGTTTGGGGCTTCTTGCCGGATGCGGTAAAAGTGTGTCCGAGGCTGCAAAGCAAAATGCCGCCTCAGATAAGCTCCGCATTGTCTGCACTACATTTCCGCAGTATGATTGGGTGAGGGAGCTGATTGGGGACAGAACGGATCAGTTTGAGCTGACGCTGCTTTTGGATAATGGGGTGGATTTGCATAGTTACCAGCCGACTGCGGAAGATATAGCAAAAATCGGTTCTTCCGATATTTTTATCTATGTGGGCGGAGAATCGGATGCATGGGTGGAGGATGCTTTAAAGGAGGCCACCAATCAGGAGCTTCGGCCGGTCAATCTTCTTGAAGTTCTGGGGGATGCCGTAAAGGAAGAGGAAGTTGTTGAAGGAATGGAGGGAGAAGAAGAGGAAGCGTCTTTAGAAGGCGAGGAAGAGGAGAACCCGGAGTACGACGAGCATGTATGGCTGTCCTTGAAAAATGTCAAGGCGCTTGTGTCCGGAATTTCCGGGGTAATTGAGAAGACGATTCCGGAGGACACAGAGCAGCTTGCGAAGAACAGGGATGCTTATATCCAGAAGCTGGATGAACTGGACAAAGAGTACGAGCAGATGGTACAGGATGCGGCTTATCAAACAGTAGTGTTTGCAGACCGGTTTCCATTCCGTTACATGGCGGATGATTACGGCTTGGATTACTATGCCGCATTCGTAGGCTGCAGCGCGGAAACGGAAGCAAGCTTTGAAACGATCACGTTTCTTGCCCAAAAAACGGATGAGCTTAAGGTACCGGCAATTTTAGTAATTGAAAATTCCGACCAAAAGCTTGCTGAGACAGTAAAGCAGAATACAATTGGGAAAAATCAAACGATTCTAGTGCTGAATTCTCTCCAGTCGATTACAAGCGCCGATAGGAGAGGGGGATTTACTTATCTGGAAGCAATGCGGGATAATCTTGAGGTACTGAAACAGGCATTGAATTAGGAGGTCAGAACCATGGCATATATTACCTGTAATGATTTAACGCTGGGATATGACGGTAAAGTAATCGTATCCGGTTTGAACTTTGAAGTGAAAAAAGGAGATTACCTTTGCGTTGTGGGGGAAAATGGAACGGGAAAGAGTACGTTGATAAAGACCTTGCTGCGCCTGCAGGAGGCGGTAAGCGGGCAAATCATTACAGGCGATGGTCTGATGCCCCATGAAGTTGGCTATCTTCCGCAGCAGACTGTGGCACAGAAGGATTTTCCGGCTACAGTTTGGGAAATTGTATTATCCGGGACGCTTTCAAAGTGCGGGAAAAAGCCTTTTTATGGAAAGACAGAAAAAACTCTTGCGCAGGAAAAAATGAATCAAATGGATCTATGGGAATTGCAAAAAAAATGCTACCGCACCCTTTCGGGAGGACAGCAGCAGCGGACGCTTCTGGCAAGGGCCTTATGTGCGGCAGACAAGGTCATTTTACTGGATGAGCCGGTTGCCGGATTAGACCCGAAAGTAACTGCGGAGTTTTACCGCATGATGAAAGAGCTGAACGGGGAAGGAATTTCTGTCATCATGGTATCCCATGACGTACAGGCAATCCAATATGCGACCCATATTCTGCATATAGACAGAAGGGATACTTTTTACGGAGAAAAGGAGGAATATTTGAAAAGCGGAAAATGGAAAATGTTCCAGGATGCGGGAGGCGGCGATCATGAGTAGTATCATTGATAAATTTCAATTTTATATTTCCTACCCATTTGTTCAGTACGCATTGATCGTAGGAGTATTGATCGCGCTCTGCTCCTCTCTGCTTGGCGTAACGTTAGTGCTGAAACGGTTTTCCTTTATCGGAGACGGGCTTTCCCATGTGGCGTTTGGAGCGATGGCGGTCGCAACGATTTTCAAGCTGGCGAATGATACGTTGTTTATCATGCCTGTTACAGTCATTGCTGCCATTTTGCTTTTGCGGACAGGGCAAAATACAAGGTTGAAGGGAGATGCTGCGATTGCAATGCTTTCGGTAGGGGCGCTGGCAATCGGGTATCTTGTGTTGAATCTGTTTTCTACATCTGCCAATATCTCGGGAGACGTATGTTCGACGCTTTTTGGTTCGACCTCCATCCTGACCCTGACCGGCGGGGAAGTGAGGCTCTGTGTTGCGATGTCTATTGTGGTGGTGATATTTTACTGCCTGTTTTATAACCGGATTTTTGCGGTGACCTTTGATGAGGACTTTACAAAGGCTACCGGAAAAATGCGGAGATTTATAACTTAATGATTGCGGTCATTACGGCAGTGATTATTGTGCTCGCGATGAATTTAGTCGGTTCCCTTCTGATCTCCGCCCTGATTATCTTTCCGGCGTTGTCCGCCATGCGGGTGGCACATAGTTTTAAAGGCGTTGTAGCATATGCGGCGGCGCTTTCCGTAATCGGCGCATTAATCGGGATGCTCATATCCGTATTATTCTCCACACCGGTCGGTTCTACCATTGTGGCGGTCGATATGCTGGCATTCTTTTTAAATTGTATGATCGGAAGGCTATCCAGGAGGTAAGAGTCATGATGCGAATAAAAAAATTAGTCCTATTATTTGCGGCCGTTTTAATTATGGTTGGCTGCAGTAATAGGGAAGACGATTCAAAGTATGTGAATAATCAAAACAATGTGGATAAGGTACTGGAAGAGCAGACCGGCAGCGAAACGACAAAAGAGGATGGAAGTGCTGTTTTTTCGGGAAGTATTCAGGAGACAGAAATTATCCGGGAGACAGAAAATCAGGGGCTGTCGGAGAATGAAAATATGCAAAACGAGACGGGAGTCGATTATGATCTCACCACAATGGGGAGTGATATGGTTTACGTGACAGTATACCAGTTTATGGTGAACCCGGAGGATTACATAGGCAAAACCGTCCGCATGAAGGGAGATTATTACGCTTCCTGGTATGAACCTGATGCTCAATATTATCATTACTGTATTATTCAGGACGCAACTGCGTGCTGTGCGCAGGGTATGGAATTTGTCTGGGGAGATGGAAGCCATAGCTATCCGGATGAATATCCGGAAGAAAATGCGGAGATTGTCGTGACGGGAACCTTTGGAACGTATTATGATGAGGTGGACAGCTATTTGTACTGCAGATTGCAGAATGCCACACTGGAGGTAGTGAATCAGTAAAAAACAATTGACCCTCGTATTATGCGAGGGTTTATATTATTTAGGAAAGGAGAATTTGTTATGCGAAAAATCATCGATATGAAGCATCACCTTGACGATTACGAATGTATGTGGAACGGAATAGAGGATCTCTATAGGAATCAAACGGGAGAATGCCTGCCCGAAAAATTTTTCTTTATTCTTTCAAGCTTTGGATCATTTTGTTATTTGAAAACGCCAAAGGCTGAATTAAAGAGGATGGTGGCATTAGGAGATGGCCGGACGAAAAAAATGTATGAATTTTTGGCGCCAATCGTTGGATTTACCTATCATCATTATGAATATCAGGAGTTTGAAAAGGCGTTGAAGAAAGCCAAGTCTGAAGTTAATGCCGGATATCCGGTCGTATTGGGGGCTTTGGATATGTTCCACCTGCCTTATTTTGAGAAGCTCTATCGGAAGGAGCACATCCCGTTTCATTATGTGCTGATGGTTGGCTATGATGAGGAGGCGCAAAGTATTGACCTGTACGATTGCGGGCGTTTGGAGCTGATGACACTTTCCTGTGCCGATTTGCGGGATGCCATGAATTGTAGCTATCCGGGTCTGAGCAAAGCGAATACGGTCTGCACGATCAGAATGAATGCGGTAAAGGATAAAATACAGATTGCAAGGGAAGCCCTTTTAAGGAGGAAGGAATTATTTTTAAATCCGCCAACCTCGTTTTTGGGCTGTAAGGGTTTTGAGAAGTTTATACAGGAGCTTCCAAACTGGAAGAGTGAGCTTGGAAAAGAAGAGTATGATAAAATATTAGCTAATATGGTAACGTTTTTTGGAACTGTTCCGACAACGCCGAATGCGGTCAGAGGAATTGATGAACCGGATATGATGGAATACAAGGGCGGATTTGATAAAATGAGCAGGATGCTTAGGTGCCTGGGAACGGAAACCGAAAATGACAGTTGGCTGCAGGCAGCGTCTGCTTTTGAAGAAGGAGCCTTTGTAATCACACAAATTTCGGATGTGATCATAGAGTATCTGTCCGGGAAAAATGATTATACAAAGATACTGCCAGAGCTGTTTAGTAAAGTTCTGAATAGTATGACAGAAGGGTATCATATGCTGGGAGTTTGATTTGCGTACAATTAATGAAATGATATTATTGGAAAAAATTGCAGCGAAAATAAACGGGAATTCCTGGAAAATGAAGATTCTCAATTTTTAAGAGCATTTGAATGACACAAACAGACACAAACAGGTGGTCGAAAAGCATTGACAAATATAAGTTGGTATTGTACACTTTTATAAAAGTGAGGATAGTAAAAGTGAGTCTGAAAAAAGTAAAGTATACCAAAGGTCAGATAGAATCACAAATAAGTGATGCGGTAAGCAAATTTGAAAAGGAATATATGGGCCGCGGTCCTAAAAATATTAAGACGAAGATATTCCAGAATCATATACTTATCATTATTGATGGTTATCTTACGCAGTCCGAGCAAAAGCTGGGTGTCAGTGAGAACGGAATAAAGCTGATTAAGGATATGAGAATTGTTTTGTTTGAAGATTCAAGAAACTATCTGAAGGAATTGATAACAGACATTATACATGTAAACATTATAAGTATGCACTCCGATGTAAGTACGAAGACCGGAGAAAAAGTCATTGTAGTCACTTTAGAAGACGATATTGATGATGATAATTAAATAGTTTGGTTGACCGGGTAAAGGGTATTATTATACTTGTTACAGTGTAGGCCGATATTTACCTATTCGTTAGTTGGGATAAGTGGATATAGGTCTCTTATTTTATTACGATTGCATACATGTATTATCTAATGTGGTTACTTGAAAATAAGTTCCTATATGAGTGTTTTTCTCTCATTTATATCAATATATTATTAAATTAAGGAGCAAAATATAAAAAGGAGATTAATATGACGACAGAAAACAAGAAGCTATTAGAATGGGTCAAAGAAATGGCCGACATGTGCCAGCCGGATAACATCTATTGGTGTGACGGCTCTGAAGAAGAGAATGCACGCTTGCTGCAGATGATGGTTGACAGCGGTATGGCAATCAAATTGAATGAGGAAAAACGTCCCGGATGTTATTTGTTCAGAAGCGATGCTTCGGACGTAGCACGTGTTGAAGACAGGACATTTATTGCTTCCAAGTCGAAGGAAGAGGCAGGTCTTACTAATAACTGGGTTAATCCGTATGAGTTGAAGAACACTATGAAAGGATTATACAAGGGCTGCATGAAAGGCAGAACGATGTATGTAATTCCTTATTCCATGGGACCGGTTGGCTCGACTATATCCAAGATCGGTATAGAGGTGACTGACAGTGCATATGTAGTTGTGAATATGCGTATCATGACCCGTATCGGAGCAGATGTTTTAAAGGTTCTTGGTAATGACGGAGAATTCGTTCCCTGCTTACATTCCGTCGGTGCACCTCTTGCGGAGGGACAGGAAGATTCTACTTGGCCCTGCGCACCGATTGAAGACAAATATATCAGCCATTTCCCGGAAGAAAGACTTATTTGGTCTTATGGTTCCGGTTACGGCGGAAATGCTCTTTTAGGTAAAAAATGTTTTGCACTTCGAATCGCATCTGTTATTGCACGCGATGAAGGATGGCTGGCAGAGCATATGTTAATTCTTAAGCTTACTAATCCGGAAGGAAAGACAAAATATGTTTGCGGAGCTTTCCCAAGCGCTTGCGGTAAGACAAATCTCGCTATGCTCGTTCCTACGATTCCGGGCTGGAAAGTAGAAACGGTAGGCGATGATATCGCATGGATGAAGTTTGGAGAAGACGGACGTTTATATGCGATCAACCCTGAAGCAGGTTTCTTCGGCGTTGCTCCGGGAACTTCTCTTGACTCTAACCCGAATGCAATGCACAGCATCGAAAAAAATACGATCTTTACAAACGTTGCACTTACCGATGATGGCGATGTATGGTGGGAAGGCATCGGAACTCCGGCACCGGCTCATCTCATCGACTGGAAAGGAAATGACTGGACACCGGATTCAAAAGAATCCGCAGCTCATCCGAATGCTCGTTTTACTGCACCGGCGTATCAGTGTCCTTCCATAGCATCCGATTGGGAAGATCCTGCAGGCGTTCCGATTTCCGCAATCTTGATCGGTGGCCGTCGCCCTAAGACAATCCCTCTCATTCACGAAAGCTTCGATTGGAAACACGGCGTATTTATGGGATCCATCATGGGATCTGAAATTACTGCAGCAGCGATCTCCAACAATATCGGACAGGTTCGTCGCGATCCGTTCGCAATGCTTCCTTTCTTCGGCTACAGTGTATGCAGCTACTTACAGCATTGGTTAAACATCGGAGAAAAATCTACCGAGGACAAGCTGCCTAAGATATTCTATGTCAACTGGTTCCGTAAGGACGATGACGGCAGATGGTTATGGCCTGGATTCGGCGAGAACAGCCGTGTTCTTAAATGGATCTTTGAAAGAACCGAAGGCACTGGCAAAGCGGTTGAAACACCGATCGGCTATATGCCTGAGAAGGGCACATTGGATGTTATCGGTCTCCGGGATGTAAGCGATGCAGATATTGCTGAACTGCTCAAGGTGGATAAAGATGAATGGTTAAATGAAGTCGCATCCATCAAAGAGCACTATGCAAAATTTGGCGAAGAAATGCCTAAAGAATTGCATGCTCAGCTTGCGGCACTGGAAAGCAGACTTAAGGCTTAAAGGTATACCAATCGAATATTATATTAAGAAAATAAGAGGCGGATTTCCGAACTTCGAATAATTTTCGAAGCGGAAATCTGCTTCTTTTAGTTTTTATACCTGTCAAAAACGGAGTTGACCATATAGAAGATTTTAGAATGTTGATTGTCTATATGCTATGCTTTTAGATGCGATCACAAAAAAAATATACATAAAAAAGGTATGATTTCCAATATGAGAACCTCTCTTTTTCTTGACTTTTCCCGCGCTCTATGCCTATAATAAATCATGTGATATATATCAAATGATACAACGGGGGAGGAGGAGCTGTTATGCCGCCAAAACAGAAGATTACAAAAGAAATACTGTTGGAGCATGCATTTGCGATTGCGGAGGAGAGCGGGATTCAAAGTGTGACCTCGCGCAGCGTTGCCAAGCGTGCCGGCTGCTCGATCCAGCCGGTATTCAGCCATTTTGAGACGATGGAGGATCTGCGGAAGGAGACGTTTGATTATACCCACATGGTTTTGGATAAGGAGATGCTGGCCTATGAGCAATACCCTGATTTTTCCGAGAGGGTCATGCTATGGATGCTCGATCTTGCGAGGAACAGGAAAAATTTATACCGAATGATTTACCTTTCCGATCTTTCTCGGGATGACCAGCTGCCGGATCTGATGATGTCATTTCAGGCCAATGAAACGATGTTCCAGCAGATGCTGAAAGGTCATGATCTGCCTGTTGAGGTTTGCTGGAATATTTTTCAGCGCAGATGGTTATTGCTGTATGGGATTGCGACGCTGATCTGTGTGAACCACGCGAATCTGTCCGACGAGCAGGCTCTTTTCATATTAGAGCGGGCCAAGGATGATACGCTGCAGGGCGCAGGAAAGCAATATAATCTGAAATAAGCAGGAGGTATTTTGCCGTGGTTTTGGCTTGCTGTGCGCGTCTTACCGAGGCAAACGGTTAAAAGATAAAGGAACAATTTTTCTCGACTGATCTATCAATCTGATATATGATAAATCTATCAGATTGATAGATTGGGGAAAATTATATGAAAAGACAAAAACTTCGCAAATTATTTTTGATCGCATCGTTGCTGCTTTTTCCGGTTACACTGTATTATTTCAGCCCGGCGCTGATCGTTGCTGCGGGGCTGAGCGGAATTATCAACGGCAGTTTCCTTGTTTTTGGTTTTTTGTTTCTGCTTTCCCTTCCGTTTGGCAGACTTTTCTGCGCGTATGCGTGTCCCGCGGGGGGATTACAGGAGTGTGTTTTTTTAATTAATGACGGCAGAACGAAGCAGGGGTGGAAAAATAACATCAAATATGGGATATGGCTTGTTTGGATTGCGGGCGTTATTTATTGTTATATACAAAGCAAGGGAATTATAGCCGTAGATTTCTTTTTTGAAACGGAAAAAGGAATTTCGGTTTCAGGCATCCAGAGCTATATCATTTATTACGGCATTATTCTTTTGGTTATTGTTCCGGCCGTGCTGTGCGGCAAGCGGACTTTTTGCCATTATTTTTGCTGGATGGCGCCGTTCATGGTTCTTGGGACAAAGCTTCGCAGATGGCTTCATCTGCCGGGGCTGCATGTTCGTGTAAAACATCAGGAGGCCTGTGTTTCCTGCAAAAGATGCGACAGGGAATGTCCGATGAGCCTGCCTGTTTCGGAAATGGTAAAAGAGGGACAGCTCAGGGAATTGGAGTGCATCCAGTGCGGGGCCTGTATTGATAATTGTCCGAAACATGTTTTATCCTATAGTATGACGGAAAGGCAAAAGGGACGATAATGGCGGTGGAGAAGAAGCTCGACTGTGTGATTTTAGGATTGCTCAGCCATGAGGAGCTGACGGGATATGAAATAAAAAAACGGATGGATCAGGCGCTCAGCTATTTTTGGGGTGCGAGCTATGGCAGTATTTATCCGACGCTGAGCGATCTGGTTGACCGCGGATTGGCGACTAAACGGGCGTGCGAGGACAATGGGCGCAAATAAGCTGATTTATACGATCACTCAGGAAGGACGCTCCTATTTGACAAAATGGCTCGCACTGCCTGCGGAAAAGGACGAGCTGCGATATGAGACACTGTTAAAGCTGTTTTTCGGAAGCGAAGCCGGTCCGTTTCAAGCGTTTGCGCATATTGAGGCGTTCCGGCAGAAAATTGAAAAGGAACTGCCCGTGCTGTTGGACTCGGAACAGGTGCTTGAAAAATATCTGGATGCGGACGAGACGCACCAATATTATCTGCTGACAGTACGCTTTGGAATCCACACATACCGTGCTTATCTGGAATGGTGTGAGGAAGCGAAGAAGCTGCTTGGCGGGGAAGTAGAATACTAAAATTCATATTGTTTTAATCAAGAAAAATTTCGAAGGCGGCCGTTATTGAAACGGCAATGAGGCAGCCCTTGGGATTTTTTTTTACATTTTCAAAAATATCTTGTTGACATTTCTATAATAATCGATATAATATATCTTAAGATATATATCAATAGATATTAAATAATGGATATTCATTCGGTATTTTGCGTGCTGGTGACGCATTTATGCATGTTGGAGGTCATCCTATTGCAAATTTGCACAAGGATCTTTATAGTTTTATCGGATGGTAAACTTTCATGATGATCATCATGGAAGTTAAGATAGAATTTGAGTATTTATAGCAGACCGCGAACAGTTTGGGACTTGGGAGGGGGAAAACACATTGGGATTAACGGAGAATCAGAAACGGTTGATACAGGCGGTATCACAGAATGATGCGGCGGTGGCCAGAAAATTCGCGATCGCCTGTGTGGAGGAAGACACAACCACAAAAAATGATTTGTTTTGTAAAAGATATAAAGCATTATTGGAAGGGACAAAAAACAATGTGGTCAGGCTTCCTCATGATCTGAAAAATATTTTATCGATAGAGGATGTTTCGCACTCCTTTAAGGAGGAAAGATATTATCTTTCCGACCGGGAAAAAGAGGTGTATGAAAACATCACGAGAATAAAAAAAGTAAATGAAAAGCTCATGGAGATGGGAATTCCGTATTTGAACGCCACTCTGCTGTATGGAGAGAGTGGAACAGGGAAAACGACGTTTGGAAAATACATAGCCTACAAAACGGGGCTTCCGTTCTGCTATCTTAACTTTTCAAATTTAGTGGATTCTTATATGGGAAATACGTCAAAGAATATCAGCAAGGCTTTTTTTTATGCGGTATCCAACCCATGTGTATTCAT
>CAZMIX010000039.1:7842-22476 GCA_964566545.1 uncultured Lachnospiraceae bacterium | reverse complement strand
AAATCCTCCGCAAAAAATGGAAATCCATCCTCATTCCCTATCTTTGGTTCAGTCTTCTTTACTTTTTTATTGATATTTTAAACGTGCTGCTCCATAAAATTGATCTGCACACATTTTGGGTAAATCTCATTCATTCTGCTTCTTTTTACGGAGTTTCGGTGCTGTGGTTCCTTCCGGCACTGTTTTTAGCCGAAACAGGCTTTTTGTTTCTTACGAAAAAGCTGCCCCGTGTTGTTTCCGTTGTTACGATCCTTCTCTGCTCGATGCTCGCCTATATGGCACAGCTTGGCATCAGCCACATTTATACGGCTTATGAAAGCTCGCTGCTTATTACCTCCCTTATTGATTTTATAAGAGCTTTTCTGCGCGGCATAATCGCGATGTCCTTTGTATGCATCGCTTATTATTCCTTTAACCTGCTGAAAAGGACGGATACATTTTCGATCAGGGAACTTCTGCTTGGTATTCTCTTGTTTCTGATCAATCTTCCGCTTTCGCAGATTAACCAATGCGTGGATTTTCACTATATCATTTTAAAAAACGTGCCATTTTTTTACCTGTGCGCACTGCTTGGCTCTTTTGGTCTAATTCTTATCTGTAAAAACTGCAAATATGTGCAGTCTATTGGCTATTTCGGGAAAAACTCCCTTATTATTATGTCCACACATGTAAACTGTTATATTCTCTATGCGGCAATCCAGATGGCCTGGAAGATTGATACCGTCGTGACAAGAGCGAAAAGCTATATTTTCTTATTTAATATCATGATCTTTACTTTTCTGATTGAAGCGGTTGTTATAGAAATCATCCGCCGGTTTTTTCCCTTTATAATAGGAAAGACACATTCTAAATAGAAATGGACCTTTATTATTTAAATATTGGAGGCACTATGGGAACAGGAAAACGACTTATTTATTTTGATATGGCAAAAGGATTTGGTATGCTGCTTGTCCTTTTGGGGCATTTACAGGGGGATGCGATTTTTAGCTATTCTCCTTATATTCTTCCCCTTTGTACGTGGATTTTCTCTTTTCATATGCCGCTGTTCTTCCTCATTTCCGGCATGCTTATGAATTATAAGAAGGATCCGTCAAAGGATCTGAAGACCTTGTTCAAAAAACGATTTCACGCTATCATGATCCCTTATTTCTGGTTCAGCCTCTTTTATATCAGCGTCGTATTTTACGCTCTGTTTTTTGGCGGTACGATTTCGGCGGAAACGCTCTATGTAAATTTATGGTATATTTTCAGCATGTATGGTATGAATGTGCTTTGGTTTTTGCCCGCATTGTTTTTTGGGGAGTTGTTATTCCTGTTTCTTACAAAAAGGTTCGGAACAAAAAACTCTATTCTCTTGATTGTTCTTCTGACCTTGGCCGCTTCCGTTGCAAGCTGGTATTTACAGCAGCTTACTTACGATACACCCTTCAAAGAGCGACTGCATGAGATTTCCCTTACCCTGCTCAGACCGTTTTTGGTTTGTACCTTTATCTGCATCGGTTATTATGCATTTTATCTGTTTCAACAAAAAGAGAAGCTCTATTTCAAAGAGCTTCTCCTTGGAATTTTGCTGATTGGTGTCGGCGCTGCCTTTACCCACATAAACAATGGTGTGGATTTCCGTTCCCTCGTCCAAAAAAATCTGTTTTTCTATTATTTATGTGCGCTGTCCGGATCTTTTGGCTTGATCCTTCTCTGCAAAAACATGAGACCGATCAAGCTCATTCCATACTGGGGTGTAAACTCTCTTATCTTTATGGCCGTACACAATAACGAAACCGTTCTTTACACGGGAATGCAATGTGCGATGTATCTCAACCAATTTATAACAAGAGCACGCGGCTATATCAGCTATTTGACGGTAATTCTCGTTATTCTTATTTTTGTGACCGTCATGATTTGGCTGATTAACCGATTTTTTGGTTTTATCATCGGAAAACCATTTCCGGCTTTAAAATAAAACTTATTTCGTTATCATTTCCACTAGCTTGCCTTTCGGAACAACACCAATACTCGTCTCCACCGGCAGGCCGTTCTTGAAAACAATCAACGTCGGAATCGTCATTACCTTGTAGCTTTGTGCCGTAATCATATTATCATCAATATCCAGCTTTCCAACCACAACACTGTCACCGTACTCCTTTGCGATCTCCTCTACAACCGGTCCCATCATTTTACAAGGACCGCACCAATCCGCATAGAAATCAACAAGTACCGGTTTTTCCGATTTTAATACCTTTTCTTCAAAGTTTGCATCATTAAAAATTTCTGCCATAGCGATCTCCTCCTTTATCTTTGCGTAATGACATATTTACAGATCGGATTTCCAATTTCCGAAAACTTTTCTTCATATTCTGTCATAATATTATCTTTTACCATTTCTGAATTGTTATGCAAATCATAAGTATACTGCTTTATTTCCCAGCCTGCTGCCGCAGCCTCTTCCATTGCAAAATCAAACAGGTTCCGATTGTCCGTCTTGAACTCTATCTCCGCTCCTTTCCCTAATATTTGAGAATATCGTCCTAAAAATTCTCTTGATGGAAGTCTGCGCTTTGCATGTCTGTCCTTTGGCCATGGGTCAGAGAAATTTAAGTAAATTTTATCTATTTCACCCTTTGCAAATACCTCTGTGATCACCTCCGCATCCATTCGTATAAACTTAAGATTAGAAAGCTGCTCCTGCTCCTTTTTTTGAATTGCTCGAAGCAGAACGCTCGAATACTTTTCTATTCCTATAAAATTGATCTGCGAGTTACTCTTTGCCAGTTCCATAATAAACCGGCCTTTCCCCATTCCGATTTCAATATGCAATTCCTTCTGATTATTAAATATTTCCGGCTTCCAGTTTCCTTTAAACTTTTCCGGCTCATGAACAACAAACTCATTTTCCGCAATAAATTCTCTGGATCCCGTAATATTCCTTAAACGCATGATTTTCTCCAAACTGTATGATTACTAAAATAAGTATATTATAAAATAATTTTTTTGGCAACGGCTTCCTTCTTTGGTTTTTGTCTTTTATCATTTCCGACAAATAAAAGTTCACAGAAAATTCTTTGGTTTTTTATATGGAATGTTGTATGATAATAAAGTATAACTATATGATTATTTTTTAAAAACAAGTAAAGAGGGTTTTATGAGATATTATTATAAAAAATATATCATGGGAATTCTTTTATGTATTTTTCTTACGTTTACCGAAAGCTCCCCAGTCTATGCCATTAACACCGTTCCCACAGAGGATCTACACGATCAGGCCGAAGCTAGGAAATTGATGACCGTGGAAACGAACGAAATCAGCGGATGGCCTGATGGCCCTATGATTGGTGCAGAATCCGCCATCCTGATGGACGTGGACACCGGTATCGTGTTATATGAAAAAAATGTACAGGAACAGCTTTATCCCGCAAGTACTACAAAGCTGCTGACTGCGCTTCTTGTTATAGAAAATTCGACGATGGATGAAACCGTTACCTTTTCCCATGACGCTATTTTTAACATCGAGCGGAATTCGAGCCATATTGGTATCGATGTCGGCGAACAACTTACGATCGAGCAATGCCTATACGGACTTCTTTTAGGCTCTGCCAACGAGGTCGCCTATGCGCTTGCAGAGCATGTCGGCGGGGATCTGGATTCCTTTATCAATATGATGAACGCGCGTGCCGCGCAGCTTGGCTGCATTGACACCCATTTTGCGAATGCAAACGGCCTGCCGCAAGCTGATCATTATACCTCCGCTTATGATTTGGCTCTTATCGCTCGGGAATGTTATAAAAATGAAACTCTTTCCAAAATTTCAGGAATGACGCATTACACAATTCCGCCAACTAATCTTCAAACAGAGGAACGCCCTCTTGATAACCACCATCAGATGCTTACCGGGTTCCAATACGCCTATGATGGCATTGTCGGCGGCAAAACCGGCTATACAGAGGAAGCGCGCCAGACGCTTGTCACCTGTGCGCAGAGAAATGGTCTGCGCCTTGTCTGTGTCATCATGAAGGAAGAAAGCCCAAACCAATTTTTAGACACGGCAGAATTGTTCGATTACGGCTTCAATAATTTCCAAAAGTTGAACATCGCGGCAAATGAAACGGAATATACCCTGAACAGCTCGACCTTTTTTAATACGAACCTCGACATTATCGGCAGTTCAAAGCCCATTTTCACAATTAACAACGCCGGCGATGTCATTATCCCGAAAATAGCCGTCTTTTCAGATACGGATGTGGAAATAGCGTATTCCGACGGCTCTACAAATTCAATTGCCGCCTTGACCTACACGATCGGCGGCCATTACGTCGGCTTGGCAACAATTGATTATGCAGACAGCGGTACAAGCTCTTTTGAGTTTGCAAATATCATTACCGAATCCTCCGCTGCGACTCCAAAAACAATCGAACCGGAGCATACGGTCGTTTTTGTCAACATAAAAACTGTCATTCTTATTATCATCAGCATGATCGGTGTTTTATTTATTATCTTTTTCTTGAAGGCATTTATTAAAAAGCTTTGGTATTCCAGACGTCGCCGCCGCCGTCTTAATCGAAAACGCTACCGGAAACGCAATAATAATATTTATTTTTAAACACGATGATTCGAAAATAAAAAAGAAAAGACTATCAAGCCTTTTCTTTTTTATTTCTGCGCTTCTCCGAGCGCTGCGTTCTGACCTTTTCCTGTTTTTCCTTAATCTCTTCCGCACTTTCCGGTGATATGAGCTTTAATGTTTTTACAACATAGATATTTCCGTCATCCGCCTTTTTCATCCGAACCTTTCCCTTTAAATATCCGTGCTTCTTGCAATAGGCAAGACAATAATAATGCTTTCCGTTGACAGAGAACCATTTAATTTTTTTTCTGGCAATTCTGCCGCATAAGTAGCACCTTGTGGCGCTCACTGCCCGATCCTCAATCGCTGCCGTTTTATTAGGAAACTCTCTTGATATATATTTGGAATAAGTTTTAAAATTTACCCTTACTTCTTCTTTTTTGCTGTTTGGCACCATGAAAATATCATAAGAAACATATCGGACAATCTCCGGCTTCACCTGATCAATCTCAGCAAACACCTTTGCCGTATAATACGCATCGCTGTAAGCGCGGTGAAAGGGAATGTCCTTTTCTATATGCAGATAATCCACGGCAAATTCTAACGCCCTCCTCGACTTGCCATCCTCATAGGTCATGCTGAAGAATTTCTGAACGTCATAATACGGAAGCGGCCCCTTTGAAAGCTCATCCATGCCGTAATAGCACATATTCCTTTGAAGCTCTGTCAAATCAAGGGTTCCCCAAATACAGAAGACATAATCTCTGCCGCACCATGCAAGAAATTCCTCCATAGCTTGCGGAAACGGACGTCCTTTATTTAACTCCTCTTTTTCCATATGTATGATTTTCGTCGTCATGTAATGGATCTTCTGAAAAATCTGAGGCTTAATCACCTGCTCAAAGCTGTCAATTATTTCCTTCTTTTTATTAAGCTTTACAGCGCCGATTTCTACAATTTCAAAAGGCAGCCCGCATTCCCTGTCAAATTTATCCGTCGATTGATTCCATTCCAAATCAAGTACAATGTAGTTCATCTATTTTCTCCGGAATTTCTTTTCGCGGACAGAGGTTGCTCTGTCCGCTTTCTTCATTATACTCTTGTATGACGCCGTTTTCAATCAAATCATTTGATCTTTGCTTTTCAAAAGGCCTCTATATATTTCCTTTGACACCAAATGCGGATATTTTTGTATTTCTTCGGCAACTCTGCAATAAAAATCCACCCCACCAAAAGTAACCACATTTTTCAGACATTTTTTTGTATTAATGACTTCCAGCCATTTGATTGGCACCTCTTTATAATTTACTTCCATTGGAAGATAAAGCAGCTTATAGAAATCCGTATCCTTTAATAAATCCCCATAGCTCTCCAGAGATTTTAAATATCCGTACTGATACAGCATAAAAAGCCCGAATAGTGGATAATCCAAGGTCGCGCGGACTTCGAACTTCGTCGTATGTAACTTGCAAAGCTCTATCAAACGCGAGTGTATCTCGTTTTCTTCTTCAAATACGAAATATCCGCAGCAAATACCGTAAAATAGTTCCTTAGGTCCGCAGTCAACCGTCTTGATCTGCTCTGCTTGTTTAAAAAAAATGGGATTAATCTGATATAAAAACATGCTGAAAAGCTTATGTGCCTTTGTATGCCGGATACTAAACAGAAATGTGTGGATCACTTGTTCTTCACATGTATAATCAAAATAGTAATAAAGGTAATAACATACTTTATAAAGCAGTTCACTTTTTTCATAAAATTCTAGTAAAAATTCTAGTTTTTCCAAGTAATATTGTTTGATTTCTAAAATTAGATAAAGTAGTTTGGATAAACCTTTTTCAGCTATTTTACTTTGATACTCCATTAAAAAATATTCAATAATAAAATAAATATTTTGTAATTCTTCAAGGACTTTCTTTTCTACATGTTTTATTTGTATAGAATGCGTTAAATAGGCTAGTATTGTTTTATTAATATACTCATATAGAACTCTCGTCTCTAAATGATCCAGCCTTACCGTCTCGTCTGCAAATTGCAGATAATTCAGCCATTTCCTATAACAGCTTTGCTCCTTTTCAGAAAAATGCCTGTCTTCTACCGTCCATGCCTGCCGCAGCAGGCTCAAAAACTCTCTTTTATCCCTCCTTTCAACTACTCGTATTTTTTTTGGTTTTCTGGTTTCGTTGCCAGTCATACAGCCCTTTCCCCCTTCATGGAAATTTCTTTATATTTTAGGAGAATATTTACTATTCTCTATGGGAATGGTACCATACAACTATTTTTGTGATAAGTCATTAGACTTCGACATTTTACAACATTTTCGGCTCTAAACGACAAATATTGCTTTCTTCTATCATCTTTATAAAGACATCCGTGATCGCCGGATCGAATTTAGTTCCGGCACATCTTTGTATTTTTTTTAGTGCTTCTTCTCTATTTTTTGGTTTCTACGGAGTCTATTATATTCTCATAAGCCTCAACAATCGCAAGAATGCGAGCAAAAAACGGTATTTGTTCTCCTTTAAGGGCTTTCGGGTAACCGGAGCCATCCCAATTTTCATGATGGGCTAATACGGTTTCCGCCAACTCTACGGTAGAATCAAAGGCGGATTCTGTACAGAAATTATGAGAAAGTCTTGCAATTTTCTGATAGACTTGTTATCATAAAAATGATCTTATAAAGGGAGGTGTCTTGATGGCGTCTATTCGATAAATAATGAACAACGGATTTATAACTCTTGTTGCACAAAGGGTTGTTTGTTGTACTTATTTTACGAATGGATACATTTGGACTCTTGTATTAGTAATTTGACAGGTTTCTTTTTGTTTTGATTACATGTATGCCCGTTTGTAATAAGTATGCAGATAACTCTATAGCATGGAGTTATCTGCTTTTTGTTTTATAAATGCGCTTTTGCTTAAACTATTTGTTTTCCTGTCTTATGAAGGAAAAGAAACGAATCGATCTGATGCATAGAATGGAGGAAGTTTTTTGAAATATTATCATGTGGTGCGTTATGCGTAGCAGAGGCTGATGCATAATATCATAAATTGATTAATTGTATAGCCTTTGCTCAATTTCCGGATTTATGAAACAGGAGGAAATCGCATAATGAGCTATATCAAAGCAGCCGATGTGCTGCCGCAGGAAATAATTGAAACGATACAGGGCTATGTCGACGGAGAATATATTTATATTCCTCGCAAGGAAGTGAATCGAAAGTTTTGGGGTGAAAATACTGACAGCAAAAAACTGATTTCTTATAGAAATGCGGATATTTATGAAAAATATAGAAATGGAATATCCGTCAATGAGCTGTCCGGATTGTTTTATTTATCGCCTAAAAGTATACAAAAAATTATAGCAAAAACTAAATTGAATAAAGAATAGTTCACGCAGAGGCGCCATAAAATACATGGCGCTTCTTTGCTTCTGATATAGCGCCTTTTTATTTCTGAATTGTTCAATCGGTTGTGGCGATTCGTGCAGCAACCTATAATATCTGATGAGTGATAAAACTCTTTTAAGGAGGAACAGCAATTGAATACAAAAAATAAAAACCCTATTATCGATTCAACTATGACTATTTTTGAGGCTATTGTTATGAATATAATGAATAAACAGGTGCAGGTACAGACGAATAGCAAAACACTTCTCTGTCCCATTCCGGGATCATTCTGTGCAGGCAGACAGGAATTATGCCTCGGCGATCTGGTCGAGGTAGCTCAGCTTGCAAATGACCAATATAAGCTGCTGCACATTTTGCCCAGAAAAACAGCTATCTATCGGGGAAACCGACGGGCTCCCGGAGAAAAGATATTAATAGCGGCAAATGCGGATGTTCTGCTTGCCATTGTTACCGCAAGTTATTTTCTAAATCAGGCGGGCTATTTGGAATCGGCGATGATTGCTGCTAAACGGGCGAGCGTGGAAATGAGCATTTTTGTCAGTAAGCTGGATTGTATTATGGAAGGCGCAAAGGATTTGCTGCGAAGCAAACTCGAATTATACAAGCCGCTTGTAAGCTTTGCCTTTCTTGGATCCGCTTTGGAACAGCATGAAAGACTGATAGAGGCAGTAAACGGGAAAACCGTACTTGTCGTCGGGGATCGATCCTGCGGCAAAACGGCTCTCATCAGCCAAAGTCAAGGTAAACATCCGAAAGCAGCGGGTCAAACCTTGTGGCTTGAAGCGCCCGGATTTCGAGACTTTGCCATATCTACCGTCACAGCAAAAGAACGAGATGAACTTTTTCCGGAAATCGCGGCATTGTCAACAGACTGCCATTTCAGCAATTGTACACATGTACAGGAAGAAGGTTGCCAAATTTTAGACGCTCTTCGCAAAAAAGAACTCAAACGGGAAAGATATGATAGTTACCAAAAAATGACCGACTTAAAAGAAGTTTCTTCTCTCAAGCCAAAAATTAACTATAAACACGCGGCTTGCCTGGAAAGCTTCACTTGCAGCGTATGCGGCACACTGGTCGTCCCGGAAGGCGCCGGAAGCAAGCATCGCAATCATTGTCCGAATTGCCTATCCAGCATTCACGTGGATGATGAGCCGGGCGATCGAGCTTCTCTTTGCAAAGGAATAATGGAACCCGTCAGCGTATGGGTACGCAAAGGCGGGGAATGGGCAATCATACATCGCTGCAAAGCCTGCGGCGCGCTCAGTTCAAACCGCATTGCCGCAGATGATAACCCCGCCCTGTTGATGTCTATTGCTGTCAAACCCTTGGCTTCGACACCCTTCCCGCTCGATCAGCTTGGAAAACTGTTTTGTAATGATAAACAGACATAACCGAAGGCATATCCGATATCCAGGACAGCCTTCGGTTCTGCAATTCCTTCAGGGTCAGAGGAATTTCCACCGACTATCGCTCATCCGTATCCAGATCAAAATCATCCTCGTTCGAATCATCCGGTTTGTCTTCCGGCGTTTTGCCGGCATTCGCGTTGATAAGATCCATTTTCTTTTTTGCATCTTCAAAACGGAGGCGATTGCGCGAAGCCCGGATCATAACGATCACAATTACCAGAACGAGCAGAGCAATAATCAGCAGACCGATACGAGGGATGCCTGTAATACGCACGAGCCTCCCGACTGCACGCTCCATACTAACGGGTGCTTTGTCACGCCCCATAATAGAATCTCTCTCTATGACAGTAACTGTGCCGGACGCATCAATCAGCGCTGCCGCGCCGTCCAACTCGTTGAGGTTACTGCGCTCAAAGACAAATTGCTTAAGGGATTTTTCCATACCCTCCGGAAAGGTCACAACATAGACTTTGCGATAGAAATTCCATGGAGAACGCACCACCTGAATCACAATCTTGTCCTGTAAAGCCTCCGCGGAAACACGAGAGGTTCCGGAAAGCTCAAATCCACCGTTTTTAGGAAGAATATGCAACAGCTGCGCAACTTCGCCGGGGATCACAACATCACTGTTGCTTCCTATGATGAGCATGTCGGCGGATTTTTTATTCTTGTCGCTTAAGCTGTTGGTATAGTCCCAGCGGTAAGCCGTACCGGAATTTTGCCCTGCCCGGCAAACCAGCGCTGTAGCTGCTTCTACCATGGCTTTCGAAGCTGCTTCGGGCATGAGGAGAATAGCCTGCGGTGCAGCTTCTCCGGTATCGGCGTCAAAAACCGGAAATTGCTTTACCGTTGGCACAATACTGTCGCTGCCAGGCTCAAAATAGATTACCGAATCCTCGTCGATAACCGTCCAGGCCGTATCGTAATAATCCTTGGAGCAATCCACTTTACCCAGATAATTGTAGCAATCCGCCTTGATGTTAATAGTGCTTCTGTCCAGCGCATCGGCAGGAATCTTAGCTCGTACCACGCCGCCCTGCGCATTGGAATCCGAAAGCTGGATGCTGTTGATGGCAACATCATTGATATAAACTGTGAGAAGCGATGTATCAGCTACCAGCGCCGTTGAATGGCGGAAATGTATTTCGATATAAGAGTCTAATCCGCTGTGGATAGACTGTGGCTGCTCGATCGTATAAGTGGTTTCCTGATGAAAAGCACCTGCCAGATTGATGGTACGATAGCCAAAATCTGCAAACGTATAATAGCCATCCTCATGCTTATCAATCTGTTTGTTAATGCCCTGCAAATCGGTAGAAATAGCCGCAAAGGTGCCGGAAAGCTGAGCAAGATACTCGGAATAAGTAAAAAATGCGCTCGCCTTCGCAAGACCCCCAGCTTTTACTCCATATAAAAACAGGTCATTATAATCGTTATTTCCGGCAATTGAAAGATATCCGTTCTCTTCCGCTACCGTCGGAGCCGGAGCCATCTCCTGTGGCAGCTGCGCGCCAAGCCCGATATAAACGCGGTTCAATTCGGCTCTTGCAGAGCTGTCCTCTGAAACGGCAAACCTCACAGTATCCTTTGCCGGGAATGCCGCGCCAATGGCAGAAGCAACGTTTAGCATCGCTGAACGAACGCTGTTGTCCCCGCCTTTTGGAAGAATGAACTCAGCGCACGTCTGATTGTGCTGCTCTATTCCGTCGAACATATAAGGCAGGACATCGCCGAGCAGAGGAGCGCCCTTTTGCAAAACCTCCAGCATTAAACGGGAACTTTCCTCAAGACGCACCCAGTTGGCAGGATTATCGATGTCGGCACATTCCCCAAGAATTGAGCGCTGCGCCGTTACAATCCGAAGCTCATTGAGGCTTCCATCGGTTTTTAAGTGCTCGGCAGGGATGAATATCGTCCATTTGCCGTCCTTATTTTCGATGATATCCACAATCGATGCGGTGGCTAACTGCACATTATCAAGGAATAGCGTGACAGTGGAATACTCCTCCAGCAAAGTCTCAGCAGCGGACATTTCTAGCGTGAGGCTGCATTGATCCCCCAATACGGTTCCGCTGGGAATACGAAACCAGAAGGATGTGATATTGCGCGGCAGCCTTAGACTTTGCGGCTCATTAAACAGCGGCACCGACACCAGTTTGCCGGTTGGCGCAGCAGCGTTATTCTTCCCGGCTGCCATGACATCCGTAGAAAAAACGGGCAGAAGCAGGGTTCCTGCCAGCAAAAAGGCAATCCAGAAAAATCTTTTCTTTTTCATATAGTAGACACCTCTCTTAAATTTATTATAAATACTGTTTTATATCTGTTAGATAATCTGCCTTTTTCGGCTAGCCCACTTTTTTCGGACAATCGGTTTTTCCCCGACAGCTTGCTCCGGCATCGTCACTTCGTCAATGTGCTGTCCGGCCAGGCCGTGGTGAGTCTTTTCCCAATAATAAGGTTTGGCTATCAACTGAAAAAGTGCCTTATAGGCGGCAACGCTCATCAATACCCAATAAACCGGGGTCAATAGGCCGGTACGGATTAAACCATACGAAAAAGGCTGCCTTTTCTTGAGCGCGCAATCTCGGATAACATAATATGTGCCGACCATATTCATATATACAAAGATAAAGTTTCCTAAAATAAACTGTATCACTGAGATGTAATAAAGGAGACCCGGGAAAAACGACTCCACCCACGGAGGGTGAAAGCAGAGCCAGATAATCATCAGACCCCAGAAAATTGGATTCAGTAAAGGTAATAGCGGCGTACCCATGATCATAGCCGCATAGCCGAGCATCCCCCGAAAGCCAACCTGACGGAAAAACTTAACCGGGCTTCGCATGTGTACAAAAAAAGTCTGCATATAGCCCTTGATCCAACGGGAACGCTGTCGAATCCAGTTTTTAATATCGCTATTGGCTTCCTCCCATGTACGGGAATCTAAGATGGCGGTTTTGTAGCGATGCTTATAAAGACGGATACCCAAATCCGCATCCTCTGTGACGTTAAAAGGATCCCAGCCGCCCACCTGTTTTAAGAACGTCATTTTAAAATGATTTGAGGTGCCGCCTAACGGAATAGGGACATCCATCTGCATAATGCCCACAAGCAGCAGTTCGAACCACATGCTGTATTCCTGCGTAAAAAGACGGGTCAGCAAATTTTGACGGCTATTAAAATAATTGAGTTTTGCCTGCACACACACATATTCGGGCGGCAGCGTTTTAAAAGCGAGATAAGCCTTCTTAAGCTGATCCGGCTCGGGACGATCCTCAGCATCATAGATGACGGCATATTCTCCCTTCGCCTGCAGCAGTCCATAATTGCAAGCCTTGGGCTTTGTCTGTGGTTCGGAAGACGGCACAATAATCGGGGTAAAATAGGCGGGCAGCCTCAGCGATTGAACTAATTCAATCGTTTCGGAATCATTCTCCTCCAGTAGAATTCGAACATCCAATTTATATTTCGGATAGTCAAAACTTTGGATTCGCTCTATCAAGTGGTGAACCACTTCTTTTTCTTTATAAACCGGAATCAGCAGTGTATAAACCGGAAGTTCGGCTTCGTCGATGTTATCCACCTCTTCCTGCATGAACCGCAGCTGCGCGTTATTCATCGCTCCCTTTATAAGTATCCATAGTTTTCCCACTGCCATCAGCAAATATATAATCTGAAAAACAATCACCAGTGTAAGCAGAGTAATATACCAGTTTATAGCCAGACTCAGGAGAAAAACAGCCAGCATGGCCAGCAGTGCCACTATTTGGGGTGTAGTAAACGTGACGAGTGCTGAATTTTCCGGCTGCTCCTCGTAAAGAGAAAAAATACTCTCGACAATTTCCCTGCGGCGGTAAGCCTGCTCCCAAAACCGAAGTCCCTCTTCATCGGTCATCAGCACCTGTTCCATGCGCTTTCCAAAATATGCTTCCATCTCTTTTTCGGCTTTTGCGTCCAGCTTGGCCCGCACAGCCACAAGGACGTAAGAATCTGCTTCCCTGAGAGTAACTGCATTGTATCGATTGGCCATCTCGTAAGGCAATGCCTGTACATCCTTTAGATTTATGTCACTGCCCGGACGCCCAATATCTCCTTGATTAGCCAAAATACGATAGAGCTGCTCTTCGGTAATAAATTCGAGGAATATTAATATCTCGCCCAGACGGCCTCCGCTGCGCTCCTGCATTTCCAGAGCTGCGTCTAGCTGCCCTTGAGTGATGATACCAAGGCGAAACAGCTCCTCGCCCAGCTTCGCCTTAGGTACAAGGCGCCGGCCCAGCGCATTTTCAAGCTCCCCTTCGGTTATAAATCCTTGAGACACGCAAATGGCACCCAAACGGCCGCCGTACTGCTGCTGGTAACTTAAAGCTTCGGCCAGCTGCTCCCGCGTAATATAACCGCTACCGATAAGGGCTTCTCCAAGGCTTGCGCCCGGGCTCGTAAAAATAAAGCTCGAAAGCTCTTCCTCGGAAATCATTCCGTGGTTCACCAGCGTTTCTCCCAGCAATGTTCCATCTTCCATTTGCAGCGAAAGCGACTGTTCCAACTGCGCCTCACTGATATGACCCGCCTGTACCAAGCGGCTTCCTAAGCCCCTTGAATTCCGATCCATTTCCTCACTCCTTTATTTTAACACCCTGAAGACCTTATACCCTGCAATCGAGGTAACCTCTTCACACCACGGCGCTCCGTGCCAATAAAGATCGGGGTATGCGATGTTCAGCGCATCCATGTTGCCATAGCTTCCAATCTCAGGGACAATCATATAGTCGATGTCATTTCCAACCGGATCCTGCACCGTTTCCTCAAATTCCGGAGAAGCGCTGATGACAAGGTTATCCAGATTGTCGACATGCATAATGCTGTAATAAGTCAAATACGAATCCATCAATACCCTGTCGTTTTTCAGATTATCATTGATATATTCTCCCACTTGCCCGGAATGAGCCGGAACCATATACAGCATATCCGCCCGCATCAAGGAGGAATTTTCAAACGCCCAGAGAAAATAGGCTCCGTTGCAAACCAGAATAGCCGAAATAAGTATAGCAGCCGCTTTACGCCTGGCCTGCTTTAGAACGGAAAACTGATAAGGCAGCCATGCGGCGGCCAACATGAGCGGGTAGCATAGATAACGCACATAGCCTCCCGATTTGGTATTGGCAATCATAAAAAACTGAAAGAATGAAACACCCAGAGTCACAACGGCGATAATCAGCGTATCGTAATGCCTAACTTTATCAAAAAACAGCCG
>CAZMIX010000039.1:0-7742 GCA_964566545.1 uncultured Lachnospiraceae bacterium | reverse complement strand
TCACAACGGCGATAATCAGCGTATCGTAATGCCTAACTTTATCAAAAAACAGCCGTAGTTCGTGTAATAATCCGAATAGGCGCTCATGGAATAACCCGAGTTTAAAAAATACAGCGGGCTGCCGGTGATCGTCCAGTTGTAAAGCATCCATGCCAGCAGAGTATAAATTACAGGGAGAAACGTCACCCATAAACTCCCCTCCATATAGAAAATCACTTCTTTGGGATCATCTATGGGGTAATACTTTCGCTCCCGCTTGCTAAACAGGATATGAATGCACATGCCAACGCCAACAGCCATGGCAAAGGGAATCGCCTCGTATCGAGTTAGAAACATGCCCACGAGGCCGGCGCTCACCGCAAACAAATAACTCGCCGAGCCTTTCCGCATCCATAGTGAAAGGGCGCAGATGACCTGAATGCCAAAAGCAGAAAATATAATTTCGGTCATGCCGTTTGCCCCATAAAAAAAGACATAAGGGTTAAGACAAAAAAGTATCGTAATGACCACAGCAGGAAGACGCTCTACGTTCAGCCGGTCAAACGTGCGCAAAAGAGTTTTTCCCTGCCATGCCGCAAAAAATGCCGTCACAGCAGCTGCGCTGATCCCTTTGGTCACGATTGGACGCCAAAGCGGGGCAAACGCCACAAGCGGCAGCTGTAATACGCTGGGCAGCGGATTCCAGACAAGTCCCATGGAGCTGAGCCGGATAGGCTTACAGAACAGCACATAGAAAGCGTTGGCGGTACGGCTGACCGCGTCACCCAGCAAAACGTTTTTATAATAGCCCAAATAAACTCCGTAGGCGAATTCCGCTAAAAACAAAAATACAAAAAAAATCCAGTCGATGGGAATTTTCTTTTCTTTATGTTGAAAATAATTTTCTTTCCGCATCACGTCTCTCCTTCAAGATTCCGTCCGGTCAAATAGTTATGTATTCATTCTATCATGAATAATCTACAAAAATCTACAAAAAGCTACAGGAAACTATAAGGAGTAAAATGGAAATCCGATATTTTCATATCATTATATTTTTAACAATAAAAAAAAGTATTGAAAAATCCAGTGTCTTCAATACTTCCTCAGCGTTCCCGAGACGATTTGAACGTCCGACCCCTCGCTTAGGAGTTTAGGCAACTCATTTTTTAGAGTCCAGCTAGTTCTCTGTTGTCCATTAATTCCATTAAGTTCGTGATTTTTTAAGGGCAGTTGTCCATCAAGTGTTATCTTTTCCATGTAATATCATCTAATCTCAGCTACTCCAATTAGCAGAGTATTAGCAAAGGAGAGATTCGTTCAATGGTCGGCTGCCTTTTTATTAGCATAATGAAAATTAATATCCAATTCTGAGCGGTGCGTCGATTATTACTATAAGTTCCTTTCTCAAGGATACCATAATATAAGGAGTAAGTACCGGCAGGTGCAATGCTGCCATCAATGGTCAGCTCCCCTGTAGCAACATTTATAGCCACGCCTGCCGGAATGGTTCCCTCTAAGCTATAAGTAATCGCTCCGGAACCGCTGGCGGTGAAGGTACATGCTTCGTTGGATTTTCTCACGACAATCAAGCTGGTATTAGAATCCGTAAATTTAACAGTTCGGACGGCCGTTGCCGTTTTTGTAGCTGAGTTGCTCCAGCCCTTGCTATTGTACGCCTGCACCGCAAAATCGTATGAAGTTCCGTTTGCAAGGTCGCTAAAGATGTGGATGAGTCCGTTGCTTACTGTAGTCCAACTGCTACCACCGTCTTTTGACACCCGATACCCTGTAACACTTGCTCCCCCCATATCCGAAGGTGCCATCCAGTTCAGGAGAACATTTCCATTCTCATCCGGTGTAGCGGTAAAACTTTGAGGTTTTGTGGAAACGGCAACTATATCAAAGACCCCTGAAACGCTTGCTGTTGACCCCAGCTAATCACATGGAAATTGGGGTCCTTTTCTGTAAAGGTATAGCTAGTATCGTTTCCAGCAGATACAAACACCCCCGGCACTTATCCAGGAACCGCCGTTGTCGTTGGAAACTTCATATCCAGTGATTCCATCGGCATTGCTAGTAGGAATCGTCCATTGTAATGTAATTTCCTGATTGCCCACAGTTGTTTTAAGGTTTTGCGGCGCTGATGGCGCTAAGCTAAGCAAATGCGCAGGAAGCGTGCTGCTCTGTTCCCCACCCACATTTTTGAGGACAGGTAGCTTTTTGGTCTCAAAAACCCATGAAGAATCATTTGAAAATAAAGTACTGAAGTAATTATCAGCTTGGATAGCTAATGTGCCTATTGAGGCTCCATCTCTTCTACTGCTGCCCTGTGGAGTTATCAACATACCTTCAAAGGCAACTTCACCCTGAACATTTCCTTGAGAAATATATCCTGCCACACGCCCTATGTCTTCTGAACCACTTACACTAATATTCAGCGCTGCAAGGTCTTTAACATTATAGGTTTCGGTAATGCTGCCTGCGGTAGTATAATTCGCATTAATACTGCCCGTAACGTAGCATTTAGATATTGTACCTTTAACCAGTCCCGCAATGCCTCCTACGTAATTTTGGGAAAATCCGGAAGACTCATTTTTCTACTTATTGTTCAAGGACAACTCCCAAATTTCCTCTTGACAGAGGAAGCCGTCTGTGGTTAGATCAGCAACCGTACATTAAAAACGCCGTTCTCCACCTGATAGAGAAGCTCACCGCCGTTTTCCCGCACAAAGGCTCGGACGCTTTCACTGCCCCAGCCATGTCCTTCCTCCCGGGCGGTGGGATAGCCGTTTTCATCCAGCGGTATCTCGCCGGAATAAGGATTCTCCACTTCCAAAATAAACTGACCGGTGTAGATGGCGCGGACACGGAGACAGCACTCCGCTTGAGAACCAAGTTTTTCACAGGCGTGTATGGCATTTTCCATCAGGTTGGAAAGCGCCATCGATAGAGACAAATCAGAAAAAGGAAGCTTTTCGGGAATATCCAGCCTGATATCACAACGGGTTCTCCGCCCCTCGGCCAAGGCGGCGTAGTAGCTTACGGCGGCATTTACGGCAACATTCTCACAATAGCGCACCGGCTTTTGCGGTAAAGAGGCAATCTGCCGGTGAAGCAGCGCGGCGGCATGTTCCACATCACCATTTTGTATCAGTTCCAAAAGGGTGGCGTTAAGGTGACGCTGATCGTGCTGCACAACGCGCATTTGCCCTACCGCCTCATCCATCAGGGAAAGGCGCTGCTTCATTGTCTCGCCGGACAGCTCCAACAAGGCCTTATCCTGCTTTAGGCGGTATTGTGCGCCCACGCTTTTGAGGGCAAGAAATACCGAGCCATACGCCGCCAGTGTCACAAGGACGAGCCAAAGCAGCGGCACGGCTTGTACCGTAAGGGTTTCTACAATATCATCGCCACTGAGCATGAACCACGAAAAGGCCAAAAAAGCGCTGCCCGCCACATAGAAAAACACCGCCCAGTGCTCCGCCGCCTGACGGTAGAGGGGCCGCAGCACCTTGCGGAACAGCAGAATAGCCGCCGTAAAAAGAATCAGCCGCCATAGGCTGTTCGCATATGCGGGGTGGGGCAGAGACCTTGAAAAAACAAAGCTGAGCACCAGCACGATAAAGCTTACGTTCATCACCGTGATGTAAGAAAACAACCACTGCATGAAGCTGTCACGAAAAAAAGGCCGCGCCGCAAAACACAGCAGCACGAACAATACCACATCGATCTTTGCAAGCAGGGTGAGGTTGCCGGTGCTATAGCAATAAACCGCTGTTGACAGATTCAGCGTCAGGATGGCGAGCATGACGAGGTTTGTAACCTTTCGGCTGTATTTCGGCTGCAAAAGCGAGATGAAAAGCACCACATTGGCGATGGCAGATACGGCGCCGCGCAGGAAGTGCGCAAAAAACAATTCCATTAGTTCTCCTCCCTGCTCAAACGATAGTTCAAATAAGCATTGCGCACAGCAACGTAATGTCTGGCAGAAACAGGCACAAAGCCTCCCTCGCGCAAATAAAAGCCCTCCCGTGCCAGCTTTTCCACACGGCTCATATTGAGCGCAAAGGAAACATGGGGCGAAAGAAAGCGCATATCGCGCAAAAGCGGCGCGATATGCTCGGCAAAGCCGCAAGCAAGAGTGGTCGTTTCCACCTGTTCGCCGCCAATCAGCGTATAGCGCACCGCGTGGTTTTTATACTCGCAGCAGGCAATTTGGCCTGCGGACAGGGTGCGTAGGCCCTCCTTGGTTTTCATGGTAACGGTAATTTCCTTGCCGAAATCCACCTTGGAAAGGGCCAACTCCAGTGCGGAAAACAGAGCCTGCTTTTGTACAGGCTTGATCAGGTAATGCAATGGATTGACCGCATAGGCGTCCAGCGCATAGCCAGGCTCGGTGGTGATGTAGACGATCTGTGCCTCCTGGCTGATACGGCGGATGCTTTGCCCCAGCTCCAGCCCGCTGACCATAGGCATAACAATATCCAGTAGGTAGATATGAAAGCTCTCGGTTTCGATGGCGGTCAAAAGCGTATCAGGGTGAGCAAATTTTTTCATCTCTGCATCCAAGGTGTGCGTATCAAGGTATTCTGTTACATACTTGCTGACGATTTCCAGTTCTCTCGGCTGGTCGTCGCAAATTGCGATCTTCAACATACGCTACACCTCTTTGTCGGACCGATGTTCGTCACTGCTGCGCATCCATCGGTCAATCTCATCCTGTCTGTATCGCCAAAATTTCCCCACCTTAACGGCGGGAAAGTTTCTTGTTTCTATCCAAAGCATCAATGTCTGACGGCTGATACTTAAATAAGCACATACCTCTTTTGTGGTTAACCACCTATCCTCATTTTGCATGGGAAGTTCTCCTTTGCGACAATATACGATATTTATTATAGCAAAAGAGCGTATGAATCACAATTATTTTGTCTGTTTAAGTAAAATGGTTCAACGGTCAGTTATTCATCGCTTACCCATTGTTGGTCTGAAAATGAGTTTTTTATATTCATATCTCTTACAAAACGAGGGTAATATGATTCCCGTTCTCCCCACTCCATGCGTGTTCTTTGGTTAATCCCAGTACCATCCTGATCGATAACTCATTAGCATGCTCTGTAAACAGATCTATAGCGGGTCCGCTATAGAATATTGCTGCCTCGCAGGAGCCGTCCAGTTCTGAGACTGAGGCCGAAAATCGCAAGGGAAGTACCTCTCCTCCTTGACCTAAGAGGGTCTGGACACACAACTCTTCAAACACCAGTACAAGATTGTTAATCTGTCGCTGCGACAGGAGCTGCCTGCGGCCAAATTCCTCAATTCCAGTGCTAACCTCAATGAAGTCGAAGGTAGATGAACTTATCTCTCGTTCAAAGGTTTTAAGCCGTTTAACAAAGCTCAGGGTACGCTCTCTCCGGGGATTGTCAAAAATCTGTTCCGGTGGCCCATCCTCGTAGATGCCGCCTTCATCCATGTAAAAAATGCGGGTGGACACATCCCTAGCGAATTTCATTTCGTGGGTTACTATCATCATAGTCAGCCCCTCCCTGGCCAAAGACCGAATAACGGACAGTACCTCGCTCACCATGGTTGGGTCCAGTGCCGAAGTGGGCTCGTCGAAAAGAATGATCTCTGGCTTCATGGCTAACGCCCGGGCAATGGCAACCCGCTGCTTCTGACCGCCTGACAGTTCGTCCGGATAGCTCAGTGCCTTTTCGGCAAGACCCACGGTGTTCAGCAGATGCATTCCCTCATCATATGCCTCCTGCCTTGACAACTTTAACAAATCTACAGGACCCAGCATAATGTTCTCGATCACGGTCAGATGAGAAAATAGATTAAAAGCCTGGAACACCATGCCCATCTTGCGCCGAACTGCAGAAATATCCGCGCCTTTCGCCGTAATAGCTTCCCCATCCACGATAATCTCGCCAGAAGTAGGTGTCTCCAGCAGATTGAGGCACCGTAACAGCGTAGACTTGCCTGTGCCGGAAGGACCAATGATAGAAATCACCTCGCCTTTTTCGATTTTCACGTTGACATCCGAGAAAGGCGTCACGTTTGGATATACTTTTTTCAAATGTTGGATAGAAATCATTTCATCACTACTCCTTTCACGGTACGTTTACGGCGTTTAGGGTCCAGCTTAATTTCCAGACGCGTCAGCAGCATAGTCAGGACATTTGCAACCAGGAAATATATGACCGCCGTAGCAATCAAAGGGAAGAAAGCCTCCAAAGTACGGCTGCGGATAATGTCGGATACCTTGGTGAGATCCTGAATGGCAATATAGCCTACCACTGAGGTCATCTTAACCATGGAGATAAACTCCCCCTTAAATACGGGCAGGAAATGTCTCGCCGCCTGGGGAAAGGTAATCTTCCAAAAGGTTTTGGCTTTTGAGAAGCCTATGGCATGAGCCGCCTCAATCTGCCCTTTATCCACCGCATCGATGCCGGTGCGCATCATTTCGGACACATAGACGCCGAAGTTGACCGCAAAGCCAAAAATCGCTACCAGAATAGCGGAGATGTCCATCTTACCAAAGATGATGTAGTAAAGGATCATCAGCAGTACCACGATGGGCGTACCTTGAATAAGCCGGATAAAGCCGGCTGCAAGGAGGGATTCCAAGCGCTTTTTGCTGCGGCGGAGCATACAGATTCCGAAGCCCATTAACGAACCAAGCAGACCCGAACAGATGGAGATTAGTACCGTTACCTCCAGACCGTCCAGCACCAGCTTCCAGCGGTTTTCTGTGAGAAAAGTACGGGTGAAGCTGGCTTTCAGACCTTCCCCGAAGTTCATATCCTGTTTAGCAGCCGTGGCTGTCTGAGATTCAACGACCTTGCGCACCACAAAATACAGCCCGCCGTCGTAATAGGAATCGCTCATGTCCACCATCTTTTTGCGTTCGTCCGTAATAGACATACAGCCTACAGCAGCATCCGCCTTTTTGCTCTGCAGCATGGGGATAAGTGCAGAAAAATCCACTCCGGTAAACTCCACCTTGCGATCCAATATCTCGCCGATACGCAGCATCAGCTCTAAATCGTAGCCTGCGGCTATACCATCTGCGCCCACATACTCCATCGGTTCCGCAGCGATGTCGTGTGCTACCCGCAGAGTCCCATTCGTACCAGGATAGTCAAGCTGCGGCAGAACTTTTACACTCTCATCAGAACCGGTCCACTTTTTCTTCATTTCCTCCAGTATGCCGTCGGCCTTTAACTGAACGATAGCATCGTTTACCTGAGCAGTCAGCTCACTGTCCTTTTTCAGAGCAATACCATAGTGATCCTCCACGATTCGTTCAGGCAAGATAGTGAAAGCCGGGTTTTGAGCCACGGCCAAACTTGCCACCGGCTCATCAAACGGCACCGCTTCTACTTTGCCGTTTTGGAGTGCAGTGAGCATGTCAGCACGATTGTTAAAATAGCTGTAGGTCACATTAGAAACTACACTGTTAACCAAAATATCTGAAATGGAGCCTGTCTGGCAGGAAACCACCTTGCCGGAAAGCTGACTAAGGGCGGTATACTGTGGCACTCCTGTGTCCGCCACGGTTTCTTCCCGACTTATCAGCACCTGTGGATTGGAAAAATAAGGTCTGGTAAACAGCAGCTTATCTGCTCGCTCAGGGGTATTGTACATACCCAAAGTCATATCAGCCTTGTTGCTGCCCATAGCTGTGATGACCGCTCCCCACTCCATACACCGCTAATCGAAATGCGCCTCCACATGCTGCTCCTACTAATACATCAAAC
>CAZMIX010000038.1:0-22496 GCA_964566545.1 uncultured Lachnospiraceae bacterium | reverse complement strand
AGCAGCTGCAGCAGATCAGAAACGAGGCGCTTAAGCAGATTCAGGCGTCGGATGTGTTGGAGAAATTGAATGAGGTGAAGGTGACTTTCCTTGGAAAAAAAGGAGAACTGACATCCGTTTTAAAAGGGATGAAGGATGTTGCTCCCGAGGATCGTCCGAAAGTCGGTCAGATGGTCAATGAGACGCGAGAGGCGATTGAGCAGGCGCTGGAAGAAGCCAGGCTGAACATGGAGCGAGCCGTCAGAGAGTTGCAAATGAAAAACGAGGTCATCGACGTGACGCTGCCTGGCAAAAAGGGTACGATGGGACATCGCCATCCAAACACGATTGTTATGGAGGAAGTCGAGCGTATTTTTGTCGGCATGGGTTATGAAGTTGTGGAAGGACCGGAAATTGAAACTGATTATTATAACTTTGAAGCACTGAACATTCCTGCCGACCATCCGGCAAAGGATGAACAGGATACGTTTTATATCAACGGAGATTTTTTACTGCGTACCCAGACATCGGGAACGCAGGTGCACGAGATGGAAAAGGGAAAGCTACCGATTCGTATGATAGCGCCCGGAAGGGTATTTCGCTCCGACGAAGTGGATGCGACGCATTCTCCGTCCTTTCATCAGATCGAAGGACTTGTCGTCGACAAGTATATTACCTTTGCTGATTTAAAGGGAACGCTTGCAGAATTTGCAAAGGAGTTGTTCGGAGAAGAAACGAAGATACGTTTCAGACCGCATCATTTCAATTTCACGGAGCCGAGTGCGGAGGCGGATGTTTCCTGCTTTAAATGCGGAGGCAAGGGCTGCCGGTTCTGTAAGGGAACAGGCTGGATCGAAATTCTCGGCTGCGGTATGGTGCATCCGAACGTGCTGAAGATGAGCGGCATCGACCCGGAGGAATATTCCGGCTTTGCCTTTGGCCTCGGGCTGGAAAGGATCGCCCTGCTCAAATATGAAATCGACGATATGCGTCTGCTGTATGAAAATGATATCCGTTTTTTAAAACAGTTCTGACATCATTTTTTAATACCGGTTTGAACGACGATAGAAAACAGAAAAAGAAAGGAATGGACGATTATGAATACAGCATTATCATGGATCAAGGCTTATGTGCCGGAGCTTGACTGCAGCAATCAGGAATATGCGGACGCGATGACGCTTTCCGGAACGAAGGTGGAAACGTTTGAACGTCTCGACAAAAATTTAAAGGATATTTATGTGGGACAGATTTTATCAATTGAAAGGCATCCCGACGCGGATAAGCTGATCATCTGTCAGGTGGATTTGGGCGACAGGCGCCTGCAGATCGTAACGGGCGCCGCCAATGTGCAGGTCGGGGACAAGGTTCCCGTTGTTGTGGACGGCGGCAAGGTGGCAGGCGGTCATGACGGCGGCCTGCTTCCGGAGGACGGCATCGCCATTAAAAATGGAAAGCTGCGCGGGGTGGAGTCCTACGGCATGATGTGTTCGATCGAAGAACTCGGTTCGAACAGGGAACTATATCCGGAGGCTCCGGAAGAAGGAATTTATATTTTTTCGAAGGAAACGGCCATCGGGGCGGATGCGGTCGCAGAACTTGGGCTGCGTGACACGGTATTTGAATATGAAATTACCTCCAACAGAGTCGATTGCTACAGCGTACTCGGCGTAGCAAGAGAAGCGGCAGCGACATTCGGTAAGCCGTTTGTGGCTCCGAAGGTAGAGATTAAGGGCATCGGCGAAGACGTGAGGAATTATGTCTCCGTCGAGGTGCAGGATCAGGAGCTTTGCGCGAGATATACGGCAAGAGTGTGTAAGAATATTAAAATCGGCCCTTCTCCGAAGTGGATGCAGAGAAGGCTTGCGGCGAGCGGCATCAGGCCGATCAACAATCTCGTAGACATTACGAATTATGTCATGGAGGAATATGGACAGCCGATGCACGCATTTGATCTGGATACGATAGCCGACCATAAAATCGTCGTGAAGCGCGCGAAGGACGGCGATGAGTTTATGACGCTCGACGGGCAGATGAGAAAGCTCGATTCGAATATGCTGATGATTTGTGACGGGGAAAAGGAAATCGGCATCGCCGGTATCATGGGCGGTGAGAATTCAAAAATCACAGAGAATGTAAAAACCGTGTTGTTTGAAGCGGCGACATTTAACGGTGCCAATATTAGAAAGTCTGCAAAGCGTCTTGGTCTTCGCACGGATGCCTCCGGTATTTTTGAGAAGGGATTGGATCCGCATAATGCGTTAGCAGCAATCAACCGGGCATGTCAGTTAATTGAGGAGCTTGGCTGCGGTGAGGTCGTTGACGGCGTTGTGGATGCGCATAGTGAACTGCCAAAGGAGCGGACGATCAGGCTGGACGATAAACGTATCAACGGGCTGCTTGGAACTGATATTGCAAAAGACAAGATGGTAGATATTCTGACCAGGCTGGAAATCCGGTATGATAAGCAGAGCAGTCTTTTGACAATCCCGACCTTCCGTCAGGACTTGGAAGGTATTGCGGATATTGCGGAAGAAATCGCACGTTTCTATGGATATGATAAAATTGCGGAAACCTTGCCAACCGGTGAAGCGACGACCGGAAAACTGCCATTTAAATTAAGGATTGAGCAGCTTGCGAGGGATATCGCAGAGTACTGCGGATTTTCACAGGGCATGTGCTATTCGTTTGAAAGCCCGAAAAACTTTGATAAGTTCTTGATTCCAAAGGAAAATGTGTTAAGAAGAACCGTTACGATCGCGAATCCGCTTGGTGAAGATTTCTCCGTTATGAGAACAATTTCCCTTGGCGGAATGCTGACTTCTTTAGCAACGAATTATAATAGAAGAAACAAGAACGTAAAGCTGTATGAGCTTGGCAACATTTATTTGCCAAAGCAGCTCCCGCTTGAGGAACTTCCGGATGAGAGGATGCAGTTGACGCTTGGCTTTTATGGGGACGGCGACTTCTTCAGTATGAAGGGCGTGATTGAGGAATTCTTTGAACATATCGGAATGAAGAAAAAGGTTTCCTATTATCCGAACGGCACCGATATGAGCGGTGTTACAAGAAAGTCTGCGGTGTTATTTGAAAGCTATCCGTATCTGCATCCGGGCAGACAGGCTAATATTGTATATGAAAACATCAATGTTGGATTTTTGGGTGAAGTACATCCGGAAGTCGTGTCCAATTATGATATGAAGGGCAGGGTCTATGTGGCGGTACTCGATATGCCGTCCGTGGAGCCGTTTGCTACATTTGAAAGAAAATATACCGGTGTTGCAAAATATCCGTCTGTGAACCGAGATATCAGCATGGTAGTTCCGAAGGATGTGCTTGTCGGCCAGATCGAAGATGTAATTGCGCAGCGTGGAGGGAAAATTCTGGAGGGCTACGAGCTGTTTGATATTTACGAGGGAGCGCAGATCAAGGAGGGTTTTAAATCGGTGGCCTATTCCATCGTATTCCGTGATCAGGAAAAGACGCTTGAGGATAACGATGTCAATGCGGCAATGAAAAAGATTTTAAATGGACTGGAGCGTCTTGGAATTGAACTCAGACAGTAAGGAAGCAGGGATGCAAATGAAAACCTCGGATTTTAATTTTGATCTTCCAAAGGAGTTGATTGCACAGGATCCTTTAGAGGATCGCTCATCCTCTCGACTGCTCGTACTTGATAGGCAGTCGGGAGCGATGGCACACCGCCGGTTTCGGGAAATTGGGGAATTTTTAAATCCCGGCGACTGCCTTGTGCTAAATAACACAAAAGTTATTCCGGCAAGGCTTTTGGGCGTAAAGGAGGCTACCGGAGCGAATGCGGAGGTATTGCTTTTAAAGCGCATGGAAAATGATATTTGGGAAACACTTGTAAAGCCGGGTAAAAAGCTGCGCGCCGGCGCTTGGTTAAGCTTTGGCGATGGTCTTCTAAAGGCGGAGATTTTGGATACGACACAAGAGGGCGGACGGCTCGTCAAGTTTTATTATGACGGTATTTTTGAAGAGAAGCTTGACCAGCTCGGCGAGATGCCGCTTCCCCCTTATATTACGCATAAGCTCCAGGATAAAAATCGTTATCAGACTGTTTATGCGAAGTACGAAGGCTCTGCCGCCGCGCCGACGGCAGGACTGCATTTCACAAAGGAACTGCTTGCTCAGCTTGAGGAAAAAGGGATCGCCATCGCGTATGTTACGCTGCATGTGGGGCTTGGCACGTTCCGGCCCGTAAAGGTGGAAAATGTGCTGGAACACCATATGCATTCCGAATATTATCAGATCACACAGGAGGCAGCTGAGAAAATTAACGCCGCAAAAGAGAGCGGACATCGTGTTATCTGCGTCGGAACGACGAGCTGCCGCACGATTGAGAGCGCAGCAGAGGAAAGCGGGTGCCTGACGGAAAGCTGCGGGGATACGGATATTTTTATTTATCCGGGCTACCGCTTCAAACTGACGGATTGTCTCATCACTAACTTCCATCTGCCGGAATCTACACTTTTAATGCTTGTTTCCGCACTTGCGGGAAAGGAACAAATTTTATCGGCTTATGGGGAGGCGGTAAAGGAGAAGTATCTTTTTTTTTCATTTGGCGATGCTATGTTTATTACGGATCATATTGCAGATCATATTGCAGATCGTCCAAAAATATGACTTGTAAGAAATGCCAAAGTATTATATGATAATTATGTATAATTGTGGTTATCGTTTAATCGAAGAATAAACGATAAATCATCGAATATGGAAAGGGGTACCATATGGAGGAAAAGAGGAAAAGCAGACGAATCGTGCTGGAGGCGGTTCTTGTTATGCAACGTATTGATTCGGGGAATGATGATCTCGTACCTGTGGAGGTTTTTGATCTTTCTAAGACCGGAATCGGTTTTAAGTGCGACAGAGTATTGGAGATTAACTCGGTTTATGAAACGGAGCTGACGATCTGGACGAAGGAAATTATTCATACATTTATCAATGTGACGCGTTTGGATAATGAAGGTGATGAAAACGTTTATGGAGCGACGTTTGTGGGTATGCCGGAAGCCGATGCGGGCAAGATCGCTATTTATGACATGTTTGACGCAGTGAATGAGGATGAGCAGCAGTCGAATACCTGACATTGAGCGAATTCTGGTATTTGACAACAGTGAAGGGATAGGATGAAGTCCACTCTGCCATTGGAAGAGTAGGGCTTCTTTTTTTAGAGGAGACAACATGGCTTACGCGATTCAGCTTCTTGTTTTTGTATTATTTTTGTGCGCCGCTTATCTGGTCAAAGCCTGTAATCAGGGAACGCTTGCTTATCGCCGATACCGCAAAAATAAACAGGCGGATAAAGAGTATCTGGAGGCAGAAAAGACGACGGAAATGTTGCTTAAGGAGTTTCATGGCAGACCAACCCTGTTTGAAAACTATACGGCAGCCGTGTTTGAAAGCGCCGGCTATGAGCAGGTGACAGTGACAAAGGCGACAAATGATGGCGGAAAAGATTTAATTATGTACAAAAATGAGAAAAAATATGTCGCCGAGGTCAAGCTTTATCAACCCGAATATAAAATCAGCAGGGAGCGAATCCAAAAGCTGCATTCTGCGATGCTCGATTCTGATGCGGAGGGCGCCTGCTTTGTGACAACGAGCGATTTTACACAAAATGCGGTTGTTTATGCGGGCAAGCACGGCATTGACTTAATGAATGGCTATTTGCTCGGCAGATTTGTTCGGCTGTTGGAGCAGGAGGATAAAAAAGGAGAGCATCAGCTTACGTTCCTGCATGAGTTACTGAAAGAGGACGGCGAAGCACTCAAACGAAAAAATAAGGCAAGAGCATGGCTTTTGATGGGGAGCTTTCTTGCTTTGTATCCGGTCTATTCCATCGTTTGTTTGTTCCTGTTGAACAGTACAAAAAGCTCTGCGGATATTTTCTATATGAGAATGCTCGCGCTGCTGATTCTGCTCAATGCCGTTAATTTGAGAATATTTGTTAATTGTCTGGTACAGTATAAAAGTTATTGCGGTCACAGGATAAAAAGTGTATAATTCCTAAAGTGGATAAGGGATGCAAGAAAAAGTAAATGTAGGTTGTACAGAAGGAGAATAAAGATGAGTAAAAAACCAACAGTATTAATGATTTTAGACGGCTACGGGTTAAATGAGAGAAAAGACGGAAACGCCGTATATGAAGCAAAAACGCCTGTAATGGACGGATTGATGCGCGATTATCCGTTTGTAAGAGGGCTTGCAAGCGGTATGGCTGTCGGACTTCCCGACGGACAGATGGGAAATTCCGAGGTCGGACATCTGAATATGGGAGCCGGACGTATCGTATATCAGGAGCTTACGAGAATTACAAAGGAAATTCAGGATGGTACCTTTTTTGAGAACAAAGCGCTTTTAGCTGCGGTTGAAAACTGCAAGAAGGGAGATTCCGCGCTCCATTTATTCGGTCTGCTGTCGGACGGCGGCGTGCACAGTCATAACACGCACCTGTACGCATTGCTTGAAATGGCAAAAAAGCACGACCTGCATAAGGTTTATGTGCACTGCTTCCTAGACGGCCGCGATACGCCGCCAAAGTCCGGCAAGGACTATGCGGAGCAGCTTCAAAGTAAGATGCGTGAGATCGGGATTGGAGAAATCGCTTCCGTCATGGGACGCTATTATGTAATGGACAGAGATAACAACTACGACCGTGTGAAGCTTGCTTACGCCGCTTTGACGCGCGGAGAGGGCTTAAAGGCGGCCAACGCCGGGGAAGCCATTCAGGCCTCCTACGACAGAAACGAGACGGATGAATTCGTAAAGCCGACCGTAATCGTCAACGGCGGTGTGCCGGTCGGCACGATCAATGATGAGGATTCCGTAATTTTCTTCAATTTCAGACCGGATCGGGCACGCGAGATCACACATGCTTTTTGTGATGATGAATTCCGTTCTTTCAAAAGGGATAAGAAGCTCGATATCGTTTATGCCTGCTTCTCAGACTATGATCCGTTGATCGAGAACAAGATTGTCGCTTTTGAAAAGATTGCCGTCACGAATACGTTTGGCGAATGGCTTGCCGATAATCAGATGACGCAGGCAAGAATTGCAGAGACAGAGAAATATGCGCATGTCACCTTTTTCTTTAACGGCGGTCTGGAAGAACCGAACCAGGGAGAGGCGAGAATTCTTGTCAAGTCCCCGAAGGTCGCAACGTATGACTTAAAACCGGAAATGAGCGCCTATGAAGTATGCGATAACCTGGTAAAGGCGATCAAGTCGGATAAATATGATGTGATCATCATTAATTTTGCAAATCCGGACATGGTAGGACATACCGGCGTGGAAAGCGCGGCAATCAAGGCCGTGGAGGCTGTTGACGAGTGCGTCGGAAAAGCGGTCGATGCTGTGAAAGAGGTTGGCGGTGTGCTGTTTGTCTGTGCGGATCATGGAAATGCGGAGCAGCTCGTCGACTATGAGACAGGAACGCCGTTTACGGCGCACACGACGAATCCGGTGCCGTTTATCCTCGTTAACTATGATCCATCCTATACGCTCCGTGAAGGAGGCTGTCTGGCTGATATTGTGCCGACGCTGATCGAGACGATGGGCATGAAGCAGCCAAAGGAAATGACAGGAAAGTCTTTGCTCATTAAAAAATAAATTCTCTTTTAAATAGAATATGGAAGCTGATTCCTCCTAATACTATCTTTATCATTTGTATTAGGAGGAATTTTTTATGTATCGGGAAGCAATCATCACAGAAATATATGCGAGGGAAATACTCGATTCCCGCGGAAATCCCACGGTGGAGGTGGACGTAACGGCTGACGGCGTCCACACAGGACGGGCGTCCGTACCGTCGGGAGCCAGCACAGGGCGTTTTGAGGCTGTGGAGTTAAGAGACGGGGAGAAGCGTTACCGCGGCCTTGGCGTGGAAAAGGCCGTATGCAATGTCAACCAGAAAATACGGCCGGCGCTGATCGGTGAAAACGTATTGGACCAAAGAAGGCTTGATTTACTGCTAAAGGAGCTGGATGGGACAGAAAATAAGGAAAACCTTGGGGCCAACGCGATGTTAGGCGTATCGATGGCGGCCGCAAGAGCAGCGGCTAAAGCGCTGCATATCCCGCTGTTTCGCTATCTTGGCGGAAGCAACGCCTATCGGATGCCCGTGCCGATGATGAATATTTTAAATGGAGGGAAGCATGCAGATAATACGGTGGATTTTCAGGAATTTATGATTGTGCCGGCGATGGCGGGAGAATTTAAAAAAGCGCTTCGTATCTGTTCTGAAATTTATCATGTATTAAAGCTGCTCTGCAAGGAAAAGGGGCTGTCTACGGGAATCGGAGACGAGGGCGGTTTCGCACCCGACCTGCCGACGGCGGAGGCTGTTTTGGAGTTGATTGTCGAAGCTGTTTTGCGAAGCGGCTACATGCCGGGAAAGGATATCGGCATTGCCATCGACGCGGCCGCGAGCGAGCTGTATGACGAATCGCTGAACGTCTATGTGTTCGAAGGAGAGGGGAAGCTGCAGGACAAAAGGATCGTGCGGGATTCCTCGGAGCTGATCGGCTATTATGAAAGCCTGATCGAGCGGTATCCGATTTTATCAATTGAGGACGGGCTTCATGAAGATGATTGGGATGGCTGGAAGCAGATGACAAAACGGCTTGGGAAGCGCGTACAGCTTGTTGGTGATGATCTGTTTGTGACAAATACAAAGCGGCTGGAGGCGGGCATTCATTTGGAAACGGCAAATGCGATATTAGTAAAGGTAAATCAGATCGGGACGCTCAGCGAAGCGTTTGACGCGATCGAAATGGCAAAGCGAAGCGGCTATCAGACCGTCATTTCCCATCGCTCAGGAGAGACGGAAGACTCGATCATCGCAGATATCGCTGTCGCTGCAAATGCGGGGCAAATCAAGACGGGCGCGCCGTGCAGGAGCGACAGGACGGCAAAATACAACCAGCTTCTGCGCATCGAGGAGCTGCTTGGCACAAACGCCGTGTATGAATCTCCATTTGAGGAGATGGGCAGGTAAAAGTATCGGTAAGGGAGTGTAGAGCGTACCACTTTACATTCCCTTTACAAATTTTATACATAACTATGATATCCCGGAAAAATTATTCATGCTATTCTCTATCTTGTAAGCGGGAAACAAAAAACTGTGACCGTGGCGATTATTTTAAAAATGAAAACAAGAGGAGAAGAGGAGCATTATGAAAAATCGTAAAATGAAACTGATGACAATGATGGTAGCCGTAACGATGACGGCAGCACTGCTTGCGGGCTGCGGTTCTGCCGCAAGTAAGGAAGCAGCACAGCCGGCGGTAATCGAGGAGGCCTCCGCAGATACGGTACAGGAGACAGCAGAAGTCCCGGCAGAGGATGCGGCGGCAAATGAAGCGGCACCGGCTGAAAGTAATTTATCCGGCAGTATCACGATGGTAGGATCTACCTCCATGGAGAAATTTGCGAATGCATTATCAGAAGTATTGATGCAGGAAAATCCGGGAGTGACCGTCAGCGCGGAATTTGTAGGCTCCAGCGCAGGTGTTGAGGCATTGCTCGCAGGGACGGCGGATATCGGAAACTCTTCAAGAAATTTAAAGGATAGTGAAAAAGAAGGTGGCGCCGTAGAAAATATCGTTGCGCTGGACGGAATCGCGGTTGTCACGGATTCAGCCAATACAGTAGCAGATTTGACTAAGGATCAGCTCGTCAGCATCTTTACGGGTGAAGTGAATAACTGGTCAGAGTTTGGCGGAGCAAACCAGCCGATCGTCGTAATTGGCAGAGAGTCAGGCTCCGGCACAAGAGGCGCATTCGAAGAACTGTTAGGAATCGAGGATGCCTGTGTATATGCAAATGAACTGGACAGTACGGGTGCCGTGATGGCAAAGGCGGCTTCCACACCGGGCGCAATCGGATATGTGTCCCTCGATGTTGTGGATGATAGTGTAAAGAAGCTGGCGCTGGAAGGTGTGGAAGCATCGGAAGAGGCGATCAAAGCGGGTGACTACTTCTTGAGCAGACCGTTTGTCATGGCTACCAGGGGAGAGATCGCAGAACAGAATGAAACGGTGCAGGCACTGTTTGCATACCTTCAGTCGGACGCAGGAAAGGAACTGATCAAATCCGTCGGCCTGATCACGGTAGATTAAATAAAATACGAAAAGCGGCGGTGAATATATGGACGCAAAACAGGATACGATCATTGGTTCTTATAAAAACAAAAAGAGAGTAGAAGTGATTGCACAGATGGTTTTTACCATCTGTGCATTAGTGGCGATTATAGCGGTGGTTTCAATCAGCGTCTATATGCTGCTTGGAGGGGTGCCCGCGATGTTTAAGGTGGGTTTAAAGGAAATTCTTTTTGGAAGTGTGTGGAAGCCGACGGCGCAGGAGCCGCAATACGGCATTTTGTATGTCATTTTGACTTCCCTTGTCGGTACTTTTCTGGCTATTTTACTCGGTGTGCCGGTCGGTGTTTTTACGGCGGTCTTTTTGGCCGAGACAGCGCCAAAAAGAGTGGCAGCCATTGTAAAGCCTGCGGTAGAGCTGCTTGCGGGAATTCCTTCGGTTGTTTACGGCTTGCTTGGTCTTTTGATTTTAAATCCGCTCATGTATAAGCTGGAGCTGTTTTTGTTTCGGGATTCGACAACACACCAATTTACCGGAGGTGCCAATTTGATCTCGGCGATTCTCGTGCTTGCGATCATGATCCTGCCGACCGTCATCAATGTCAGCGAAACGTCGATAAGGGCGGTGCCGGAGCATTTAAGGAGCGCTTCGCTTGCGGTAGGCGCGACAAATATCCAGACGATTTTTAAAGTGATCCTTCCTGCGGCCAAATCGGGAATCGTGACGGCGATTGTGCTCGGCGTGGGAAGGGCGATCGGAGAGGCGATGGCAATTTCACTCGTATCGGGAAGCTCCGTCAATTTCCCGCTTCCGTTTAATTCTGTCCGGTTCCTGACGACGGCGATTGTCAGTGAAATGGGCTATGCGACGGATTTGCACAGACAGGTGCTGTTTACGATTGGACTCGTATTATTTATCTTCATCATGCTGATCAACAGTATGCTGACAAGGCTTTTAAAGAACGGAGGCAAAGAACATGTATAATTTGGCTGTTTCAATTTATGCGGATCCAATGAGCGACATGGCCTATTCCATCTATGCGGGAAAAAAGAGAAGGCTTTCCGATCTCCTATTGCAGACCATGATCGATTTTTCGGCGGCAATTTCCATTCTTCTTCTTTTATTGATCGTCTGTTATGTGACGATACGGGGTATCGGCACGATCAGTCTGGAATTTTTAACGAGTGTGCCGAGTACCATTAACGGTACCTTCGGCATTGCCGGAAACATTGTCAATACGCTGTATTTGATCGTGCTGACGCTGCTCATCGCGACACCGGTCGGAATCGGCGCAGCCATTTACTTAAATGAATATGCGAAGCCGGGACGGCTTGTAAGGTTCATCGAGTTCACGACGGAAACGCTTTCCGGCATTCCCTCCATTATATTCGGCCTATTCGGCATGATTTTCTTCGGCTCCGCACTCGGACTGCAGTATTCGCTTCTGACAGGCGCGCTGACGATGACGCTCATGATCCTTCCGCTTATCACGCGCAATACGCAGGAGGCCCTAAAGACTGTGCCGGACAGTTACAGAGCAGGCGCGCTCGGCATCGGCGCGACAAAGTGGTACATGATCAGAACGATCTTAATTCCTTCCGCGCTGCCCGGAATCGTAACAGGCGTCATACTTGCGATCGGAAGGATCGTCGGAGAATCGGCAGCCCTTTTATTCACGGCGGGAAGCGGTTTTTTGCTTCCAAAGTCCGGCCTCGGACTTTTCGAAAAGATCTTACAGCCGGGCGGCACACTGACGATCCAGTTATATTTGTGCATGTCAAAGGCACAATATGACGAAGCATTCGGTATTGCGTTTATCCTGCTGCTGATCGTATTGATCATCAATTTTCTAACGAAGTACGCCGTGAAGAAGCTGGATGTAGGCACGGTGAAAAATACGGATAAGACGGACGGAGGAGCTTTCGGTGAATAAAATCAGCGTCGATCAATTAAATTTATATTACGGTGAAAACCATGCGTTAAAGGATGTAGATATGGACATTAAAGAAAAGGCGATTACTGCCTTCATCGGCCCGAGCGGGTGCGGAAAATCCACATTTCTAAAAACGCTGAACAGGATGAACGATCTCGTGGACAATGTGAGAATCGAGGGAGAGGTCAAGCTGGACGGCGAGAATATTTACGATCCACGCGTCGATACGACGCTCCTTCGAAAAAAAATCGGCATGGTATTTCAGCAGCCGAATCCGTTTCCGATGAGCATTTATGACAATGTCGCTTATGGACCGCGCATCCATGGAATCAAGGCCAAGGACCAGCTCGATCAAATTGTAGAGGAAAGCTTAAAGGGTGCCGCAATTTTTGACGAGGTCAAGGACCGCCTGAAAAAATCGGCTCTGGGGTTGTCGGGCGGACAGCAGCAGCGCCTTTGCATCGCCCGAGCACTTGCGGTAAAGCCGGAGGTGCTTTTGATGGATGAACCGACTTCCGCGCTGGATCCGATTTCCACGTTGAAAATAGAGGATTTGATGCAGGATTTAAAAAAGACCTATACGGTGGCGATCGTCACGCACAATATGCAGCAGGCGGCCAGAATTTCCGATTATACGGCATTTTTCCTGCTCGGAGAGGTCGTGGAATTTGACGCGGCGGACATTATGTTCTCCCATCCGAAGGATAAGAGGACGGAAGATTATATTACGGGAAGATTCGGTTAAAGAAAAGATACTTGTCTGCCGTGCAAAAAATAGATATGATAGAGAGGGATCGACATGAGAACGCGAACAAATTTTGAATATGCGCTGGAGGATCTGCACAAGGATATGGAGGAAATGGGAAACCGTGTTGAGCAGGCGATAGAGGACTCGGCGCATGCGCTGGAAAAGCAGGATATCTCATTGGCAAAACGGATCGTCCAGAACGACAGGCTGATCGATGATATGGAAAAGTCGATTGAGGCCAAGTGCCTGTCGCTCATTACAAAGGAGCAGCCGATCGCAAGGGATCTGCGCGTCGTATCGGCGACTCTGAAAGCGGTTACGGACATTGAGCGGATCGGCGATCACGCGTCCGATGTTGCAGAGCTTGTGATTAGAAACGGAGAAAGTGATTTATACGGTATTTCCGATGTAATGCCGGAGCTTGTTAAGGAAGCAAAAAATATGGTATACAGGGCGGTGCACGCCTTTATGAAGAGGGAGATCGATGAGGCTAGGGAAGTCATCGCCTCAGATGATATTGTAGATGATTTATTCAACCGGATGAAGGAAGAAATCGTGAGGCATTTTAAAGAGGAATCCGTCAATCCGGATATGCTTGTGGACTTGTTGATGATCGCCAAATATATGGAACGGATCGGCGATCATGCGGTCAATATCTGTGAATGGGAGATTTTCAGGGAAACGGGCGCAGTAGACAATACGAGACTGCTGTAGCCTTGCGGAAGGAGAAAAACCGTGGCAAAAATCTTTGTAATAGAAGACGATGAGAATATCAGCAATTTGATCAAAATGGCGTTGGAGGGCTACGGCTACGATGTACGCCTGTTTGAGGATGCCGAAAAAGCGCTCGGTGAATTGGAAGAGCAGCTTCCGGATCTTTCTGTGTTTGATTTGATGCTGCCCGGCATGGACGGATTGACGGCAATCGGGCAAATCAGGCAGATGGATGCCGTAAAGGATATGCCGATGCTGATTTTGACCGCAAAGGATAAGGAATACGATAAGGTGCTCGGTCTCGATCAGGGCGCGGATGATTATATGACAAAGCCGTTCAGCGTCATGGAGCTGGCCGCAAGGGTTCGCTCTCTGTTAAGGAGAAGCGCAAGAGGCGAAGAAAAAAATGAAGTAAGGCAGATCAAAATCCGGGAGCTTACAATCGACACGGCGACGCGGGATGTTTTCGTAGAGGGTGAGAAAATTGAGCTTACCTACAAGGAGTTTGAGCTTCTGCTTTATCTGATAGAAAACAGCAGGCGGGTCGTTTCAAGGGAAGAGCTTTTAAACCACCTGTGGGGCTATGAATGCGATGTGGAGACGCGTACGGTCGATATCCATATCGGTACGCTCAGAAAGAAATTAAAAGAGGCCGGTACGACGTATATCAAAACGCTCAGAAATGTCGGCTACCGTTTTGTTATGCCAAAATAGCAGCGCAAAGCGGCCGCGCGGAAAAATCTGAGCGGGAGGCTTTATTTTCAACGCTTGAAGAAAGAGGCGCCTGAATGAAGAAAGCAATTATTAACCGTTTTTTATCCATACTGACATTTGCGCTGCTTGTCAGCGGGATTATCGCTTACTTGACCGCGAGCAGGCGGCTGCTGGAAAATACAACGGACGGCATGCTCAATACTTTGGATGCGATCGACTATGCGCTGGATTATCAGGGGGATATTACAAAGCAGCTTGAGCAGCTTAATAAGCAGGTGCTCGATGAGGATGAGCGTATCACCGTCATAAATAAGGAAGGAACCGTTGTGGCTGATACCGATTATGCCGATACGGGCGCGCTGGAGAACCATCTGAAACGGGAAGAGATCAAGTCGGCAATGGAACACGGCAGCGGCTACAGCGTTCGGTATTCCGACACGCTGCACGAAAAAATGCTCTACACGGCGATGCTGTCCAAGGAGAGCAGTTACATTCTGCGCCTGTCCATAAAATATACCGGTACGGAGGATTATATCCGTGCGCTGGCGCCGGCCTACATTATCGGGGCGGCGTTTGTGCTCGGGATTTCCATGAGCATTTCCCTTCGGCTGTCCGATGCGGTGACAAGACCTCTTAAGGAAATTACGGACGAAATGTCCATCATACAGGGAGAAATACCGGAGTTCCATTTTAAAACCTATCAATATCCGGAGTTGAACCGGATTTCCTATACGACGGATAAGCTTACAAATGAGATTAAGGAGTATGTGGAAAAGGTCGATTTTGAAAAGCAGATCAGACAGGAGTTTTTTTCCAATGCCTCGCATGAGTTGAAAACGCCGATCACCTCGATCAAGGGCTATGCGGAAATATTGCACAATGATTTTGCCAAAACCGCGGAAGCGAAGGAGGACTGCATCCGGCGCATCATCAAGGAAGCCGATCATATGACGACGCTGATCAACGACATTCTTATGATTTCCAAGCTTGAAACGAAGGAGGATCATATCGATATTTCAGAAATCCGACTGATCCCTCTTTTAGAGGATATCATGGAATCGGTTGAGCCGCTTGCGAGGGTGAATCATATCAAGATCCATATGGACTGCAAGCCGGTTACGGTTTACGGCTCCGCAAGACAGTACAGGGAGCTTTTGATGAATCTGATCACAAACGCGATTCTCTATAACAAGCAAAACGGAGAAGTATTCGTCACCGTGCGCAGACAGCCGGAAGCGCTGCAGATCGAAGTGAAGGATACCGGCATCGGCATCTGCAAGGAGGATCAGGAGCGGATTTTTGAGCGTTTTTATCGTGTTGATAAGGGCAGAAGCCGGAAAATGGGAGGCACGGGCTTAGGACTTTCCATCGTAAAGCACATTGTCGCATTTAACGGCGGAAAAATCAGCGTGGAGAGCGGACCGGATAAGGGAAGCACGTTTTTAGTGGAATTTCCTGTTGGACAAGAAATTATGTAAAGTTAGCATCTTTTCCATGGCGGGAACATATAATGAAACTGTGTGAAAAATCAAACGGCTTTAAGGAGGGCACAATTCATTATGGTAGAGCTGCATGTCAAATTAAACACGGATGAAGAAATCAATCGGTTTGTTTTTATCAATAACAGCATTCATTATGATACGGATCTCGTGTGCGGGAAAAAGATGGTCGATGCCAAATCGGTGCTTGGCATTTTAAGTCTGGATCTGTCGAATGTGTTGACGCTTTTGATCAATGCGGACAGGAGAGAGGAGAGCTGGTTAAGAAAGTTGTATGAGCCGCTGTATCAGGGGAAGGATTTTCTGATTAGGGCATAAAATAAAAAAATCGAAGGGTCTTTCAATGAGCCGACCCTTCGATTTTTTATTTCATTAGAGAAAACAGATCCTGATAGAAGTCAGGGTAAGAGATATTTACACATTCACTTCCGATGATTTCGGTCTTTCCCTCAGCGGCAAGACCGGCGACAGCGAACGACATCGCCACGCGGTGATCAAGACGGGAACCAATAATAGCACCATGAAGCGCCCGCCCGCCCTCGATGATCATACCGTCCGGTGTTGCGGTAATAGAAGCCCCCATTTTAGTAAGATTTTCAACCATCACATTGATGCGGTTGGACTCCTTGACCTTCAATTCCTGCGCATCCTTAATAACCGTATTCCCCTCGGCAAAACAGGCGAGGACAGAAAGGATAGGAATTTCATCGATTAGGGAAGGTATTTGCTCACCTTCTATCGTGATTCCGTGCAGGGTGCTCGATTTTACAAGAATATCGGCACGCGGCTCCGTACTTTCTTTTCGGTTGCAAAGAGTAATCTGACCGCCCATTCGTCTGACCGCTTCAAGAATACCACTGCGCGTTGGATTGATTCCTACGTTTTTAATGAGAATCTCAGAATTTGGAACGATTAAGCCGGCCGTTATAAAATAAGCAGCAGAAGAAATATCTCCGGGAACATTTACGAGCCGACCCTCCAGAAGCGGTTCGGGAAATACGGTAGCAGTCGTCCCCTCCGTACGAACCGTTCCGCCGAAATACCGGATCATTTGCTCGGAATGATTTCTTGACAAATAAGGCTCGTGTACGCTCGTTTCACCGTTTGCGTAAAGTCCGGCAAATAGCAGTGCAGATTTTACCTGAGCGGAAGCGACAGGGCTGTCATAGTGGATGCCCTTTAATGGCCTGCCTTCGATCAAAAGGGGCGCGCAGTCATTGCCGGATTTGCTCCGGATAGAGGCTCCCATCATGGAAAGCGGTGTAATAATCCGTTTCATCGGCCTGCGGTTGATCGAATCATCCCCACTCAATTCCGAGGAAAACGGCTGCGCCGCCAAAATGCCGGATAAGAGTCTCGTCGTCGTGCCGCTGTTGCCGACATCAAGCACCGTCGGTGGCGTCCTCAACCCGAATAACCCCCTTCCGTGTACAAGGATGGTTTCTTCGTCCTTTTCTTCAATTGTAATACCAAGAAGCCTGAAACAGTGAATCGTGGAAAGACAATCCGCACCATTTAAAAAGTGATGAATTTCTGTCATCCCTTCCGCTAAGGTGCCAAGCATGACGGCACGGTGAGAAATCGATTTGTCTCCGGGAATTGTCAGCTCGCCTTTCAAAGAGGCGGCTTTTTCAAATATCATGGACATGGTAGGTTAATTCCTTTCTATTACAAAATAACCATTTTGTTTAAGCGTATGAAGTGCCTTCAAAGAAGATGCGGCATTATTAAATTCCACACGCAGAACACCCTCCTCAAATTCGCGGTTGTGAATAATACCAATATTTTTAATGCTGATTTCATTATTGGCGAGCAGAACGGCAATTTTGGCAATACCGCCCGTTTCGTCTGCAATATCGCAATACAGTGCATAAATCTTCTGTATTGAACCGTGCACGTGATCCGACATGGAATCCCGGTAATCCTTGGCTTCCTGAAAGAAGCTGCCAATCAGGGAACGATCCTTTGTTTCAAGCCGCTTTTGGATTTCTTTTAACGTCTCAATGTAATCTGATAACATCATACTGATTTTTTCATTATTCGTCAAACAAATATCTTCCCACATGCGTACATTGGAGGAGGCAACCCTTGTCATGTCCTTAAAGCCTCCGGCTGCCAGCGTTTGCATGTAATGTGCAGGATTGTCTTGATTAATCAGAAAATGCACGAGAGAGGCCGCAATAATATGCGGTAAATGGCTGATGACAGCTGCCACCGTATCGTGCATGTCTACGGAGAGAACGAGCGGAAGCGCACCAAGAGAAGAAATAAACGTCTCAAATTTACAGACTGATTCTACGGGTACCCGTTCTTCCGGTGTCAGAATATAGTAAGCATTTTCAAGCAGACGTTCCGAGGAATTTGCATAATCGGATTTTTCAGAGCCTGTCATCGGGTGTCCTCCGATAAAAAGACCCGTAAAGTCAAGGGTGCACAGCGCCTGATGAATACCGCCCTTTACACTGCCGACATCGGTTAAAATGCAGGACGGAGAAAGGTAAGGGAGCAGCAGCTTTATATTTTCATTATTGTATAAAACCGGCGCGCATAAGAAAACATAATCACAGTCCATAAAAGAATCGTTAATCGAAGAACAGATTTTAGAGAGTGTTCCTTCTTTTTCGGCGAGCAGAAGAGAGTTGTGATCAATATCATAAGCGAGGATCACAGAGTTTGAATAAAATTTTCTGATCGCCTTTGCGATCGAGCCGCCGATCAGTCCAAGACCGACGAAGCCGACACATAGCTGCTTCATAAATCAATTCTCCTATTTGTTAAGCGGTCAAATACGGTTAAAAGCTGCGGTTCATCAATTTGCAGAAAGGACTGATTTCCTGACAAAGGGTCTCGAACTGTGGAAAGGTTAACGATTGCGGACCATCCGAGAGCGCTTTGGAGGGGTTGTTGTGCACCTCAATCATCAGTCCGTCTGCGCCCGCAGCAACTGATGCTTTTGCGAGTGGATTCACATAAGCCCGTACACCTGTCGCGTGAGAAGGGTCTACGATGACCGGCAGATGCGTTTTTGATTTTAAAACCGGAACGGCGCTGATATCGAGCGTGTTTCTTGTCGCAGTTTCAAACGTGCGGATACCGCGTTCGCAGAGAACAACATTCGGGTTCCCCTCCGCGATAATGTATTCGGCGGCATTGAGCCATTCGTCGATCGTTGCGGAAAGCCCTCGCTTTAATAATACGGGGAGACCCGTTCTCCCGACTTCCTTTAACAAAAAGAAATTCTGCATATTACGAGCACCAATCTGCAGCATATCCACATATTTCACGGCAGCATTGACCGCATCAAGGCTAACAACCTCACAAATTGTGGAAAGTCCTGTTTCTTTTCCGGCCTCCTGCATATATTTTAAGCCCTGCTCCTCAAGACCCTGGAACGCATAAGGAGAAGTGCGGGGCTTGTAGGCACCGCCACGGACAATCGTAGCACCGGCTTTTTTGACCTCCTTGGCGATGATCATGAGTTGGTCTTCATTTTCTACAGCGCACGGTCCGGCCATGATTGTCAGATTGTTTGGTCCGATAACGGTATTACCGACCTTTACCGAAGTAGGTTCGGGATGAAATTTTTTATTGGAAAGCTTATAGCTTTCGGTCAGAGGAACGACCTTATCGACACCCTCGAATATCTCTAGATTGTCATTTGAAAGCTGCGTCTTATCACCGATGACGCCGATGATCGTGACCTCATGTCCCTCGGAAAGATGCGTTTCCAGCCCTTTTTGTCGGATTAAGGATACAACATCATCTATATTGTTTTTAGTAGCGGTTGGCTTCATTACGATAATCATAATTATCAGATCCTTTCCTTATAAAATAATCACTTTCTTTATTTTATAGCTTGTATCCGCAAATGTCAATACTGCATCGCTTTAAAGCGCAACGCTTTTAAGTGATAAATTAATCGAGAAATATGAAATATTACTACAATTTTCAAGGTGAAAATATTAACTAATTGTTAAAAATGTATAATACTATTGCAAAACAAGTTCAAATTTATTACAATATTCACATGGTGTATTGTGAACGGGAAGAGGGAAATTGCTTTTATTCACAAACCCAAAACAACAACTTGATATGGAGGAACCCAATATGAATGTTTACACAAGTGACAAGATTCGAAATGTGGTGCTGTTAGGACACGGAGGTTGCGGTAAGACGACGCTTGTTGAAGCAATGGCACACTTATCAGGCATTACATCCCGTATGGGAAAGACGAACGACGGAAATACGATTAGCGATTACGATAAAGAGGAACAGAAACGCCAGTTTTCAATCGGTACAAGCGTTGTACCAATCGAATGGGATTCACATAAAATAAACCTGCTGGATACGCCGGGATATTTTGATTTTGTTGGAGAAGTGGAGGAAGCGGTTAGTGCGGCTGCGGGAGCAATCATTGTCGTATCCGGCAAAGCGGGCATTGAGGTTGGTACGGAGAAAGCATGGGAGTTCTGTGAAAAATATAAGCTGCCGAGGATTATCTTTGTAACAGATATGGATGTGGATAACGCCAGCTTTCGTCAAGTAGTAGAGGATTTGACGCAGAGATACGGAAAGTCGATCGCGCCATTCCATCTTCCGATTCGTGAAAACGAAAAATTTGTCGGTTACGTCAATGTGGTTAGCGAGACGGGCAATCGCTGGACGACCGGCGGCAAGGTGGAAGAATGCCCGATCCCTGATTATTCTCAGGCCAACTTAAAAATGTGCCGCGAAACTTTGATGGAAGCCGTTGCTGAGACGAGCGAGGCGTTCATGGAGCGTTATTTCAGCGGAGATTCCTTCTCGGATGCAGAAATCAGGGCGGCACTGCGCGCCAACATTATTGACGGCAGCATCGTACCTGTGACAATGGGTTCCAGCATTCTTTGCCAGGGAATGTATACGCTGATGGACGATATCATTAAATATTTTCCGAGTCCGGATACGAGAAAGCTGGCGGGAATTAATATTAAGACAAATGAAATTTTTGAAGCCGACTATGATTTCTCCAAACCAAAGTCCGCTGTGATCTGGAAGACAATCATTGATCCGTTCATCGGTAAATATTCACTTGTAAAGGTTTGTTCCGGCGTCATCAAGTCCGACGACGTATTATATAACTATGATAAGGATATTGAGGAGCGTGTTTCCAAGCTGTATGTGCTGCAGGGGAATAAGCCGGTCGAGGTGCCGGAGCTGCATGCGGGGGATCTTGGAGCGATCCCGAAGCTGACGGGTGCGAGGACGGGTGATACGCTGTCCACAAAGGCCAATACGATTCAATATGCAAAGACCGAAATCAGTAAGCCATACACATACATGCGTTATAAGGCGAAGAATAAAAGTGATATTGATAAAATTTCCGGAGCGCTTCAAAAGATGATGCATGAAGATCTGACGCTGAAAAATATCAACGATGCCGAGAACAGGCAGACGCTCCTTTACGGTATGGGAGATCAGCATCTTGAAGTCGTTGTGAGCAAACTGCTTAATGTCTACAAAGTGGAAATTGAACTGTCACAGCCTAAAATGGCATACCGCGAGACGATCAAGAAGGCGTCTGATGTGGAATCCAAATATAAAAAGCAGTCGGGCGGTCATGGACAGTACGGTCATGTGAAGATGAAATTTGAGCCGTTGAATGATTTGAACAAGGCATATGAATTTGAACAGATGGTAGTCGGCGGCGCTGTCCCAAAGAACTTCTTCCCCGCTGTGGAAAAGGGTATGGCGGATTCCGTATTAAAGGGACCTCTGGCGGCTTATCCGGTCGTCGGCGTAAAGGCGATTTTATACGATGGTTCTTACCATCCGGTCGATTCTTCCGAACAGGCATTTAAGATGGCTACAATTCAGGCGTTCAAGAAGGGCTTCATGGAGGCCGGTCCGATTTTGCTGGAGCCGATCGCATCCTTAAAGGTGACAGTGCCGGATTCCTATACGGGCGACGTCATGGGCGATCTGAACAAACGACGCGGACGTGTGCTCGGCATGAACCCGATCGCAGACGGCAAGCAGGTGGTTGAGGCAGAAATTCCAATGACAGGGCTGTTTGGCTACTGTACGGTACTGCGTTCCATGACAGGCGGACGCGGCATATATGAATACGAATTTAATCGCTATGAGCAGGCTCCCTCCGATGTGCAGGAGAAGGAAGTTGCAGCAAGAGCAAACAAGCTGACAGAGGAATCGTCAGAAGACTAAAAATGAAATGAAAATGAAAAATTTAAAGAAAGCCCGGGATGCTTCCGGGCTTTTTGACTTGAGCCTTGACAGTGGGCACGAACCTGTTTAAAATGTAGCTTATTGGATGAAAAATACATCCTGTTTAGGAGGAGTAGAAAATGGCAGTACCTTATAACCACAGAGAAGTGGAGCAGAAATGGACAAACAAATGGGAGGAAGTGCCCGTTAACGTGAATGATGGAAAGAGACCGAAATATTATTGTCTTGATATGTTTCCCTATCCATCGGGAAATGGACTTCATGTCGGACATTGGAGAGGTTATGTGATTTCCGACGTGTGGAGCAGATATAAGCTGCTCAACGGATATTATATTATTCATCCGATGGGCTGGGATGCGTTTGGACTTCCCGCTGAAAATTATGCGATTAAAATGGGTGTGCACCCTGCAAAATCTACAGCTGAAAATGTTGCAAATATTAAAAAACAAATCAATCAGATCGCGGCGTTGTATGACTGGGACATGGAAGTCAATACAACCGATCCCGACTTTTATAAATGGACGCAGTGGATCTTTGTGAAAATGTTTAAGGCGGGACTTGCTTA
>CAZMIX010000037.1:0-22598 GCA_964566545.1 uncultured Lachnospiraceae bacterium | reverse complement strand
TAATTATATTCATTTTTTTAATAATATTTATCTGGAAATTTTTAGACTATTATAATCAAGAAAAATCAAAAAAATATGAAGAATACTGTATTGAAATAAATAAGATTTTAAATGATAAAGATTTTTATATTGCAAAAATCTCTAACAATAATATTGCATTGTATGATGACATAAATGAAGACTCCAAAGCTGTTATTTCATTTTCTAAATATAATAAGTTTCTAAAAATTATATATATAAGAAAAGAGAAAGAAAGGACTTTTTTTGTGATTAAGGCAGCTTTAGATGATGAAAAGGGCTATGTAATTTTTAATAATAGCAATATTCTGGATGGTATTAATGCAATCGAGCGTGAATGGAGAAATGTATCAATATTCTACTATTTTTCAAAATAATTAAAAAATAAAGTTGTAAAAACTTGTGAGTTACTAAGCTAGCATTTAAAAATAAAGTCCGGGGAGTAAAAGTATTATGGGAAATTATAAGCACTTAATTCCAAAAAATAAATTTGACAATAGCACTATTGAAAAGTTAAAAGAATTGTCAGATGAAGAAATTGAATCAATTTTACCGGAACTATTGAAATGGATACAAGATATCAATTGGCCAGTCGCGAATGAGATACTTCCGGTATTGGCATTGCATCAGGAAAAACTGGCAATTTATATTTTAAAGGTTTTAAATGGAAAGGATGAAATATGGAAGTACTGGATTATTGAAAAACTATTACCATTATTTATAGATAAAAACTTGATTCCTTTAATTCCAACTATTGAAAAGATTGCGGAGACCCCTACTAGTACTGAATATTTTGAAGATGTAAATGAAGTAGCAAAAGAATTTTTAAAAATGAGATTAGGAGAGGATAAGAATACTATTTCTGTTATAGAAAATGGGTTTCCTGTTGTTGAAAAGAAGGATAGGGATAGGTTTATGAAAATGACACCAGCAATACAAGAGATAGTTGATAGGGTAAATAAAAAGTAAGGACGCATTCTTAAATCGCATGACAACGGATAACAAATAACATATAGCGAGACCCTTTCAAAAATCCCCATTAAAACCCCTTCCCCAACCCCCATAAACAGCAAAAAAACCGCCCCAAAATAAATATCAAAAATTTCTATGGATTGTGCACAAAAAAAATTATTGAATCTTTACAAATTGCCTATGGATTTTATTAAAAAATGTGGTAATATAGACAATGGTAGAGAAGAAAGATATTTTATAATAAAACGTAGGAGGTTTATAGTGTTATGGGTAGTTTGAATTTATTTTTAATCATTTCCATCATCGTTTCGATCCTCGCATTCCTGTTTGCAGGATGGTTATATCGTTGGGTTTGCGCGCAGCCATCTTCAAACAAAAGAATAGAAGAGGTTGGAGGCTATATCAGAAAGGGTGCAAATACATTTCTTAAGAAAGAGTATCTTGTACTGACAAAATTTTGTGGGGGAGCGGCTATTTTGATTTTTCTTTTTTTGCCGGCTCCTATCTGGAAGACAGCCAGTATTTTAGATAACCTTACGATTGTGCTTGCATATCTGTCCGGTACTGTTTTTTCTGCGATTGCAGGTAAGATTGGTATTCAGGTTGCTACAATTGCCAATATCAAGACCGCTGAGGCTGCTAAGGCCGGCGGCTTGAAGCCTTCCTTCCTGGCTGCTTTCCGTGGCGGTTCCGTTATGGGTATGGCTGTTGTCGGAAGCTCTCTTCTCGGAGTGAGCCTTGTTATGCTTATTACAAAGGATGCAACTGCGTTACTTGGCTTCAGCTTTGGTGCAAGCTCCTTGGCATTGTTTGCTAAGGCCGGCGGCGGAATCTTCACAAAAACGGCTGATATCAGCGCTGACCTTGTAGGTAAGGTTGAGCTTGGAATTCCTGAGGATGATCCTCGTAATCCGGCCGTAATCGCTGATAACGTAGGCGATAACGTAGGTGACGTTGCGGGTATGGGCGCCGACCTGTTCGATTCGAACGTGGCATCCATGGCGTCGGCTCTCGTTATGGCGATTGCTCTTGGCAATAAGCTGGGTGTGGATTTTGCCGCAATGGTATTTTGCTATGCTGCGTTGGGACTCCTTTCTTCTATCATCGGAGTTATGGCAGCTCGTATGGGTAAGAAGGGCGATCCGACTGTTGCATTGAATATGAGTACCTATATCACGACAGCCATCTTTACAGTTTTGACGGCAGCCGCAACAGCTATTTTCAACTTTGACTGGCGTATTTGGGGCGCTACAGCAATCGGCCTCTTTGTTGGTGTCATCATCGGTATTACAAGTGATTACTTTACGAATGATAATAAGAAACCCGTTCGCAATGTTGCAACGGCATCGGAATCCGGCCCGGCATTTACGATCCTCTCCGGCGTATCCTATGGTTTCCTGAGTGTTTTCCCGGCGATGATCGGAATCGGCATTGCTGCTCTGTTTTCCTATAACCTTTGCGCATCCATAGTTCCGGGTGATCCGATGGCAGGTATGTTCGGTATTTCCATGGCAGCAGTCGGAATGCTTTCGATCGTCGGAATGATCATTTCCAATGACGCTTACGGTCCGATCGCAGATAATGCGAGAGGTCTTGTAGAAATGGGTGATTTGGGTGAAGAAGCGCTTGAAATCACAGACTCTCTTGACAGTGCGGGTAACACGGTTAAGGCTGTAACAAAGGGCTTTGCTATTGCGGCCGCAGGACTTACGATTATTTCCCTGCTTGGCGCGTTCATGAGTGAAGTAAACGAAGCCGCAGGCGAAACAGTGCTGACAGGCTTTGATATCATCAACCCGACCGTATTCTTCGGAATGCTTGTAGGTGCTGCAATTCCGGCTATCTTCTCCGCTATGCTGATGCTCGGTGTTGACCGTAACGCGCAGAGAATGGTTGCTGAAATCCATCGTCAGTTCAGAGAGATCGTTGGCCTTAAGGAAGGCAAGCCAGGCGTTATTCCTGAGTATGACAAGTGTATTGATATTGCAACTGATGGCGCATTAAAGGAGCTGATCCCAGCAGGTCTTATGAGTATTCTCGCTACGATCGCTGTTGGCTTTATCGGCGGCGTTGAGGCAATGGGAGGATTCCTTGCCGGAAATATCGTCAGCGGTCTTCTGCTCGCTCTGTTCATGAGTAACTCGGGCGGTCTGTGGGATAACGCCAAGAAGTATATCGAGGCAGGCGGAAACGGCGGCAAGGGCAGCGATGCTCACAAGGCCGCAGTCGTAGGCGATACCGTCGGCGACCCGTTCAAGGATACGGCAGGCCCGTCCATCAATACGCAGATTACGGTTGTTTCTCTGATTGCATCCCTGATGTCTTCCCTGTTCCTCGCATTCTCTATTTTCTAAGGAATTGGACAACCTATCAATTTAAAACCAGCGGGAGCGCAGCAGTTTGCTGCGCTCCTTTATTGTATTTTTGTGATGGGAGCCATTGCCATATATGGTAGTAAACGGTATAATAAAAATATGCCAGGTGTAGAGCTGATGCAGCAATAACCAAATCAAACAACAGTCAGAGTAGATGGGGAAGGAAAGAATGGAAAAAATTGCGGAGCGGATCGTTGTGTGGCAGATTCAAAAAAATGTAATAAAAGAGGAAGATAAGGCGGTGTACGTTTATGCGTACGAAACGCTGCTGATGCGTGTGATCAACTTTTTGATCGCAATCATTGTGGGCGCAGTGACAAAAAATTTGCTTGCGGTCGTTGTTTTTCTCGTTTCCTATATTCCGCTCAGAACATATGCGGGTGGATATCATTCGAGGGACAGCATCCGCTGCATGATATTTTCCACTTTGCTGATCATCGGCGTGGCTCTGGTTACAAAAGTTTCTTTCTATGAAAAATCGCTACTCGGATTTTTGATTTTTGTGGGAATTGGGATTCTTTCCTATGCCGCGATCCTGTTTGTCTCGCCGGTTGCGGACGAAAACAAGCCGCTTTCTGATGAAGAAAAAAAACAATGTGCGGTAAAGATAAGAATAATTGCCACGGTAACGATCATAGCAGCACTTATTTGTGTTTTAATGAAAAGACCGGAGATTGGGAGCGTATTGATCTTGACACAAGTAGTTATGGCAAGTATGCTGCTTCTCGGTATTGCTAACAACAGACGCCTGCAAAGAGAGACTTCCTAGAAAATCCTGCCGGCAGTGTTCGTTTGACAAATACAATGCGGCAGGATCTTGCTTATTGTTTGCTCTTCAAAAAAAGAACATAATCATGAGCGGTTTTTCGATTGACCGCATTCAAGGAGGCGGAGTCCGATAAATAATCGCCATACGTGAGACCTTTGATAAAAGCCTCATTCAGGCTATCGGCACGCCCGGAATAATTTGTTTTGCCAAGCAGATAATCTGCGGATACCTTGTAATAGTCGGCCAGCACCATCAAGTGCCTTGTGGGAAGTTCATGTTTGCCGGTCTCGTATCCGGAATAGACCTGCTGTGAAATATTAAGCACATCAGCGATTGTCTTTTGTTTTAGATCATTATCCTCACGCAGGCTCTTCACTCTTTCCTGAATTGTCATACTGTTCACCTCTCTTAGCTGTAATTTGAGGATAGCATACATTAATTGATGGTACAGCACATAACAATAAAACGATGTAAAAAAATAAAATTATATTTCAATTTAATGTATGATCATTGCAATAATTATTTTTTTATTAAAATACAAATCGATTTTTTTATGTTTTTATAAAAATAAGCACTGATATTTTCAAAAAATATACATTATTTAGAAGGAAAAAACTATTCGATAAGGATTGAAAAACGAGCCTGCCCTGTGTTATAATGCACTCAGACTAAGATGTTCATTTAACGGGAAAAATCGTTTAGGAATGTCTGGTGAAAAACGACTAGGAGGTAGGATATGAGTAAGTATGTATGTGTATGCGGTTATGTATATGACCCAGAGTTAGGTGATCCTGAAGCAGGCATTGCACCCGGAACAGCTTTCGAAAATTTGCCGGAAGATTGGGTATGCCCGGTATGTGGACTTGGAAAGGATGTGTTTACGGCAGAATAATTAATGCCATATAGTACGGATACCATTAACTGTATTTTATAAAAACATAAGAAAAGGAGTGTGGAGAAGTATGGAATTAAAATTTTATAAGTGTGAGCTGTGCGGTAAAATTGTAGCAATGGTAAAAGACAGCGGCGTACCGACAATTTGTTGTGGTCAGCCGATGACGGAAATCGTGCCGAGCTCGACAGATGCGGCGACAGAGAAGCACGTTCCGGTTATCAGCATAGACGGAAGCAAGGTTACCGTTTCGGTAGGCTCCGTAGCACATCCTATGGCAGAAGAGCATTATATTGAATGGATTGCGATCAGTACGAAAAGTGGCGCACAGCGCAAGGCATTAAACCCAGGTGATGCACCACGGGCAGAGTTTGTATTGACGGAGGGCGATGAGGTTGCTTATGCACTGGCTTACTGCAATCTGCACAGCTTATGGAAATCTGAGTAATAAATAGAGAGGAGACAATCCGATGTATTGTCCTATTTGTAGAGCGGAGATAAAAGAAATAATTGTATGCGACATTGTGCGCATCGGTGAAGAATTTCATTATGTGGAAATTGTTTCACCGATCCTGTTCAGTGAAGAATTTGATTTAGAAAAAGGAAAGATCTTTAGCTATGAACTTTTCAAAAAAGCAGTAGCAAAGAAGTACATATGTGAGCCTGAGGCGGTTCAGTCCAAATACATTGACGGCCTGGAGGTTCCAAAGGAAGTTTACGAAAAGTTAGACAAGAGGGAGAAAAATCTTGGCTGCCGTTGTCCTGTTTGTGACGACTTTATTTGATTTATGCAGTCATCGAAACCCTACGCTATAGATTATAAATTTGATCTATCAAATAAAATCGGGTTTGTCTTTTATACGGAATACTATCAGAAATCCCCCTTTTTTGAACAGAGTATGGTTTTTAACTATATTTAAAGAAATAAGGGGGATTTTTGCAAACCAATATAGAACATCCGAAACCCAAGCGTACATCAACCGGCAATAGGACAATGAAAGGCGGAAAATAATGGATGACATGAAATTAAAACGACAAATTAAAACAATGGATGGAAATGAGGCAGCGGCACATGTTTCTTATGCCTATTCAGAGGTTGCGGCAATTTATCCGATCACCCCTTCTTCCCCGATGGCAGAACACACTGATGAATGGGCGACCAAGGGAAGAAAAAATGTTTTTGACCGTTTAGTATCAATATCAGAAATGCAATCCGAGGCCGGAGCAGCCGGAGCAGTGCACGGCTCACTTGCGGCGGGCGCGCTGACGACGACGTTTACTTCCTCCCAGGGTCTTTTACTGATGATACCGAATATGTACAAGATGGCAGGCGAGCTTTTGCCAGCAGTTCTTGATGTGGCGGCCAGAACGGTTGCTTCCCATGCGCTGTCTATTTTTGGCGACCATCAGGATATTTATTCATGCAGGCAGACGGGATTTGCAATGCTGTGTTCGTCCAGTGTGCAGGAGGTTATGGATTTGACGCCCGTTTCTCATTGCTCTGCCTTAAAGGGAAGCGTTCCTTTTATTAATTTCTTTGATGGTTTCCGTACTTCTCATGAATATCAGAAAATTGAGGCATGGGATTACAAGGATCTGAAGGACTTGATGGACATGGATGCTCTTCAGGCGTTCCGTGACCATGCTCTGAATCCGGAGCGTCCGTGCCAACGTGGCAGCACGCAGCAGCCGGAAGTATTCTTTCAGGCAAGAGAAGCCTCAAACAGTTATTATGATGCGCTCCCCGCAGTAGTAGAAGATTACATGAATAGAATTAACGAGAAGATTGGTAAGGATTACAAGCTTTTCAATTATTATGGCGCGCCGGATGCGGAAAAGATCATCATTGCGATGGGCTCCGTATGCGAGACAATTGAGGAAACCGTTGATTATTTGATGGCAAAGGGCGAAAAAGTCGGTGTTGTCAAGGTACGTTTGTACAGGCCGTTTTCCGTGAAGCATCTGATCGACATGATTCCCGCAACTGTAAAGGAAATCGCCGTACTGGATAGGACAAAAGAGCCGGGATCCATCGGTGAGCCGCTATATCTGGACGTGCTTGCAGCTATTCAGGATAGTCCGTTTGAAAGTGTGAAGCTCTACACGGGACGTTATGGTATCAGCTCAAAGGATACAACGCCGGGACAGATCATCGCAGTTTACAAGAATACCGAAAAGAAGCGTTTTACGATCGGCATTAACGATGATGTGACAAATCTGTCACTTGTAGTAGAGGAAGAGCCCTATACGGCTTCTAAGGAAATGATCAGCTGTAAATTCTGGGGACTTGGCGCGGACGGTACCGTAGGCGCTAACAAAAACTCCATTAAGATCATTGGCGACAATACTGATTTGTATGCGCAGGCATATTTTGCTTACGACTCTAAGAAATCAGGCGGCGTTACGATTTCCCATCTCCGTTTTGGAAAGGAAAAAATACGCTCGACTTATCTGATTAGCAGAGCAGACTTTGTGGCATGCCACAACCCTTCCTATATTCATAAATACAATATGGTGCAGGATTTGAAGGACGGCGGAACGTTTCTTCTGAACTGTTTGTGGGATGAAAAGGAATTGGATATGTATCTTCCGGGACAGGTAAAGAAATATATAGCTGATCACAACATTCATTTATATTTGATTAACGGCATCAAAATTGGCAGGGACATTGGATTGGGCGGCAGAATTAATACCGTGCTGCAGGCGGCATTCTTTAAGCTGGCGAACGTCATTCCTGTGGACGAAGCGATTACATATATGAAAGATGCCGCAAAGAAGACTTATGAGCGCAAGGGCGAGGAAATTGTCCGCATGAATTACGCAGCGATCGAAAAGGGTGCTTCTGAAGTGGTAGAGGTAAAGGTGCCGGAGTCATGGAAGAACTGTGAGCCTCAGGTGCTGGTTGCTCCTGTTCCCGAACAAAACAGAGACGGTCACAGTAAAAATAGTAAAGAGGTCGTGGACTTTGCCAATAAGATACAGATTGCGATCGGCATGCAGGAGGGTGATAAGCTTCCGGTTTCCGCATTTGTGGAATATGTGGACGGCAGTTCGCCTTCGGGTACTTCTGCGTTTGAGCGCAGAGGAACGGCAGTCGATGTGCCGGTATGGATTCCTGAAAACTGTGTACAGTGTAACCAGTGCGCATTTGTATGTCCGCATGGCGTTATTAGGCCAATTACGCTGACAGAGGAGGAGAAGGCTGCTGCGCCGGAAGGCACTGTGACCTCACCGATGTTAGCTTTTGAAGGACTGTCTTTTGGTACGATTATATCTACGGAGGATTGTATGGGTTGCGGCTCCTGTGTCAATGTCTGTCCGGGTAAGCAGGGAAATAAGGCATTGGTTATGACACCCCATGAGGAAGTGGATGAGAGTCAGCAGAAGGTATTTGACTGGTGCAAGACGCTTCCGGAAAAGCCTCAATTATTTGAAAAGTTTAAGCTGGAATCCGTAAAGGGAAGTCAGTTTAAGAAGCCGCTCTTAGAGTTTTCAGGAGCCTGTGCCGGATGTGGGGAGACGCCTTACGCAAAGCTGGTGACACACTTATTTGGCGAGCGTCTGATGATTGCAAATGCGACCGGATGTTCCTCTATTTGGGGCAATTCCTCACCGTCCACGCCGTATACCGCAAATAACAACGGCAGAGGCCCTGCATGGGCTAATTCGCTGTTTGAGGACAACGCGGAATTCGGTTACGGAATGAAGCTGGCTCAGAGCGTCCGCAGAGATTCTGCTTCAGGGCTGGTGAATAAGCTTATGAATAAAGCGGTAAATGAAGATTTGACAAATGCCAGCCGTACCTACCTCGATACGTTCATGGACGGAAAGGAAAATGCAAAGGCAACGGATGCGTTAGTGGGTCTTCTGGAGAGTGCTTCGACAGAAGATGCGGAAGCAAAGGCTTTGATCGGGGATCTGTTGAAAAACAAAGATGTGCTGTCCAAAAAGTCTCAGTGGATTATCGGTGGTGACGGCTGGGCATATGATATCGGCTTTTCGGGGCTTGATCATGTATTTGCTTCCGGTGCGGATGTGAATATTTTAGTACTGGATACGGAGGTGTATTCCAATACCGGCGGTCAGGCATCCAAATCGACACAGATTGGAGCGACGGCACAGTTTGCGGCCGGCGGAAAGCCGTTAAAGAAGAAAGACCTTGCGGCGATCGCAATGAGCTATGAGGATGTCTATGTGGCGCAGGTCTCCATGGGCGCTAATAACCTTCAGTGTGTAAAGGCCTTCAGCGAAGCGGAGAGCTACCACGGCCCTTCCATCGTTATTGCCTATGCACCTTGTATTCTACATGGTATCAAGGGCGGTATGACCTATTCGCAGACAGAAGAAAAGAAGGCTGTTGAAAGCGGATACTGGCATTTGTTCCGATTTGATCCGAGGCTGAGAGATCAGGAGAAGAATCCGTTCCAGCTCGATTCTCAGGCACCGAAGATGGAATATCAAGAGTTTATTAAGGGAGAGGTTCGTTATAACTCCTTGGTAAAGTCCAATCCGGAAAGGGCTGCGGAATTATTCGGAATCGCAGAACAAAATGCGAAAAGAAAGTATGAACGTTTAAAAGAATTAGCATCAAGAGGCTGATACAGCGGGGGAGTTTGACAGCAGTCAGGCTCCCCTGAAATTTTATGAACCCGAAAAATCAAAAGGAGTGAAATACATGTACTGTGTAAGAAAAGTAGGCAGGGATTTAACATGGATAGGGGGAAATGACCGCAGACTTTCCCTTTTTGAGGGGGTTTATTCCGTTCCGCACGGCGTATCCTATAATTCTTATCTATTGCTGGATGAGAAAACGATTTTGTTCGATACGGTGGACAAAGCAATAGGCAAGGTTTTTTTTGAAAATGTGGAACACGAATTAAACGGAAGGAAGTTGGATTATGTGTTCATTCATCATATGGAGCCTGATCACTCCGCTACGCTGAGCGATCTGATGACGCGCTATCCTGAGGCGGTGATTGTATGCAATTCAAAGACTGAGACAATGCTGAAAAACTTTTTTCATAAAGAGTTTCCGATTCATCTCGTGAAAGAAAACGATACGCTGAGCACAGGCAGATGTACGTTCCGTTTTTTTATGGCGCCGATGGTGCACTGGCCGGAGGTCATGGTGAGCTATAACGAGACGGACAAGGTTCTTTTTTCGGCGGATGCCTTCGGAACATTCGGCGCAATCAACGGGGCTGTTTTTGCGGATGAAGTGGATTTTGAACAAGACTATCTGGGCGAGGCACGCCGCTATTATGCCAATATTATCGGAAAATATGGGATGCAGGTGCAAAGTCTGCTGAAAAAGCTGCAGGGACTGGAGCTTGAAATGGTATGTCCGCTTCACGGCTTTGTGTGGAGAAAGGATTTTTCCTTTTATATAGACAAATACGACAAATGGAGCCGCTATATTCCGGAGGAAACGGGCGTGCTGATCGCTTATGCGTCCATTTATGGAAATACGGAGAATATGGCTGACATTATTTCCTGCAGGCTGCAGGACAGGGGAATTAAGACCGTGATGTTCGATGTATCGGTTGATCCGGCTTCCGACGTTATATCGGCAGCTTTCCGGTACAGCCATCTGGTCTTCGCCTCCACGACATATAATGCCGGTATTTTTGTGAGCATGGAGGAATTACTTAGAGACCTAAAATCCCACAATATCCAAAATCGTACAGTCGGATTGATTCAAAATGGTTCATGGATGCCTGCAAGCGGAAAGCTGATGCGGGAGATTCTGGAGGAATGCAAGGACATGCCAATTTTAGAAGAAACGATCACGCTGACCTCCTCGGCAAGAGAAGATCAGGAAGAAGAAATCGAAGCGTTTGTAAATGCGATTGCAAAAAGTGTCGCCGGTAGAACACAATGAACAAAACTTATACATTTGATGAATTATGTACAATAATTGCAAGATTGCGCGCAAAGGACGGCTGCCCATGGGACAGGGAACAGACGCATGCCTCACTGCGGCCATGCATGATGGAAGAAGCAGCAGAGCTGGTTTCCTCTATCCGGATATTAGAAGAGACTAATAATCCTGAAAATATGATTGAGGAGCTGGGCGACGTGCTGCTGCAGGTAGTAATGCATGCGGAGATTGCAAAGGAAGAAAATCTGTTTGACATAGGCGATGTGCTGACTGTGGTCAGTGAAAAAATGATCAGACGCCACCCGCACGTATTTGGAACGTCTCAGGCGGACACCTCTGAAAAGGTGCTGAATAACTGGGAGGACATTAAGAAAAGGGAGAAGGAGGGAAAGGAGTGGATCGAAAATCCGCTGCGGGAGATTCCGATAGAACTTCCGGCTCTGCGGCGCGCGGAAAAGGTATTGAAAAAGGTAGACCGGCAGTATGAGCCACAGAAAGATGTGGTGGATTCCCTTGATGAGATGATACGGCTTTGCGAGGAGTTAAAAGAACGATATCTTTTCGGTGACTTTGATGAGAAGAATAATGTTTGGGAAAAGGAAGAGGAAAAGCCTTTGGAGGAAGAACGCCTGACACGGATTTTACTGACGCTGGCAGGCATCACTTCCAAGCGAAAACTTTATGCCGAACAACTGCTGTCAGATGGTCTGGAGAATTTGATCAGACATTACGAAAAGCAAATATATTAACATAATATATTGTATTTCACATTATGTAATCAAAAGAATGAAAAGATGGCAGAAAATCAAGGAAAACAGGCAAATATTCCTTGACAAATTGAGTAAAAAAGCTTATAAATAGTGATAGGCGTTGATTCGACGTCAAAAACATACTCATAATAGAGGAGGAGTTCGTCATGAACAAAACAGAGTTAGTTGCAGCTATGGCTGATCAGGCTGGGTTATCAAAGAAAGATGCAGAGAAGGCTCTTAAGGCATTTACGGATGTTGTTGCTAAAGAATTAAACAACGGCGGAAAGGTTCAGTTAGTTGGATTTGGTACATTTGAAGTGTCATCCAGAGCAGCAAGAGAGGGAAGAAATCCTCAGAGCGGCGCAGTTATGAAAATTGCTGCATCAAAGGCTCCTAAATTCAAGGCTGGTAAGGCTTTAAAGGATTTAGTAAACAAGTAAGATAAAGTTGATTACTATTTAGAGACAGAGGGCCTTGCGGTCCTCTGTTTTATAAATGGGGAGGAATGTGGATGAGACTCGACAAGTATTTGAAGGTATCCAGAATTATTAAAAGAAGAACGATTGCCAACGAGGCATGTGATGCAGGGAGAGTGACGATTAATGGGCGTCCGGCGAAGGCATCGGCTGAGGTAAATGTGGGTGATGTTCTGGAGATCCAGTTCGGCAATAAGCCGGTAAAGGTGGAGATCCTAACTGTAAAAGAGACCGTGAAAAAAGATGAAGCAAAAGAAATGTTCAAATATGTATAAAATAAAAGACTCCCTAATATATTTAAGTGTGGCACGGCGATTTGGCATGCCTCATAGAATAGAATAGGGAGGTTTTTTATTTGGAGGAACTAAACCGGCAGCAGGCGCATAAATTAGTGATTGCAAATAGAAGGACATGTAATATTACCGGCGTGACGGATGTGCTGTCATTCGATATTGCGGAGATACTGCTTGAGACAGAGCAGGGGATGCTGATGATTAAGGGTCAGGATTTGCATGTAAACAGACTGACTCTGGACAAGGGGGAAATTGACGTCGAAGGAAAACTGGACAGCTTTACCTATTCCGAGATTGCGGGCTTTTCCAAACAAAACGAATCTTTTCTGAGCAAATTATTTAAGTAAGGATGGGAAAATGAGTCCGAATATCATCAAAGAGCTGGATTTTTTTCTGCGGGCGATGCTGCTTGGTGTCATGATTGCCGTATTTTATGACACAATCCGCATTTTTAGAAGAGTGTTCCGCCATGGTGTGTTCTGGATTGCCATGGAAGATTTTTTCTTCTGGTTTATTTGCTGCCTGAAGATATTTGAGATGTTTATCAAGGAAAACAGCGGAACGCTGCGCTGGTTTGCAATTGCCGCAAACGTCGTAGGCATGCTGTTGTATTGCAAGACTTTGAGCAGGCTCTATGTGACGTATGTTTCCAAGCTGCTCAAGTTTCTTTTGGGCATCCTGATAAAGGTTTTGACAGCCGCTCTGAAGCCGTTGCGTTTTCTATACGGAAAGCTGAGGAAGGCGGGAGCTTTTGCGGCAAAAAAAAGTGGGAAAGGCGCCAGATATGTGAAAAACAGGTTGACGCGCAAGGTAAAGTTATTTATAATAACATTATGTAAACGATAAGGGGAGATTTTATGGCTAGACGGGTTGCGTTTCGAAAGAAGCGTCAAAACAGGCTTGGCATGATCTGTGTTACGATTGTAGTAATTATGCTGTTCGCAGTGATTATGGTCAAGAGTATGGAGCTTAGTGCAAAGCAGGAAGCATATGCGAAAAAGGAAGCCGCGCTGCAGGAGCAGATTGCTACCGAAGAGGAACGCGCACAGGATCTGGTCGAATATGAGAAATATACAAAGACGGCAAAGTATGTAGAGGAAGTAGCAAAAGATAAGCTTGGTCTTGTATATGAGGATGAGATTATTTTTGAATCTGAGGATGAAAATTAAGAATAAAAGCACAGTCGGGGTTACCTGCCTGTGCTTTTTAAGTTCTTAAATTTCATGACCCGCCTCGAAAGCCCTTGGACATACAAATCAAATACAATTTGTCAGACGATTTTATTTTTTTGGGAAATCATTTGACAAACATTTTGAAATCCGTTCTCTATAATTCCCTTTGAAGTCTTAACTCGGAGGGTAGAAAGATGAAAAGAGGGAAAGTAAAGCAATTAATTATTTGCGCGTTGGGATTTGTAGTGTCCTGTGGAAGCGTGTATGGGGTAAATCCGTTTGGATTGATTTTCTTTGCGGCCATGTATATGCAAAAGGCGATGAGGCTGCTCCTATGCCCAATGCTTGTTGCAGCGATGATGCTGGCGCTGCCGCTTGAACAGGTATTCCGATACGCAGTACCAATGATTATCACAATGGTATGTGTGGATTTGTTTGAGAGAAAAAGCAGGATCTGCAAGAAGTGGAAAGGGTACTTTATAGCCGGCATCTCCTTATTCCTAATGGATGCTTCTACGTGGCTTTTGATGCTGACAGATGCAGATGCCCTGATTAAGGGGGCTTTGGAGGCTGCGTTTGTCATCAGCGGATCCTATCTGTTAGGAGGGGTTCTGCATTTTGTACTTGGAACAAGGAAAACTCAAATTGGAAGCAACTGCAAGGAGGAGCTTATTTTAAACGGGCCGGGAAAGGGGAAGCTGCTTGCCTATGCGGATTCGTTCCGTAATCTGGCCGGCACGTTTTCAGGGCTTGAGGAGGAAGTATCCCTGCCGGATGATACCGGCGGACGAACCGAGCTTATCTGGAAAAGTAAAATCAAAGAGAACAGGGTTGTGCTTGCCGGACAACTGAATGAAATGGCACAGATTATTTCCGAGGTTGCAGAGGAAATTTATGATGTTGTTGACGTTGGGGACAAGCTTGAGGAGAAGATACAGAGACGGCTGAAGGCCGAAGGGATGATTGCAAAAAATATTCTTGTTGTGGAAAAAAAGGAACAACGGCTTGAGGTATATATGACCGTAAAGGTGGAGCGTGGGCAGGATGTGGCTACGGCAGAAATCGCGAGGTTTATCTCTAAGATTTGCAGGAGGCACATGATTCCGTCCTATGAAAGTGTTGACAAGATTTATAATGATTATGCGACGGTGTTTTTTGAGGAGGATGCGAAATACCGGATTCTGAGCGGCGTTGCACGAGCGGTTAAGAGGGAAGAGGCTGTTTCAGGCGACAATTATTCGTTCACAAATCTGGGAGTCGGAAGAATGGTTGCCAGTCTGTCTGATGGCATGGGAAGCGGCGAGCAGGCATGCAGGGAGAGTGAAGAGGTCATTGAGCTGTTTGAGCATTATGTGGAGGCGGGTTTTACGAAGGAAGCCGCTGTGCAGATGATTAATACGGCAATTGTCGCGCGCTCTAATGAACAGATGCTTTCCAGTATTGACATTTGCGATATTAATCTTTATGAAGGGGTCTGTAACATTTTGAAAATTGGCGCCTCGACTACGTTTATTAAAAGAGAATCGAAGGTGGAAACGATTGCCTCGACCTCTCTGCCGCTCGGCGTTTTCCATAAGCTCGACTACGACGCGGAGACAATAAAGCTCTATGACGGAGATTATATTGTGATGGTTTCCGACGGGGTGCTCGATCAGCTTTCCGATAAAAATGCGGAAGAGATTATAGCTAAGATCCTAAACAGAACTAAAATTACAAATCCGAAGGAGATGTCCAGAAAAATTTTGAATAAAGTGATTCATATCAGCGGAGAGGAAATCAAGGATGATATGTCCGTGCTTGTTATTGGAATATGGAAAAAATAGTATCACCCCTTGCTTTTTTCATAGGCAATCATGTATATTGAAAGGGAAGAGAAATACAGAAAGATGGAAAAGAAATGGATAATTCCCGCGATTTGACGGAAACGGTATGGAATTTTATTTTACAGCATAAAATGATTGAAAGCGGCGATACGGTTGTTGTCGGTGTATCGGGAGGGGCAGATTCTGTCTGCCTTCTCTTTATGCTAAAAGAAATGCGGGAACGCCTTCCATTTACTCTTTTGGTAGTACATGTGGAGCATGGCATCAGGGGGGAAGCTTCCAGACAGGATGCCTGCTTTGTGAAGAAGCTTTGTGAGACGCTTTCGATTCCATTTCGATTGTTTAAAGAGGATGTGCCGACTGCTGCGAAGAATGAAAAGCTTTCTTTAGAGGAGGCCGGAAGGCTCGCAAGATACCGCGCATTTAAAAAAGCGGCGGATTCTTATCCGTCCGCAAAAATTGCGATTGCGCATCATATGGATGATCAGGCGGAAACCGTGCTGTTTCATATGATCAGAGGTAGCGGGTTGAGAGGTCTGGGCGGTATAGCGCCGGTAAGGGACAACATCATTCGCCCCCTTCTTTGCATAAGCAGGGATGAGATCGAGCAATACTTAGAAGAGAGAAGAATTGTCTATTGTACAGATATGACAAATCAGGAGCTGATTTATTCCCGCAATCTGCTGAGAAATAAGGCCATTCCCATACTGGAAGAGATTCAGGAGGCATCGGTTGCACACATCGTTCGGGCTGCCAAGGAGGTGCGGGAGGCTGAGGACTATATTGCGCATCAGGCGGAAATACTTTCCAAAAAGGCCGTTCGAAATGAAGGGCAGGGATTTGCGGTTTCTGTTGGAGCGCTTTGCAAGGAGGAACCGGTAATCAGACGGCAGCTGATAAAAAATGTGCTGTGTGATTTATTTGGGGAATGGAAAGACCTTACGCGGACGCATGTCGATGAAATTCTATCTTTGTCTGAGAAATCGCCGGGAAAGGAAATTTCTCTTCCCAAAAATCGGACAGCAATGCGCCTCAAAGAGGAAATCTATCTTGGCTTTAAGCCTGAAAAACAGGAATCGGAGCCCACTTTTCAGGAAATTTTGGTGGATGTCGAGGGGAGAACGGAAATCGGGAACGGCTGCAGTGTTGTATGCAGCATTTTCGATGCGGAAAAAATCAAAGATATTCCGCAAAATATCTATACGAAATGGTTTGATTATGATAAAATAAAAAATAGTCTGTTTATTCGGACTCGCAAAGAGCGGGATTTTTTGTATTTGGATGAGGCACTTGGAAAACAAAAGCTGAAAAATTATTTTATTAATAAAAAAATACCAAGGGAAGAACGCAGCAGAGTATTGCTTCTTGCCATGGGAAATGAAATTGTGTGGATCATCGGTTACCGCATCAGCGGACGATTTAAGGTTACGGAACAGACGAAACGTATTTTAGAAATACAGGCTATCGGAGGAATATATGATGGGTGAGAAAATCAAGGTCATGCTGGACGAACAGCAGGTTGACCGGAGGATTCAGGAAATCGGAGAAGAAATCAGCAGAGATTATGAAGGAAGAGGCGTGCATCTTGTATGTGTATTAAAGGGAGGAACCTTTTTCATGTGTGAGCTCGCCAAGAGGATTACGATTCCGGTATCGATTGATTTTATGTCGGTTTCCAGCTACGGAAATGAAACGGAATCGAGCGGTGTTGTAAGAATTGTAAAGGATCTTGATGAGCCGCTGAAGGATAAGCATGTGATTGTTGTGGAGGATATTATAGATTCAGGGAGAACACTGAGCTATTTGCTGAATATATTAAAGGAACGCGGGCCTGCGAGTATGGCACTCTGTACGTTGCTTGACAAGCCCGAGAGACGCGTTGTGGATGTGGCTGTGGATTATACGGGATTTGAGATTCCCGACGAGTTTGTTGTGGGATATGGTTTGGATTATGCACAAAAGTACAGGAATCTGCCATATATCGGCGTCGTGGAAATGGAATAGAATGATGTCGTGATAAAAAACGCTTCGTAAAAAGAAATGATGTCGAAGACAGGAGGGAGGTTCATTGTGAACAAAGGAAATAAAGGTTTTGGATTTTATATATTGTTAATTGCCATGTTTTTGTTTATGGTGCTGATATGGCGGGAAATGTGGACGGACAGAGAGGAGTATATCACCTACTCGGAATTTGCACAAAATCTGGACAGCGACCAGATTATGTCGATTAATATTGTGCAGAATGAGGAGGTTCCTACGGGTGTCGTCGAGATGATGCTGCGCAGCGGGGAAGAAAAATATCTTTATGTTTCTGATGTCAATGAGATCGAATACATTTTAAAAGATAAATTTCCAGCATACTCTATGGAGGATGTTCGGCGGGAAAACTGGTTTATGAGCTATATGCTGCCAAGCCTGTTGATATTTGGCGCAATGGCGATTGTATTTTTATATATGAATAATCAGACCGGCACGGGTGGCAGCGGCGGAAAGGTTATGAATTTTGGAAAGAGCCGCGCAAAGTTGTCTTCCGATGATAATAAAATGACATTTAAGGAAGTCGCCGGTCTTGATGAAGAGAAAGATGAACTGAAGGAAATCGTTGATTTTTTGAAAGCGCCTAAAAAGTATATTCAGGTGGGTGCGAGAATTCCGAAAGGAGTTATCCTTGTTGGACCGCCGGGAACCGGTAAAACGCTTCTTGCAAAAGCGGTTGCGGGCGAGGCGGGTGTGCCGTTTTTTAGTATTTCCGGTTCTGACTTTGTGGAGATGTTTGTCGGTGTCGGCGCTTCTCGTGTGCGTGATCTGTTTGCCGAAGCCAAAAAAAGTACGCCTTGTATTATTTTTATTGATGAGATTGATGCTGTTGCAAGAAGACGCGGCACCGGTATGGGCGGCGGACATGATGAACGTGAGCAGACGCTGAATCAGCTGCTTGTGGAAATGGACGGTTTTGGGGTTAATGAAGGCATTATTGTTATGGCCGCAACGAACCGTGTGGATATTCTTGATCCCGCAATTTTGCGTCCGGGGCGTTTTGACAGAAAAGTCGGCGTCGGTACGCCCGATATTAAGGGACGTGCGGATATTTTAAAAGTACACTCCAAAAACAAGCCATTGTCAGAGGATGTGGATATTGAACAGGTTGCCCGTACGACGGCTGGATTTACCGGCGCGGATTTGGAGAACCTGATGAACGAGGCCGCCATTTATGCGGCGCGCGAGGATAGGAGTTTTATTAAGCAGGAGGATATCAAACGAGCGTTTGTTAAGGTTGGTATCGGCGCGGAAAAGAAAAGTAAGGTTGTTTCCGATAAAGAAAAGAAGATTACGGCGTATCATGAAGCCGGTCATGCGATTTTATTCCATTGCCTTCCGGATGTCGGACCGGTTTATTCCATTTCGATTATTCCGACCGGTATGGGTGCTGCCGGTTATACGATGCCGCTGCCGGAAAAGGATGAGATGTTTAACACAAGGGAAAGGATGCTGCAGGATATCGTTGTTTCCCTTGGAGGCCGTGTTGCAGAAGCTCTCATTTTTGACGATATTACGACGGGCGCATCCGCTGATATTAAGCAGGCGACAAAGACCGCAAAAAGTATGGTAACAAAGTATGGCATGTCGGATACGATTGGTGTGATTTGTTATGATAACGATGATGACGAAGTCTTTATTGGCCGCGATCTGGCGCATACAAGAGGCTACAGCGAGGCCGTAGCCGGTGAAATCGACAATGAAGTAAAGAAAATTATCAGCGATTGCTACAAGCGCGCGGAATCGATCATTAAGGATCATGAATCTATTCTGCATAAGTGTGCGGCGTTACTGCTTGATAAGGAGAAAATTGGGAAAGAAGAGTTTGAAGCGTTGTTCGAAGGATGATTTATGCAAAATAAACAAAAATTGATTATCAAATTTGTAAAGTTTGTGCATCCTAAGGCTAGATTTTAAAAAGAGTCGGTGATACAATACTTCTTGTAACCCCCCCCAATACATTGTATAGTTTTTAACTATACCCCATAAGAAAGAAATACCTTCTCCAAAAAAGACAGCATTCGTGAGGCTGTCTTTTTTACTTATTAAAATTTTATGCGTAGCTGCGCGCGCGGAACAAAAGCCGTGCTGCCTGAATATTTTTTAAAGAACACTACATTTTGTAGCTGATATGATAAGTGCTTGTATATCATGTATGAAAAATGTATAATATAATGAAGCAAAACAGTGAGGCAGACATTTTGCTGTTATAGAAATGATAAAAGGAGTTGTATCATGGATCCCCAGCATTTTAATTCGGAATATGAAAAAGGGATGTATCTGTCAAGTATGCGCCCTTTATTGAATAAAAGGGCTTTGTTTTGTGACTATTCGGAGGATTATATTGTCCCGATGGAGCCAAGTCCTTATGGATTAGTAAAGCTTCGTTTCAGAACGGCAAAAAACAATGCGGATCATGTATTTCTGATCTGCAATGGAGAGCGGTTTCTGATGGAAAAGGTGGAATCATTTAATGATTTTGATTATTACGAATATGAATATCAGGCGGACAATGAACGTCTTACCTATTATTTTGAAATACATTGCGGAAAGCTCGTCTGTTATTATAACTTAAAGGGTCCATCCAAAGGCATTGATGCGGCTTATCATTTCAACCTGTATCCGGGGTTTCGGACACCTGACTGGGCGAAGGGCGCGGTCATGTATCAGATCTTTGTTGACCGGTTTTATAACGGGGATCCAAGCAATGATGTGGAGACAAATGAGTATCGTTATATTGGCGGCGGAACGATTCGTGTTGAGGACTGGGATAAATATCCGGCGGCAATAGGCGTGCGGGAATTTTATGGCGGTGACCTGCAAGGAGTCATGGATAAGCTTGATTATTTGAGTGATCTGGGAATTGAAGTGATTTATTTCAACCCATTGTTTGTGTCGCCCTCTAATCACAAGTATGATATTCAGGATTATGATTATATTGATCCGCATTTTGGCAGGATTGTGGATGATCAGGGAGAAATTCTTGGTTCGGATCAAGTTGAAAATCGGTTTGCGACGAAATACATCAATCGGGTGGTTAATAAGAAAAACCTTGAAGCAAGCAATGCGTTATTTATTGAGCTTGTGAAGGAGGCTCATAAAAGGGGAATCAGGGTCATTCTAGATGGTATTTTTAACCACTGTGGCTCGTTTAACAGGTGGATGGATCGCGAACGGATTTATGAAACCTCGGAGGAATACAAAAAGGGCGCTTTTGTAGCAGCAGACAGCCCTTATAAAGGATTCTTTAAGTTTCGCTCTAACAATTGGCCTTATAATTCCTCTTACGATGGCTGGTGGGGTCATGATACGCTTCCGAAGCTGAATTATGAGGATTCTTCACTCCTTTATGAATATATGCTGCAAATTGCGAGAAAATGGGTGTCTCCGCCCTACAATGCGGACGGCTGGCGTCTTGATGTGGCGGCGGATTTGGGATATGAACCTGAGACAAACCATAAATTCTGGAAGGATTTCAGAAGTGCCGTAAAAGAGGCAAATCCGGAAGCAATTATTATTGCGGAGCATTATGGCGATCCATCTGCGTGGCTGAAGGGCGACGAATGGGATACAATCATGAACTATGATGCATTTATGGAGCCTGTGACATGGTTTTTAACCGGAATGCAAAAGCATAGTGACGATTATCGTGAGGATTTACGCGGCAACACAGGTTTATTTTGGAACATGATGTGTGCAAATATGGCGAAGCTTACCGCACCGTCTTTGTTTGTTGCGATGAATGAGCTTTCAAACCATGATCATTCCCGTTTTTTGACGCGGACGAACCGGGTTGTCGGCCGTGTAGGTAATAAAGGCTCGGAGGCGGCCAACCAAGGTATAAATAAAGCAGTTTTCCGTGAAGCGGTACTGATACAGATGACATGGTCAGGCGCGCCGACAATTTATTATGGGGACGAAGCCGGCGTCTGTGGTTTTACCGACCCGGACAACAGGCGGACATATCCATGGGGGAAGGAGGATACGGAGCTGATCCGCTTTCATAAGGAAATGATCCGTATTCACAAGGAAAACCGGGAATTAAAAGCCGGTTCTTGTAAAATGCTTCTTTCAGACTATAATGTCCTCGGATATGGCCGTTTTACCAAATCGGAGCAATGCATCATAGTTGTAAATAACAATGAATACGAAAAGAAGATAGAAATGAAGGTATGGGATGTAGGCGTTCCTCGGGAAGCATCTGCCCTTTGCCTGATGTATACGGATGAAAAGGGCTTTCATACGAGGCCGGAGGAATACGCGGTAACAAGCGGCAGACTGCGGCTGACATTGCCGAAAACAGCGGCCGTCGTTTTGAAAATAAAATTCTAAAATCAATGATGTTGGAAACAGAAAATATATGAGGACAAAGATCGGGAAAATGGCAGGTGATTGAGTTGAGACTGATGGAATTTAAGATGGAGCGGCACGGTTTGCTCAAGGAAGGGCAGCACATTACCGTGACGGAGGGGATACTCCCTGTGAGCTGCTATTATACGATTGATCCGTCGCTTGCGATGTCTTCCAATTACCCGTTCAGGGAGCGTTTGAAAACAAAAGATGGCGTTGTGAAAAGGATAGAAGAGAAGCCGAGGGGGTATTATGTAACAGTGGCTTTTGAGGAGCCAAACGTATCAGGAGATTTTACATAAGTTGTAATATAAAATAAAAAAATTAAAAAAAGTGAAAAAATTACTTGCCAAAATGTCTGGGAATGTATATAATAGCATTTGCGAGTGCCGTTGTATGGTTTTGGGGCACGGTGGCAATAAACGCAAATGCCATCTTCAAAACTTCGTTTTTCGATGACCGTTTGATTTGCAAATGCAAATCAAACCTGTACTTCACAAAGATGCTTATGAAAGCAAGCTTTCAACGCACTTTTGTAAAGCCTGAATGGTTTATTGGTGGCAACACGCGCAAATGCCATCTTCAAAACTTCGTTTTTCGATGACCGTTTGATTTGCAAATGCAAATCAAACCTGTACTTCACAAAGATGCTTATGAAAGCAAGCTTTCAACGCACTTTTGTAAAGTCCAGAATATTTGCGCTAGCAAATTTATTCGCCCAGATAGCTCAGTTGGTAGAGCAGAGGACTGAAAATCCTCGTGTCGCTGGTTCGATTCCGGCTCTGGGC
>CAZMIX010000036.1:6710-22836 GCA_964566545.1 uncultured Lachnospiraceae bacterium | reverse complement strand
CCACTACCTGGGCATGTTTGGCACTTTCACCCATTAGAGCGCGCCCATGGCGCGCGAACACAAAAAAACTCAGCCGATTGTCTCAACTGAGTTATTCAAGCAGGGCTACAAGGATTCGAACCTTGAGATGACGGAGTCAGAGTCCGTTGCCTTACCGTTTGGCGATAGCCCTATTTTCTATCGGTAATACCGACAAACGCTATTATACATGAACTATTTATAGATTGCAAGTCCCTATTTTTATTTTTTTACAGCTTTCTTAAGAAACCCGCACCCACCCCGGCAGCGTCTTTTCCTCGTTGTCCTGATTCCTTAAATAGGCCGCCGGATACAGCGTCAAATGATCCTTATTCTTGTTTAACAGCGCTCCCCACTGGCTGAACGTGGAATTGGCGATGATATTGTGCTTACAAAGGCTCATGAGCTGCATGTCCAGGTAGCTGTCGTCTCCGGTATTATGCGCGATGACCGTCCTGTTCGGGAGCCAGTCAAACTGTTTTTCTACGAAAGAGCTGTCGTCCGAAAACACATAAAAGCGCGGACGCGGCACATGCTCGCCGATATAGGCGACCGCTTTTTCATAATAATCCCTGCCAAGAGACTCGAACATGCCGGAATACGGCGGCGACAGATAATCGCCCCTTCTCACATGGATGCTGACGGAGTTTTCATTCCGCATCCTGAGCGCAATCTCCGCATTCTTTCCTGTCATACGGCTTTCAAACAGGAGCTCGTCCTGCAGCCGTAAAATTCTATCTCTATAATATTTCTCTTCTATCCAAAAGCCGGTCAGATACCAGTTTTTTGAAGGATCCAGATGCATGACCGTTTCATAGAGCGCATTTTTCACACTTCCGTCCGGGCATATGGCATCCTCGTTGCTGATATTTCCTGTAAGCTGATCGATCAGATAAGGCGCGGATCTTTTGCCCGTAAGCTCTCTAAGAATGCGGTTCGGATATCGGCGAAGCTTCTCAAAGCTTTTCGCAAAGCGGTTGTCGCATAAATTCGGCAGCAGTCCCGTCACCTTGAAAATATCGACTTTGGATGCTTCCCTGATCCGAAACTGTGAGTGGGAGGACTCACCAAAAATCCGTTGCAGTTCATAGCCGTGATGGTCGTTATTCGCATAGAACCATGTCAGATCAGCCTTGACCTGTGTATGCGGATAGGTCTCCTGCATCAGCCGGTAAAAGGAATACTGGAACATCTGATTTCCCAGACCGCTCGTAAATCTGACTACTATCATCCTGCATTCCTTCCTTTCCGACTATTTTCCAGTTTATTTTTCCCGTATGATTTTACAGATGCGATCCACATCAGCAAGCGGCAGCGACGCCGACAGCGGAAGGGTCATCACCCTTTCGGCGGTCCATTCTGCCACGGGCGTCGCTGAAGCGTCGAATCGCCCGCCAAAGCACTCAAGGGAGCTTGTCAGTGGATAAAAATATTTTCTCCCATAGATATTATGCGTCTTTAATAGGTCAAGCAGCTCATCCCTTGTCATGCCGAAACGCGTTTCTTCTATTATAATAGGGAAGTATGCGTAATTGGACTTAACGCCCGGCTGCTCTTTTACGAGGTGAAGCCCCGGAATACCTTCCAGGTTTTCGCGGTAGCGCTCTACGACAGCTCTTCTTTTCTCTATTTCACCGTCCACATGCTTCAAATTGCAAATCCCCATGATCGCCTGGAATTCATTCATCTTCGCATTTGCGCCGATGCCGTCTATCGTTTCCTCATCCTTGATTCCGAAATCCTTCAGCTTATATAATTCCGCGATCAGATGGTCGTCCGCGGTCGTCACCGCGCCGCCTTCGATCGTATGGAATACCTTCGTCGCATGAAAGCTGAACATCGAGGCATCGCCAAAGCTGCCCACCCCTGCGCCGTCCACCTCCACGCCGAAGGTGTGGGCCGCATCATAGAGCACCTTTAAATGATGCTTTTTCGCAATCGCCTCTATTTTTTTGACATCGCATACGTTTCCATAAACGTGCACCGGAATGATCGCCGAGGTTCTTTCCGTGATCAGCTCCTCTATTTTATCCGCATCGATCGTATAGTCGTTCGGATTGATGTCGCAAAATACCGGCGTCAGACCGTTTCGGATGATCGCATGCGTCGTGGACACGAAAGTAAACGGCGTCGTGATGACCTCGCCCGTCAGGCCCATCGCCTGAATACAAAGCTCCAGCGCCATATGACCGTTCACAAACAGCGATACATTTTCCACGTGCATGTAATCCGCAAGCTGTCTGCCCAGTTCCTGATGGTTGGCTCCCATATTGGTCAGCCACGCCGAATCCCAAAGCGGTCGGATCGCCTCCACATATTCCTCAAACGGCGGCAGGGAAGACCGCGCCACTAAAATTCTCTTTTCTTCGCTCATTTTTATTTACAGCGGCCGCATAAGCATTTTGCCGCATTCTCCTCCCGTTTATTTTCTAAAGCCGGTTTTATAAAACAACTTATTCCAAACCGTCTTAGCAGAATAGCCTAGCAGGGAGGTTTTTTGGCCCTTGCGGACGACCTCCTTGATATTATAGGCGAACATATCCTTTACAAATTGCAGATTTTCTTTCTTCGGGTGATGCAGATACATGTTCAGAGCCGTCTCAAAATCCTTTTGGGCCTTTCGTACACTGTAATCGGTCAGGCCGATACTCTCCTCACACCATTTCATCAGATTCTGCATCAAATAACAGTCTTCCTTGATGATGTTGCGCTGCATCGAAAGCGAGTTCCAATTTCCGGCCTCCTTTTTACGCACATACCGCCATGTGCTCATGACCTCATCCATTCGGTAAATATCCCCCTGAATGAGCAGAAACATCAGAATCACGCCGTCGTCCACAAAATCGTGCGCTCTGTATAAAATCGTATAATCGTATTTTCCTTCCAGATAGATATTTCTGGATAAAACGGTCGCATAATGCCCCGGCCATTTGCCGGAGTATTTAAAATCCTCAAAAGTAAACCGGCCGCTCCACGCATACATCTCTCCGACTGAAAGCGCCTTTAGATCCGTAATGTCCTCTCCATTTTCATCAATCATCCGGCACGCGTGTGTCACGGCGATATATTCGGGATGCGCCTTCAAAAAGTCCACCTGCTTTTGCAGCTTGTGCGTATCGTCCCAGTAATCATCACCCTCCAGATAAGCAATATACTCGCCGGTACATGCCATTGTCGTCTGGTAGACATTCAGCGTCGGCCTGCCGAGATTTTTTTCCCTGAAAAGCAGCCGCACCTTCTCAGGATACTGCTCCTTTAACTCCATGAGAATTTCTCTCGTTAAGTCCGTCGAGCAGTCCTCTCCGACTACGACCTCAAACGGAAAATCCGTCTCCTGATTCAGCACGCTGAGCAGCGCCCTGCGCACATATTTTTCATGATTATAGGTAATAAATACGACACTTACCGTCATCTTAGACATGGAACACCTCGTTTTTATTTTGGTTCTGTTATCCAATTCACTGCAATTTTGCCGGATCTACACTCTGAATACTTCCGTTTTCCACTTGAAAGACATACTGGCAGTTGCGGATCGTCGTCAGGCGGTGGGCGATGATGATCAGGGTCTTTCTGCCCTGCAGCCGGTCGATGGCCTCCATGACCGCCGCCTCGGTCCCCGAATCGAGCGCGGATGTCGCTTCATCCAGCACGAGGATTTCAGGATTGTCATACAGCGCCCTTGCAATGCCGATGCGCTGACGCTGTCCGCCCGAAAGCCGCACGCCGCGCTCTCCGACCATCGTGTCAAGCCCTTCGGGAAGCTCTTTTACAAACTCCTTTAGCTGCGCTTCTTCAAGAGCCTTCCAAACCTTCTCCTCATCGATCAGCGCGTCGTCAATGCCGAAAGCGATATTATTCCTGATCGTCTCATCCGCCAGGTAAATTGCCTGCGGGATATAGGCGAGCTTCTTTGACCATTTAAGCGGATGCTCGTGGACGTTCATCACGCCATAATTCACGGTTCCCCCGGTCGGCGTCAGAATGCCCAAAATAATATCCGCCATCGTCGATTTGCCGGCGCCGGACGATCCGACCAGTCCGATCGAAGCACCGAGGGGGATTGAAAAGGAGACATCCTTTAGCACATCCCTGTCCGTATGCGGATACCGGTAGGAAATATGCGAAATTTCCACACAGGAAGGACGATTGTCCACATAGACCTCATCTGAGATGGCGGCATCCTGCAATTCAAAGTTCTTCATATCCTCCGTATCCTTAATATCCCGGTAGATCAAGTCGACCGAGGGCTTTAAAAAGATGATGAGATTCGCAAAATTGTTGATCTTGCTTACGGACGGCAGAAGCTTGAACGCCGCGACCGCAAACGCGGCGAGCTGCGGTATCATCTTTGTCAAATCCTCGCCCTGGTAAATCTTAAGCACGAGCACGATGAGAATCGCGCCGATGCAGACCGTCTCGATGATATATTTCGGAGCCTGTCCGAGCACGTTATTATTTCTGACCGCGTGCATTTTTTCCCTTCCATAGTCCGTAAAGGCGTTGACAAAATATTTCTCACGGTGGAGAATTTTGATATCCTTGACCGCGCCAAGCGCCTGATTGATGGACTGGTGCATTTTCCCGTCGTACATTTGGTTTTCTTTTCCGTATGCTTTTGCCTTGTTTTTAAACAAAATAAGATAAAATCCGGTAAAAACCGCCAGAATGGAAACGACCGACACCGTGATGAACCAATCCGTCCAAAGCAGATAAACACAGAGCAGGCCCGAAATCAGCACCTCAGACAGCATGAGAAATACACTTAAAAGCATCTGGAAAAAGCGCTCCGTATCCAGCATGACGTTGCGCACCATCTCAGCGGAATTTTTATCCAGATGATAGGTGTACGGCTTTTTTAGATAACAATCGATCAATCTTCCGGAAAGCCGGAGCTGGTTGTTATAGATGAACGTATACTGCACATAGTTGATCCAGAGCAAAAAAGAATTCTTGACGACATATACGATAATCAGCGCAACGACGACATAAAAATAAAACTGCCTGTCCGACTCCATATGAAACAGGTCATAGACCGACTGCAGCAGAGCTTTGGTATGGATCATCCCAGGATCCGTGACAAGCGAAACGAGCTGCGTGATCAAAGAAACACCAACCAGCTCGAGCAGCGCGCCGATAAAAATCCCGATGCTGAGAAACACGGACTGCACCTTCTGTTTTCCGGAAAAAATATAATTGATTTTCTTTAACAAACCCATATCCTGTATTCCTATCGTTCTCCCGCTAAAAAGCGGGGTGCCTTCCTAAAAAAATAAATTACGAATTGCTGCAAATTCAAAAGCGGCAATTTTCAAAACGCGTGCTTCAGTACGGCGCGTTCCCACAAATAGGGATACAGCGCGCTCCACGCCTGCTCGCCCATGGCGAAGGTCGCAGCCGGATTATGAATGACTTGCTCCACCTGTGCCTTGACCGCCTTTGCATCGATCAGATCACAGGAACGAAAATCCTCGCTTTGGATCGTGTCTTCAAAATAACTTTTGAGCGGTCCCTGCATCCATTCGACGATCGGCGTGTTGAAACCGATCTTCGTCTTGCGGTAAGCGATTTCCTTTGGCATATAAGGCGCCATCGCATCCCGGATGATCGATTTGGAATGCCCGCCGTGCAGCTTCGATTTCCAGCCGATGGACATCGCCAGTTCCACGATCCTGTAATCCATGAACGGCATCCTGATTTCAATGCCGCTTGCCATGCTGTAGCGGTCATAATTGCGCAGCAGCGTCGGCAAAATTGTCTCATGGGAGGACGCATATAAAATTTGGTTCAGCGTATCCAGCCGCCGATAGTTTGGATCGTCCGCAGCCTGAACCGCTTTATAGGCCTCATTTCCGCTTTTCAGCCTGTCCTTCAAGCCCCGTTTTAAATAATTCAAGTAGACACCTGATTTGGAGCGGTTCTTCAGCGCCATATTAGAAGCATCCTTCGGGAAGCTGTCAATATAGGCCGTCAGGATCATGTCCCGTTCCTCTTTATTTTTCGCGTCCCGCAGCGCGTGGATAAAATCAAAGGTATAGCCGCCGAACAGCTCGTCGGCGCCATGGCCGTCGATCGTCACGAGCGTACCGTCCTTTCGCAGCGCGCGATAAAGCATCATCATCGGAATCGGGCTTGTCAGATACACATCCTCGAACAGATAGATAGATTCATCCAACCGGTCGATCGCTTTTCGCGGGTCGATTTCCACGAAGGTGCTCTGAATATCCAAGTAATCCGTCACCTGTCTGGCATAGGCGCTCTCGTCCATCGTCGTGCCGGGAAATGTCGCCACGTAGGCGTGCTGCCAGTCCTCATTCATGCGCACATCGCTCGCATTGCGCGCCAGATGCGCCATCGCACAGATCGTTGCGGAGGAATCGAGGCCGCCGGAAAGTGCCGTGCCGATCGTCACATCGCTTCTCATACGAAGCTTGCAGGCGTCCAGAAACAGCTCGCGCATCAGCTCGACCTGCTCCTCATAGCGCTCAGGCACCTCCACTAGATGCTCCAATGTATTCCACCATTTTGTGATCCGCATACCGTTTTCGTCCGCATAAGCATAGGAGCCCGCAGGGAAGCGCTTGATCCCTTCGATCACGCAGTCCTCTCCGCTCTCATAAAACACCATCCGCTTCGGATCGGTCACAAGCTCCCGATTCGGCCTGACATCCTTCATCAGCGGCATGAGCGCCTTCATTTCCGAGCCGAAGGCGATTCCGTTTTTGCCGTTTAGAGCCGTATAATACAGCGGCTTGATCCCAAACCGGTCACGGCTTAAAAACATCCGCTTTCTTTGTCTGTCCCAAATAGCAAACGCCCACATACCATTGAATTTCTCAAGACATTTTTCACCCCACGCAAGATAGGAGGCGAGCAGAACCTCCGAATCAGATTCGCTCTTGAACGTATATCCTAAAAGCTCCAGCTCCTCGCGAAGCTCGACAAAATTATAGATTTCACCATTATAGATAAGCATGTACCGGCCGTCGGCATAGGCCATCGGCTGCGTCCCGTTGTCCGACAGATCCAGAATCGCCAGCCTGCGGTGTCCGAGCGTCACGCCGTCCTCCTGCCACAAACCGTATCCGTCCGGTCCCCGGTGCAGGATCCGGTCTAAGCAGCGCATCGCCAGCGCCTCGTCTATTTTTTCATTGATCACTCCGAATATTCCACACATATACCGCTCCGTTCCGGTCAAAAATTATAGCAACCAAAAATTACTTTGATCTCCGCAATTTCCGCCTGATCCGGTAAAACAATACCGAACGCATGGCCTTGATTCTTAACGCCCTGTAATGATATAAATATTTCTCCGCCTCTTCTGTCTTCGGCGCACTTCCCGCCTCGCCCATGTCATACAGATAAAAATCATTTCCGGGCATTTCCTCAAAAATGTTGGCGTCCATCGGGCGCAGGCTTCTGCCATAGGATTTTAACCGTTTATACGGCAGGCTCTTCGAGGTCAGATAATAACGCATTTGCGGTATTACCGGCTTATATCCGTACAGGTCGACTTCTACCAGATTCTTTTTTTCTATAAAAGCCGTATCCTGCACACTCTCAGAAAACTTCAAAAGCTGCTCTGTCACGCATTTTTTTAGGCTCACATTCTCAAAAAACGCGTCATAGACCGCCCTTGTCTCCCAAAGCGAGCAGAAACGATATTCCCGCTCGGAATCGGCTTTTCCGGCAAGCGGCACCTGCAGATCCGCAACCGCCTCCCTCGCATGTGCGCCCTCCTCCGAGAAATTCGTCGTCAGCGATACATACGGATACATAAAATATTTCTTTGTCTCTATCAAATACTTCATGTAATATTTCAGCCACGATTGATCCGACCAAGAGGATATATTTTGCGGCATATCGGCTGCCGCAAGCGGCTTGCCGTCATTGTCCCTGAGCCATTCCCGAAATCCGCTCCACTGCGCCCTGCAAAAAGCCTGTCCCCACGAGGAAGCAAACTGGAAATACCAATTATCATAATTCTCCCTAACCGCTTCAAACGGTTCGCGCACATGCACGTTCATCAAATGATTATAGAGGGAAACGCCGCCGATATCATCCTTCCCCTCCGCAAAGTCCAGCGCTGCCGAGGCATACGCATAAAAAGAGGGGGAAACATACAGATCATCCTCCAGCATGATGACGCCGTCGTATGTCTGTGTATAATCCCCGCACAAAAGCACATGCTGTTTCAGCCCCAGATTCGCTTCCCTGCAAATCACGGACTTTTCCCCATGCTCCCATAGAAACGACTCCGCCGCCTCAATGACCTTGGCGTTATCGCCCTGATCGATGCTGATGACCAGCGGAATGCGCTCCTCTTTCGGATAATCGGCTCCCGCGAGAGACGCAAGCAGGCGTTTTAAGGAATCCGGTCTGTTGTATGCAATAATTACGATTGCAACTGTATTCATAATCTGCTCCATTTATTTAGCAGCCGCCTTGTTCCAGCAGCTTTTCCACATCCGCAAAATCCTCTATGTGCCCGATAATCCATGCTTCGTCCTTTTCCCACCATTTGAGCGCAAGCAACCTTTTTGCCTGTTCCTTTGGAAACCGCCGCCTGATTTTTTTTGCGGGGACACCGGCATAAACGGTATAAGGTTCCACATCATGAAGCACGAGGGAGCCTGCGCCGATGACCGCACCGTCCCCGATCGTCACGCCCTCTTTGATGCGCACGCCGTTTCCGATCCATACATCATTTCCAACGACGATCTGTATGCGCTTTTCGCGGTCGATAAATGTAAATTCCTCAAAGGAATCCTTTTTTACATAGCTGTATCCGAGCGCCCCCGACGTCGAATAAAATGCCGGATGCATCGCCGCAAGGGTGCCTACCGGATGCGTTCCGAGAAGACAGGACACATCCGTTCCGATGGAGGTATAGCGTCCGATAGCGGTATTGGAAAGATCCCCCCTGTCATTGACATAGGAGCCAAAGCCCACCCGCGTATTAGACAGACGCACCTGCCTGCCGATATAATTTTTTCCCTCAAGAACAGAGCCTTTATTCAGATAGGACTTCTGCTTCATGACACTGTGGGTCCTTCTTTCGATTCCGATTCTGACAAAGGGATAAATCACGCTGCGGTAAATTCCCGAGCCGATTTCCTCAAGCTTTCTTTTCAACATCCGCTTCCCACGCTTCCTTCATGACCGGACTGCTTATCGAAACTCGCTTTGGCAATTCCCGGCCTTGACCGCCGATACATACATTTAAGTATATTATAATTTGGGAGAAAGTACAATAAGAAGCTTTTTTCAATAAATTTTTTAATAAACCTTGCATTGACTTGATGTAATAGAACATTTAATATAGTTTAGTAGGATAGTTCCTATTTTGACGGAAATGTTGGTTCTCTCTTTTGGAGCGTATTGCATGAAATTTGTGACACTGTTTTTGAAAACTGAAAATGTACATCTGTTAAAGGATGTCGGGATGATTCCGTATTTCCTGCATAAAAACTACGGCTGGGACTGCGTTATCGCGACCCGTCAAAACTGCGCGGAATATTCTTATCTCGCAAACGAGGTGCGGGGACTCCGGCTTGATTTCGTGAAGCAGACGCGCCTTGGCAGGATTTTTGACGGCATCCGGTATTTGAAAGCGCATGCGTCGGAAATTGACGTTCTAAACCTCTATCATCTGAATTTATCCACCTATTTTTATGAGCTTGCTTTCCGAAAATATAACCGGACGGGGAAAATCTATTTAAAGCTGGATATGAACCCGGTCGGATTAAAAACATGCCTTGCCAAAGATTTGCGGGGGCTGATCAAACGGGCGAGCATCCGGCGAGCCGACGTCGTTTCCGTCGAGACGACCGTACTGCAAAAAGAACTTGTAAAGCATTTCGGTCAGAAAATCATCTACCTCACAAACGGATATTTTGACCGGACGGCTTCTTTACCGGACCAAAAAGCGCTTCCATTCGAAAAGGAAAACGTTATCCTGACCGTGGGCAACCTCGGCACGAAAGAAAAGGCGACGGACGTCCTGCTTGCCGCATTTGCAAAAAGCGCGCCGCACCATGACTGGACGTTAAAGCTCATCGGTCCCGTAGCGGAACAATTTCAGCCGGAAATCGCGGATTTTTACGGGCGATATCCGCAGTTAAAGGAACGGGTACAGTTTCTTGGGAGCATTCACGATAAGAAGCGCCTGATGAACGAATACCGAAAAGCGAAAGTTTTTGCGCTGCCCTCCAGAAGCGAGAGCTTTGGGATCGTACTCGTTGAAGCCGCGAGTCAGGGCTGCTATCTTGTCACGACGGACATGGTTCCGGCAGGCTATGATGTGAACGGAAACGGCCGGTTTGGGCTTGTCGTTCCCGCAGATGATATCGATGCGCTTTCAAAAGCGCTTGAAAATCTGTTCACCGTGAACCGATTTTGGGATAAAGAGGCGGAGGAAATCACCGCCTATGCAAAAGAAGCCTTCCGCTGGGATGCGATCATCGATCGGCTGTATCAGGCGATCAAGGCTCATTTTTAACCCGCACGATCCTGCTTTTCCCAATCGGGGATCATGAGCGCCGCGTTTTGTCCGCGCACCGTAAGCTGCACCTTCCGGATCAATTTTTTGATCCACTTCGGGAAATAATCCATTACAAATTGTTTCAGCTTCAATTCCCCGATTTTTCGTTTCATCTGCTTTTTGTTATATTGATGAATGCCATGCCGTTCCCGTATGACGACCGTTTCCTGAAACGTATCGTACAGCTTTAAGGAGGAAAGTCCGTCCTTTGACACGATGCAGACGATCGTGCCCGTGTCGGTGAAATAAAAGCCTTTTTGGTGAATGGTGAGCAAAAAATCATAATCCGCACCGATCCGGTAATCCGTGCGAAACGGCATCCTCATAAGAAGCTCTCGCCTCGTGAAAGAGGACTGGTGGGAAAACGGCATTCTGGCCTCGATCTGGTCGATGGCCTTGCGGAACATATAATATCTGCCATATTCCTGCTCCACGGCATCGCCGTAAAGAATCGCGGTATTCGGATAATCGCGCTCGCCAAAAATGTCGTTCAGCACGCCCGCGCTGTAAAAACAGTCGCCGGCATTCATAAAGCTGACCCATACTCCGTTTGTGTGGGATACCGCCTTATTCATCGCATCGTAAATGCCGCCGTCCTTTTCCCTGAAATAGCGCAGCGTGATGCCCTTTTCCATAAAGCGTTCCTGATAACCCTCTATCAAATCCGCCGTATCGTCCGCCGATTCCCCATCCTGAATGACATATTCAAAACCGGCAAACGACTGTGCCAAGACAGATTCCATCGTCTTAATCAGCGAATTGCCCGGATTAAAGCAGATCGTTATTACAGATACCAACGGATTTTCGGTATTTTTTTCAATCATGTCAAAAGACCTCTCCAGTTCAAATATAGTATAACGATTATTATAACATACCTTTTCTGCCGTCGCATCCTCGATTATTTCAGTTTCTTCAAAAACTTTTGTTTCTTGTATGCCATACTTTTTTATGATAAAGTGAATACCATAGAGCAAGCGTACAAATTAGAATCAGCAAAGAAAGGATCACATCGATGGAAGTAGCTTCGGCGGTAATGATTATTTTAAATTATAATGACGGACGGACTGCGGCAAAGCTCGCGCTGGCAGTAAAGGACTATGCCTGTCTGGATAAAATTATTGTCGTAGACAACCATTCTTCGGACGATTCCTTCGCCTACTTAAGCGATACGCTGCTGCCTCCGGCCTGCGGTGCAGGCCCCCGCATCGACGTCATACAAGCGCCCGAAAACGGCGGCTATGCGAAGGGAAATAATTACGGCGTCCGCCATGCGCTTTTAAACGGTGCGCCGGATTACCTGTTTATCGCCAATCCCGATATTATGGTCAGCGAACGGACGCTTTACGCTATTTTAGAAAGCATGAGGCAGCATACCGAATACGGCGTCATGAGCTGCCTTGTCAATCAGGGCTATAATGTCTGGCGGCTGCCCGGCTTCTTAGGTATGATAGAGAGTCTCTTTTTGATCTGGTTTAATCTCGACAAGCGCGCCATCAAAAAAAGGCTTGCGGCCTCTGCCCTGCCGTTAGAAACTGTCGGCGTCGTCGAAGGCTCTTTTTTCTGCATAAAAAAAACCGCCTATGAAGCGGTCGGTGGTTTCGATGAACGCACATTTCTTTATGCGGAGGAAATTATTCTCTCCAAACGGCTTTCGGACTGCGGTTTAAAAGTCGGCTTGCTGACAAAGGAGCGCTATGATCATTTTCATTCGGTCAGCATTAAAAAAGCGTACCGTTCCTCGAAAGCGCGGGCGTTCCCGAACTTCTACCGCAGCTTTCGCATTTATAACCGGCACTATCTGCACACGAACCCGCTGCAGGATGCCGTTTTTGCAGCCGCTTACGGCCTTGCCTACGCAGAGCGCGTGATCTACGACCTCTTCATGCGCCTGCGCATCCGCACTTAAATCCCTAAAAACCCCTCTATCGTCTCGCGCATCCGTTCCCAGGAGAACCGGTATTCGTTATCGCGGATCTGTTTCTCATATTCCGCCGCTTTGTTTTCGTCAAAAAAGCGCCGGATCGCCTCCGCGAGCTGTCCGGCATTGCCCGGCTCCACGATCATGCCCGTTCTGTCATCCTCAACGACCTCCGGCAGTCCACCGACATTCGTCACAATGACCGGCTTATGAAAACCATAGGCAATTTGAACGATCCCGCTCTGTGTCGCGGATTCATAAGGCAAAACGACAAGGTCGCTGGCCGCAAAATACTTTTCCACTTCGCGATCCGGCACATAGCCGTCCACGATCACAATTTTTTCTTCGACGCCGCACGCCTTGATCTGTTCCAGATAAGCAGCTTTATTTCCGTCAAAATCGCCGACGATATACAGCCCCGGCATCTGTACGTTTCCTTCTCTTTTTAGAATCCCCATCGCATCGATCAAGTGTTTTAAGCCTTTATATTCCCGCACGTAACCAAAAAACAACAGCAGCCGCTGATCCATCGGGACTGAAAGCTGCCGCCTAGCCTCTTCCCTGTCCATATTTTGAAACTGAAATGCGGAATAGGTTGGATGCACCTGCACCCGGTAATTCGCGTCATTTTTGATCGAAAGCAGCTCGTCCGCCTCGGTCCGCGAGTGCAGAATAAAATAATCGCCCTGCTTTAACACGAGCCTTGTCAGCCTTTTGTCCAACGGAAATCGTTCGTGCGGAAAAACATTATGGCACACAAACAAAATCCTGCTTTCCTTCAGCATTTTAGCGAGAATCGCATAGCACGGTGCAAAATAGGGATGCCACCACTGCACGATGACGAGTGCCGGCTTCTCTTTTCTGATTTTTCTTCCTATGGAAATAAAATTGAACGGATTGGCGGTGTTGATCAAAAATTCCGCCTGCTCCACCCGGAACGTATCATTGGAAAAATCCTTCTGCTCACGCTTAAACAAAAGCTTCGGATACTGCATCTTATAAGAGATCATCCGGGTGTTATATTTTTCGGAAAGCGTCCTGTACAATAGCCCCGTATAATGCGAAATGCCGCCCTTGTAAGGGTATACCGGGCCGATCAGGACAATTTTATCATTGCTCATTCTGATCCTCGCGCTCTTTTTCTTCCTCTTTGTAATCCATCCGTCTGATGCGGTACTGGATATCTTCAAGAATCTTGCGGTTATTCGCGATAACATCCGCCTGCAGCCCCACTATGAAGGTCATAAAGCCGAGCAGCATCAGCGTGCTGGCAAAAATCAGCGACTGCATATGCCCGTTGCCCGCGCCTCTAAAGAAAAATACGAGGAAACGGACGCCGATCGCCACGCCGGCAAGGAACGGGATCGATCCAAGCGCGCTGAAAAACGTCAGCGGCCGGTACATCATGTAAGCCCGCACGATCGTGAGCATGGAGCGCTTGACATAGCTGAACATGCTGTGAAACAGCCTGGACTTGCGCAACTCTCCGTTCGTACGGATCGGCACGGATGTGATTGCCATACTCGTCCTGCCTGCCTGCACGATCGTTTCCAGCGTATACGTGTAATTGTTCATCACATTCAGATGCATCGCCGCATCTCTGGAAAACGCGCGAAAGCCGCTTGGCGCATCCGGGATGTCGGTCTTGGAGGCCTTGCGCACGACGAAGCTCCCCAAATGCTGCAGCTTCTTTTTCAGCGGGGAAAAATGCTCCGTCTCATTGATCGGACGCTCGCCGATGACGATATCGGCTTTTTTCTCCAAAATCGGGCGCACAAGTTTTTCGATATCGGCGCCGCAATACTGGTTGTCTGCATCCGTATTGACGATGATATCCGCGCCGTTTCTTAAGCATGCATCGATCCCTGCCATAAAACCCTTCGCCAACCCTTTATTTTGGGTAAAACTGATAACATAGTTGACGCCCCAATTTTTGGCAACCTCCACCGTATTGTCAACACTTCCGTCATTGATGATCAGATACTCGATCGTATCGATCCCGTCGATGTGCCTGGGCAGGTCGTTCAACGCGATTTCCAGCGTCTCTGCTTCATTCAGGCACGGGATCTGTATAATCAGCTTCATAATTTTGCTCCTATTCCTCTTCCTTTGCGATAAAGATCGGCCGATGCTTTGTTTCAAGATACGTCTTCGCCAAGTACTGACCCACGATGCCGATGCTGAATAACTGAATGCCGCCGATGAATACGATGATGCATACCATGGACGGCCAGCCGCTCGTCGGATCCCCGTAAAGCAGCGTCCTGCAAATAATGAAGATAATCATAATAAACGCCAAAACGGTAAACAGAAAGCCCAGCATCCCGGCAATCGCAAGCGGCGCGGTCGAAAAGGCGATGATACCCTCCAGCGAATAGAGAAATAGCTTCCAGAATGACCACTTCGTCTCACCTGCCACACGTTCCACATTTTCGTAGGCGATCCATTTTGTCTCAAAGCCGACCCAGCCGTAAATGCCCTTTGTGAACCGGTTATATTCCCCCATCGATAAAATCGCGTCGACCATCTGACGCGTCATAATACGGTAATCGCGCGCGCCGTCAACAATTTCCGTGCGGGAAATACCGTTGATCAGCCGGTAAAAACACCTCGCAAAAAAGGAACGAACCGGCGGCTCGCCTTTTCGCGTCACCCTTCTCGTCGCTGCCGAATCATAACCCTCCTCCGTGACAGCCGCATACATTTCTGTCAAGAGACTCGGCGGATCCTGCAAATCCGCATCCATGATCACGACATAATCGCCGTTTGATTTGTTAAGTCCGGCATAAATTGCCGCTTCCTTTCCGAAATTTCTGGAAAACGAAACGTAATGCACGCGCGTATCCTTCCTGCGAAGCTCTTTGATGCATTGGCGCGTCCGATCCTTAGAGCCGTCGTCGATAAACAGCAGCTCAAAGGCGGTCTCCGGAAATTTCTCTTCAAACGTCCCGATCGTTCTCTCCATCTCCGCATAAAAGTAAGGGATTGCCTGTTCTTCGTTATAGCATGGTACAATTACAGTAAGCAGCTTCATTCTGACTCTTCTTCCTTTTTTCTTAATATGTCGTATCGCGCACAGACCGCCGTATTGGCAGCTCCTTCTGCGGGCGAGCCTGCTGCAGAAAGCCTTACGCGGATCACCTGCTTTGGGTGCGGAGCGCTGTCCTGCTCGTTCCCCTCCTCATCCTGAATCGACAACACGACCGCCGGAACATTCGCTCCTTCCGGCTTCATAACCTCTATTTCCTCTCCGACCGAAAATTTATTTCTTTGCTCGATCGTCACGGAGCCGTCCTCCTCCGCCTTTCCAACAATTCCGAGGTAAACGTACTCCTTCACATATGTATTATGATCGTAAATCTGCGTCGTTTCATCCGGCTTTCCGAAATAAAAGCCGGTCGTAAACTGACGGTATGTGCACTTTGCAATTTCTTCCCGATACCACGGCAGATTGGAGCGGTACCTCTCCTCAGATACAAAATAATCGTCGATCGCCTTCCGGTAGGTACGTGCGACCGTCGCCACGTACAGCGCTGTTTTCATGCGCCCTTCTATTTTAAAGCTGTCGATCCCCGCATCGATCATTTCCGGAATGTGCTCGATCATGCACAAATCCTTCGAGTTAAATATATAAGTTCCTCTGTCATTTT
>CAZMIX010000036.1:0-6700 GCA_964566545.1 uncultured Lachnospiraceae bacterium | reverse complement strand
ACCGCATATTTCCAACGGCACGGATGGGTGCATTCGCCCCGGTTCGCATCTCTTCCGGTAAAATAGCTGCTGAGCAGGCAGCGCCCGGAATAGGAAATGCACATCGCGCCATGGATAAAGCTCTCGATTTCCATTTCAGCAGGAATATGCTCCCTGATTTCCCTGATTTCCTTTAATGAAAGTTCCCTCGCCGAAACGACCCGTTTTGCGCCCTGCTTCCACCAGAAATCATAAGTTCTATAATTGGTATTGTTCGCCTGCGTGCTGATATGAATTTCTATTTCGGGGCAGATCTCCTTAGCGAGCGTAAACATGCCCGGATCGGAAATAATCAACGCATCCGGCTTCATTTCCTTTAGCTCCGCAAAATATTCCCGCGCGCCCGCAAGATCGTCATTGTGAGCAAGGATGTTTGCGGTCACATGAACCCTGACGCCGTGCGCATGCGCAAACGCGATGCCCGCCTTCATATCCTCTTTCGAAAAATTTTTCGCCTTTGAGCGCAGGCCAAACGCCTCTCCGCCGATATAAACGGCGTCCGCGCCAAAAACCACCGCCGTCATCAATACTTCCAAACTGCTCGCCGGAATCAGCAACTCCGGCTTTTTATTCTGATTCATTTTAATTCCTCACTTCTTTACGCTGACCGTCACGCCGTCCCCGAGCGGGAGCACCGTTGTCTGCAGCGCTTCGTCGTTCGTCAGCGCATACAGATAATCCCGCATGCGCGAATGGATCGTACGGTTCCTGCGCGGGACGGCAAACCTTGATTCTACGATATCCCCGTCCTGCAGCACATTATCCGAAATCAAAAGTCCGCCCTGCCGCAAAAGCAGCAGAACCTCAGGCAGAAAATGCATATATTGACCCTTTGCCGCATCCATAAATATAAAGTCAAAGCTCTGCGGCTGCTTCCTGGAAAGCTCCTGCAAAATATCGGCCGCGTCGCCCTCAAGCAACACGATTTGCCGCTCCCTGCCGGCTCTTTTAAAATTTTCCTTTGCGATTGGGATCCGCTTCTCATATTTCTCAATTGTCGTAATCGGACAATCCTTCGGCCCATATTCCGCCATCAAAAGCGCCGAAAAACCGATCGCTGTCCCGACCTCCAAAATAGCTTTCGGCTGTCTCATTTGCAGCAGAAGCCGCAGCAGATTCTGCGTCGGCCGCTTAATAATCGGCACATAGTTTTTCTTTGCGTAAGCCTCAATTTCATTTAAAAAAGGGGGATTCCCTTTATCAAGCGAATCGATATAGGACGCTATTCTTTCATCTACAATCACCGCTGTTATTCCTCTGTTATTCCTCTGTCATTTCCTCTTGTACGGTTCCCGCATCTTCATCCGGAAGTCTCCCTCCTTCGCCGCGCCGTCTCCTGAGTCCGTGAGAGGGTCAGCTTCGAGCGGATCCGGCCTCGGCAGACGAAGCCCCGCTTACTGCAGCTCATCCGGCTCGGAAACAGCCTCGTCCTCTTGCGCCTCGTCCTTCAAAAGAAGCGCAAACATTTCCTCCGCCGTCATCGACGTATTCAACGTGTACATGCCCGGCTGGATATCTCCGGAATATTGGGAAAGTAGCTTCTGGATGAAAAAAAGCTGCGCATCTCTGACCAGACCCTTTTCCTCTAACATCGTACCGACATCCATAACACTGTCTCCCTGTGTAATCATTACTTGAATATCTCTTCCCGGCTCCGCAGTCATCGGCTCCTCCGTAAAAATACGAAAACCAAAGTCATAAGCCTTTACCCCTGCTTTATAAATAATAAGAACCGCCATAATCAGCACAACCGCCCTGATTACCGTTCCAAAAAATGAAATCGTCAATTGTTTTGCTTTCATGTTAATTCCTCCCTGTCGCTTCCCTTGCAGGCGCTGACGGAAAGCTACTCAAATTCCATGCCGGCCGTAATTCTTGCAAGGATTCCCTGAAACATCCTGCAAAAATCCAGTTCTGCCTGCATAAAATCATACACGCGAGTATCCTCGCATAACTCCTCATACTGTTGCTCGAGCTTTTCCCCCTCCTCATAAAGGCTTTCGGATTCAGGCATATTCTGCATCCGGCAATTCAACTCTCTCAGCTTCTCTATTCTTTCTTTCAGCTCCGGATAGCTCTTTAACGTTTCCTTTTGCTTCATATAGTTCTGGTAATCTGCAGTGTGACGCATCTGCACGATTAACCCTTCAATGGCGCTTTCCATGCTGCTTTCTGAAATACTCATATGCGTCGCTCCTTTGTGGCCTTATTCCACTTCCATAATAATCGGAAGGATCATTGGCCTTCTCTTCATCTTTTTCCATACATAGCCGCTTAAAGCGTCCTTCATTGCATTCTTCATCTTACCCCAGTCCGTAATGTTTCTGTCGAGCAGTTCCAGTAACGCTTCCTCTACAACGATCTGCGCCTCCTCCATGATTTCGTCGGACTCTCTGACATACACAAAACCCCTTGAAATGATGTCCGGACCTGCCAGAAGCTGATTTGTCTTTTTCTCAAGCGTCAGCACAACAATCAGAATACCATCTTCAGCCAGATGCTGCCTGTCGCGTAGCACAATATTCCCAACATCGCCAACGCCAAGTCCGTCCACAAACACAGCCCCCGTCGGCACCTCCCCTGTAACAGCAGCCTGCTCGCCATCCAATTCCAGCACATCACCCGAGGATAGGATGAAAATATTTTCTTTTGAAATGCCAAGCTCCTGCACAATTTTTGCCTGCGCTTTCAGATGGCGGTATTCCCCGTGAACCGGTATCGCATACTTCGGCTTTACAAGCGAATATAACAGCTTGATTTCCTCCTGACAAGCATGACCGGAAACATGCGCATCCTGGAAAATGACATCCGCGCCCTTGATTCCAAGCTCATTGATTACCTTAGAAACGGCCTTTTCATTTCCCGGGATCGGATTAGAACTGAATATTACCGTATCGCCCGGCTTAATTGTCACTTTTTTATGAATGCTCGATGCAATCCTGCTGAGCGCGGCCATCGCCTCACCCTGGCTGCCCGTCGTGATAATGACGGTCTTCTCATCGGGATAATTCTTAAGCTGCTCGACATCGATCAGCGTCTGATCCGGGATCTTAATATAACCAAGCTCGGAAGCCGTCTGGAGGATATTAACCATGCTGCGACCCTCCACCACAACCTTTCTGCCGTATTTATAGGCGGAATCTATAATCTGCTGCACTCGGTCCACATTGGACGCGAACGTCGCAACGAGGATCCTCGTCGACTTATGATCCGCAAAAATGCTGTCAAACGTCTTGCCGACTGTTTTTTCGGAATTGGTAAAGCCCGGACGCTCCGCATTCGTGCTGTCGCACATCAGCGCGAGCACACCCTTTTTCCCAAGCTCCGCAAACCTCTGCAAATCGATCGCATCGCCGAATACCGGTGTATAATCCACCTTGAAATCTCCTGTATGAACAACAACACCCGCCGGAGAATAAATAGCCAGCGCGCTCGCATCTGCAATGCTGTGGTTCGTATTGATAAATTCTACCCGAAATACGCCAAGATTGATCGACTGTCCGTATTTTACGGTCTTCCTCTTAACCGACTTCAGCAAATTATGCTCCTTCAGCTTACTGTCAATCAGCGCAATCGTAAGCCTTGTGGCATAAACCGGCACATTTAATTCCTTTAAAATATAGGGAAGCGCACCGATATGATCTTCATGGCCATGCGTGATAACAAAGCCCTTCACCTTTGCAGCGTTCTCTTTTAAATAAGTGATGTCCGGAATGACCAAATCAATTCCGAGCATATCATCCTCCGGAAATGCCAGTCCGCAATCCACAACAACAATACTGTCTTCATACTCAAAGGCAGTAATATTCAACCCGATCTGTTCCAGACCTCCTAACGGAATAATCTTTAACTTGCTTTTGCTCTCATTCTTCTGTTTCAAACTCTATACCTCCCGCTCAAACTCGATATCCCCTATCGATTCCTCAAACACCTTCGCAACCGCCTGAAGCTCCGTATCGTCATCAACGATCTCATATACGCTCTCAAGCGCCTCCTCGGGCGCCATGTCCTTAAATATCAATGCTTCTGCCTCATCCTCCGTGGATTCTGCAACAAGCAGATAATTCCTGCCGTTTATACGCGTCTGATCCAGCACAAAAAACTCCGCTGTTTCCTCTCCGTCGTCAAACGAAAACTGAATCTTATCCATTTTCCTGTTCCCTTTCCTTTTCTTTTTCCAAATAATCCAAATAACCCTGCAAAATGAAGATAGCAGCAATTTTGTCGACATACTTGCTCCTATCCTCTCTTCGTACTCCGCTCTCCATCATCACCTTATCCGCAGCGACCGTAGTCAGCCGCTCATCCCACAGGATGACCTCCAACCCCGTCCTGCGCATCAGGTTCTGCTGGAATTCAATTGTCTTTTCTCCACGTTCACCGATCGTCGCATTCATGTTCTTTGGAAATCCCAAAACAATGCGGTCTACCTCATACTGCACAATCAGCTCTTCTATTCTCGCGAGCGTCTTGCGAATTTTGTTTTCCGAATCACGTCTGATGATTTCAATTCCCTGCGCAGTAATAAGCAGTGGATCGCTTACGGCAACCCCCACTGTCTTTGAACCAAAATCTAATCCCATAATACGCATATTAGTTCCATCCGTTGTTCTTGATATATTGTGTCAGCAATTCCTCGACAAGCTCGTCCCTCTCCACCTTCATGATCAGGCTTCGCGCATTGTTGTGGCTCGTGATATAGGTCGGGTCGCCCGACATGATATATCCGACGATCTGGTTGACCGGATTGTATCCCTTTTCCGTTAACGCCTCATATACGGTAGAAAGCACTACCTTTACGCCGGTTTCCGGCTCCGTCTGCACTTTAAAGTATTGTGTGTTGCCAAGATTCTGCATGTGATCACTTCCCTGCTCTTTCTCTACATCGTACTGTTTCTGCATATCTATACTTTATTTTACTCTAATTCCTTTGAAAACACAAGGATTTCATCCGTCAGCATCCCGCCTGCCCTGCCTGTAACGATTTGATTGCCCAAATCCTCCTGTGTCCTCACCGCTGCTTTTACATACTCCTTTGTATATCCCGTCTGATAACAGTCCCCGTCGATTTCCTGTCCTTCCTCGAACAGCACGTCAATCAGCCTTCCCGCATACCACGCGCGGTAATCCCTGCTTCTTTTTGCTGATTCTTCAATCAGCACACTGCTTCTTTCGGCTTTTTCCTTTTGAGTCAACTGATTTGGCATCTGATCCGCCGCTGTCCCCCGCCTTCTAGAATACTTAAATACGTGCACCTCATAGAAGTTGACCTTTTGAAGAAACGCCCTTGTTTCTTCGAATTCTTCCTCTGTTTCCCCTGGAAAGCCAACTATGACATCCGTTGTCAGCGCCGGATGTGTAAAGTAACGCCGGATCAGCTCTGTTTTCTCATAGTATTCACAGACACTATACCGCCTATTCATCCGCTTTAATACCGCATCAGAACCGCTCTGCAGGGAAAGATGAAAATGCGGACAAAACTTTGGCAGCTTTGCAAGCCCTTCTAAAAACTCCTCCGTGATAATCCGCGGTTCTAAAGAACTGAGCCGAATCCGCCCAACCCCCTCTATTTCATGCACCTGTTTGATTAAGGAAAGCAGCTCCGCATTTGTAAAGCTTCCCGCGGCGGCGGCGGCGTTGTAGGAAATATCCCGCTCTTCCTCATTTTTATGAAAATCCAGCCCATAGGAGCTTACATGAATGCCGGTCAGAACAACCTCCTGATAGCCGTTTTCCGCAAGCTTCTTAATCTCCGCGAGCACATCCTCTTTTCTCCGGCTGCGCACCCTTCCCCTTGCATAAGGGATAACACAATAGCTACAAAACTGATTACAGCCATCCTGAATTTTGATATAGGCCCGTGTATGCCCGCCGGCCTGTTCCAGCTCGAATTCCTCATACGCAGTTTCAACGGCAATGTCAGACACGGCAGTGTCCTTTTCAAACGGGCAGGCTCCTGCGGTTTCCATAGACAGACCCGCGCGGCGATTCTCTAAAAGCTGCTCAACCAGCCCGACAATTTCCTTTTTTCGATTGTTTCCGACCATGAGATCAATACTTTCATCCTTGCCTGCCTCCGTCCGATCCGTCTGCACATAACAGCCTGTTGCGACGACAATCGCCTCAGGATTCCTTTTTTTTGCACGATGAAGCATCTGTCGCGATTTGCGATCCGCAATATTCGTGACAGTACATGTGTTGACAATATAAATATCCGCTTTTTCGTCAAAGGGTACAATTTCGTACCCATTTCTTGTAAACATTTGCTGTACAAATTCTAATTCGTACGCATTTACCTTACAGCCGAGGTTATGCAATGCAACTTTTGTCATAAGAATCTCCTAATTTTTTGTATTGTTTTTATATTGACTTTTCCGTTTGCCCGACTTATCATAGGAACTGTAGTAAATATAAATGATAAGGAGGTTTTTTATATGAAAACAGTACAGATTTCTTTAAATTCCATCGACAAAGTGAAGTCATTCGTAAATGATATTACAAAATTCGATTGTGATTTCGACTTAGTGTCAGGAAGATATGTGATCGATGCAAAATCAATCATGGGGATTTTCAGTCTAGATTTATCTAAGCCTATCGATTTAAACATCCATGCTGAAGACAATGCAGAGGACGTTTTGGCTGTTATTAAGCCGTACATGAT
>CAZMIX010000035.1:2099-25065 GCA_964566545.1 uncultured Lachnospiraceae bacterium | reverse complement strand
TGATTATGTAGTAGAAGACATGCTGAAGGGCTTTGTGGAGGCGCACGGCAATCTGATCGTGGAGACGGAAAACCCGCGCGTATTAAAATATAAGCATGCGCCGCTGCCGGGGAAGGTCGGAATCGTGACTGGCGGCGGATCGGGCCATAAGCCGGCATTTATCGGTTATGTCGGGAAAAATATGTGCGATGCTGTGGCGGTCGGTGAGATTTTTTCCTCGCCCGCGGCACAGGCGTTTTTGGATGCGATCAAGGCCGCGGATTCCGGCAGAGGCGTTGCCTGCCTGTATGGAAACTATGCGGGCGACAACATGAATGTGAAGATGGCGGTTCGCATGGCAAACAAGGAAGGCATCACGGTCAAAACGGTCGTTGCCAATGATGACGCCGCTTCCGCTCCGCTGCATGAAAAGGAGCGCAGGAGAGGCGTTGCGGGAGAAATCTTGATGTGGAAAATTGCCGGCGCGAAAGCGGCTTTGGGAGCTGATTTAGATGAGGTAATAAACGCAGCACAAAAAGCCATCGATAATACGAGGAGTATAGGCATCGGAACAAAGCCATGCACGATACCGGCGGTAGGGCATCCTAATTTCCGGATTGAGGAGGGGAACATGGAGGTGGGCATCGGACACCACGGCGAGCCGGGCATCAGCGTGCAGCCGTTAAAGACCGCAAATGAGATCGCGGCGCAGATGTTAGATATTATTCTGCCGGATCTGCCCTTTCAGGAAGACGACGAAGTCGCCATTTTGCTCTCAGGTTTGGGTGCAACGCCCGTCATGGAGCAGTATATCGTTTACAATAATGTAGCCGGGCTTTTGAAGGAAAAGGGAATCAAGGTATACCGTTCCTATGTAGGGAATTATTTTACCTCTCTTGACATGAGGGGTGTCACCCTGACGCTGATGAAGCTGGACGGGGAGTTAAAGGAGCTGCTCGACATGCCGGCTCAGACGGTCGGACTTACACAACTTTAAGGGATGGGAGAATACGATGGATTTTAAAAATAAAGAAGGGATGGTCATCGTGGAAAATCTGATCGAAGTCATCCATGAAAAAAAGGACTATTTAAGTGAAATTGACGGACTGATCGGGGACGGGGATCATGGTATCAATATGAACAAGGGTTTTCAGCTCTGTAAGGGAAAAATACAGGGAAGAAAGCTTTCGATGTCCAAAGCTCTGCAGGTGCTGAGTGATACACTAATGACGGAGATCGGCGGCTCGATGGGGCCGCTTTACGGCGTCTTTTTCGAAGCGCTGGCACAGGAATCCGGACAAGAGGAAAAAATTGACGCTTTTGTCTTTGAACGGATGCTAAAGAGCGCCAAGAAAGAAGTCGAGGAAATCGGAGGTGCAAAAAAGGGGGACAAGACGCTGTTGGACACGCTGATCCCTGCTGTGGAAGCCTATTCTAAAGCATTATCAGAAGGAAAAAGTTTTTTCATGGCGCTTGAAGATTTAAAAGGAGCCGCCTGTGACGGCTGGAACTCGACAAAGGATATGGTTGCTAAAATCGGGAGAGCAAGCCGGCTCGGAGAGCGCTCCCGGGGCGTTTTGGACGCGGGAGCCACAAGCTGCTATTTTATTGTCAGCACAGTCGCATCCTCGGCACAGCAGCTTATGAAAGAATAGCCCTCGTCCGAACTTTCATTATTCATGCACAGAAAGTATACTTTTACGTAATTACATGCGTAGATACCCTTGACAGATAAGAATAGATATGGTAAATTTATTTCATAAAAGTAATTTGCACAAAAATAATTTTCATGAAATTAATTCACAAATGTGATAATAAGTATGATATAATATAGTTGTATTATATCATATGTGTATATTATTTACAATTATCAAATGAGAGGGAATGAGGTAGAATAATGAAAGATGATTTTGGGCAAGTTACACCGGCAATACTATTAAATATCAGATCGAAGGCACAGCAGTTAAATGTGGCACAAAAAATGCTAGCGGATTATATTTGTGATCATTTTTCTTCGATTGAGGGAATGCAGATTAATATTCTCGCCGAAAGAAGCGGTGTCAGCACGCCGACCGTATCCAGATTTGTGAAATATCTTGGTTATGAAAATTACAGAACCTTTCAGGTAGAAGTCGCAAAGAGTGAAGTAAAAAATAAGCAAATCAGCTTGAAGGGATATTCCACGATTACGGAGAGTGATAAAACGGACAGCATCTGTCATAAAATTTTCGAGGCTAATATCCAGACGCTGAGGGATACGCTGGCAATTATCGATTATGAGCTGTTGGAGCAAACAGCGGATTTGATAGTAAAAGCCAAACGATTAGTTATTTTTGCACAGGGAAGGTCGGCGGTCACGGCAAACAGTATTCGCCTGCGGCTTTTCCGGCTGGGTATCACATGTATGTTTTATGCGGATACCCACGAAGCAGCTGTCACATCTTCTCTTATGAAAAAAGGAGATGTCGTGATGGCAATCAGCACCTTCGGGCGCAGCAAATCCGTGCTGAGCAGCATAAAGCTTGCGGCGCAGAACGGTGCCAAAGTAATAGGAGTTACGAGTTATGATGACACACCTCTTGAGAAAGTCTGCCATATTATCTTAAAAACGGTGGACAATGAACCGGTTGATTTCGGGCTGGAGCCCTCCTGCTCTACTGTGACACAAATGGTAATGTTGGACTGTCTATATATTCTTGTTTCAAAAAGACTGAGCACAGACGGAGAAAAGAGCTTTAGGGCGACATGTGAAGCGATTCAGGAGGAGAGGGCGTAGACAAAAAATTATAATTAAAGGAGATCAGTTATGTTAGTCAGCTTACAGGAAATGTTACAGGAAGCAGAAAAAAAGAATTTTGCCATTGCATCGATCAACACACCAAATCAAATATCGCTCAGGGCGGTCATTGAGGCTGCGGAGGCCACAAATATGCCTGTTACGATCAATCACGCACAGACCGAGGAAAGCGTCGTTCCGATTGAAATTGCAGTTCCTCTTATGCTGGAATATGCCAAAAAGTCAACAGCACCGATTTCCGTGCATGTGGATCACGGCTATGATTTTAATCACTGCATGAAGGCAGTACGTTTGGGCTGTACGTCAATTATGTATGATTGTTCGAGATTTCCTCTGCAAGAAAATATCGAAGAGGTAAGACGTTTCGTAGATATTGTAAAGCCGCTTGGGATCGGTGTGGAGGCTGAGCTCGGCGCGATGCCGAATAACATGCCTAGCGAGGTGCACGGACAGGAGACGAGCGATTTGTCCGATTTGAGCATTTACTTCACGAATCCGGGCGAAGCGCAGGAATTCTGCGAGCGTGCAGGCTGTGACATTTTGACGGTATCATTCGGCACGGTGCACGGAATGTACGCCGGCACACCGAATCTGGACATCGAGCTTGTAAAGGAAATCAAAAAAAGAGCGGGCAATATATCTCTTGGTATGCACGGCGGTTCTGGTACTCCCTTTGATCAGATCCAAAAGGCAATCGATGCCGGAATTAAGAAAATTAATTACTTTACCGCGATCGATACGGCTCCGGCTCCTTATCTTGCAAAGACGATTGCCGAAGCAAAAAATCCTGTAAATTTCTGCAACCTTGCAAATCAGGCGATGGAAATCATTTATGAGCAGACTGTTGAAATATTAAATGTATTCAAAAATGAAAAGGCATAACTGAAATGTATATCGGATTGGATATCGGGACGTCCGGCACGAAAGCCGCTTTGGTTGATCAGAACGGAAATGTTCTGGAAAGCTGTCAGGTTAATTACGATTTTTCTAATACGAAGGATGGATACAGGGAACTCGATGGAGATATGGTATGGCAAGCCGTTAAAAAATGTCTGCGCCGCACCGGCGCACAGCATACGGTTAAGACCATTACCGTATCTGCATTGGGGGAAGCAGTCATCCCTGTGGATAAGGCGGGCAGGGTGCTCTGCCACAGTATATTGGGGACGGATATTCGAGGGAAAGAAGAGCTTAAGCACCTGACTGAGGCGGCCGGCAAGGAAAGGCTGACGGGGATCACAGGACAGAACTTAAGCGCGATTTATTCCGTCAATAAAATATTATGGCTGAAGGCGCATCGAAAAGAGATTTTTGCGCAAGCGTGGAAAATTTTCACCTTTCAGGATTTTATTATTTTTCGCTTGACGGGTAATGCGGTCATCGACTATTCGATGGCTTCTAGAACGTTACTTTTTGACACAAACGTAATGGATTGGTCAAAGGAATTGTTGGCGCTTACAGGGATCAGCCAGGATCTGCTTTCAAATGCGACACCATCCGGCAGCAGGGTCGGAAGGCTTTCTTTGGATGTGGCAAGAGAGCTTTCCCTTTTCGAGGAGACGGAAGTTATAGTGGGTACGCATGATCATATCTGTAATGCGCTTGGCTGCGGCGTCCATCAGGACGGATGGTGCTGCAATGTCGTGGGGACGACAGAGGGATTGACGGCAATTCTCAAAAAGGAGGAGCTGCCGGCAGCGGATGTCGACCGCTATCAGATTTCCCGTCAGCCATTTGCGAAAAAAAACCTATATAATACGGTTGCCTGGAACAATACGTCAGGCGTCCTGCTGCGCTGGTTTGTGCAGCAATTTGACCGAAATCCGGAAGGAATGGAGCTCGCGGAGCGGTTTGCGTTGTTAAACGAAAGCATGCCGGATGATCCGACGGATCTATATGTACTCCCGCATTTCTCCGGTGCGGCGACACCGTATATGGACGTCGATTCCAAGGGTGTTGTCCTTGGAATTACGATGGACACGAAACGCGAGGAGCTTTACAAAGCACTCATGGAAGGCGCCAACTACGAGGTGGCCTTTATTCTTGAATGTTTAAAAACTGCGGGAGTGAAGGTGAAAACACTTGTCGCCTCGGGGGGTGCCCTGTCCCCCGAACTGCTGCAAATTAAGGCGGATATTTTGGGCATTCCTGTCTTGACCGTACCGAGCAAACAGACAGGCACGCTGGGCGGCGCTATTTTAGGGGCGGTTGCGGTTGGTGATTATACCACAATTGAGGAGGCAAGCGCTCATATGGTTTCCTTTGGGCAGGAATACCATCCTGATTACGTAAGGCATGCTATTTATGCAAAGAAGTTTCAGATTTATAAGAAAATCTATCCGTCGGTTAAGGATATTAATCATTTAATTGGGTAGGGTAGGAAAGTTCTTTGGGTTGCTGCATAAACTAATAAAAACGCCCCCAGGAGCCAGAATAATGACAATTTATGTTGTAAATGCCGGTGAAAGCGTGACTTCAATTGCTAGCGCCTTTGGAATCAGTATCGAATCCATTATTTATAACAACCAGTTATATGCGCCTTACCGGCTTGCCGTCGGACAGGCGCTTTTACTGAGCGTGGGCGAGCCTCCTACCGGGAAACGCTCTATTTTTACAAATGGCTACGCGTATCCGTTTATAGAACGTTTTAATCTGACGCAAACACTTCCTTACCTGACAAATCTGTCGGTATTTTCCTACGGCTTTACCGATACGGGTGAATTGACTCCGCCACAGGTGGATGATACATGGATGATCGCTCTCGCAAATGAAGCGAACACAAACCCGATTTTGACACTGACGCCATTTGGGGCGGATGGGCGGTTCAATAATTATTTGATAACGGTCGTTGTGAACGACATGACGGTGCAGCAGAATTTAATCAATAATCTGCTTGCAATAATTAATGAAAAGGGGTTTCGTGGAGTTGATATCGATTTTGAGTATATTCTTGCCGATGACAGGGTTCGTTTTGCGGAGTTTGTGACAAACGTGCGTACTGCCGTAAATGCGGTGGGATATCCGGTTTCCGTAGCGCTTGCGCCAAAGACCTCCGACGAACAGCCGGGGCTTCTTTATGGAGGAAAGGATTATGGACTGTTAGGAGCAGCTGCGGATAGTGTGCTCCTTATGACCTATGAATGGGGCTATACCTACGGGCCGCCAATGGCGGTCGCGCCGATTAACAAGGTAAGGGAGGTCGTTGATTATGCAATTACGAAGATCCCCGTGGAAAAAATTGATCTTGGTATTCCCAATTATGGCTATGACTGGCCTCTACCCTATGAAAGAAACGTGACGATGGCTCGAACGATCAGTAATATAGAGGCAGTGCAGATTGCAGTTACAAACAATGTGCCGATCCAATTTGACGAAACGGCGATGTCCCCGTTTTTCACATATGAAATGGGGGGTGTCATACATGAGGTATGGTTTGAAGATGTCAGAAGTCTGCGTGCAAAGTTCGCGCTTGTGCAGGAATATTCACTGCGGGGAGTCGGTTACTGGCAGATTATGAATTTGTTCCGTGCGAATTGGCTGCTTTTGGCCGATACATTCAATATTATTAAGTCGTAAAATAGATAAATAACATTTGTTATGGAAATAATAAAACAGAAGATTCTTTCTAATAATTTTTCCGCTTGTAATTATTAATATATTCTGATAGACTTAATGCAAAATTAGTAAAAAGACAAGAGGCATAAGAAAAATGAGGGAACAAAAAAAAGCAGGAGAAATACCCTTTAGTAAGGGCGCGATGCTCGTGGCGCTAGGAGTGGTTTATGGAGACATCGGAACCTCGCCCATGTATGTTATGAAATCCATATTGGCAGAGAACGGCGGAATCGGCGCGGTGAGTGAGGAGTTGATTCTCGGTTCTCTGTCATTAATTATCTGGACGCTGACGCTGCTGACGACAGTCAAATATGTCCTCGTTGCCATGAAAGCGGATAACCATGGAGAAGGTGGCATTTTCGCTCTTTATAGTCTGATTAAAAAATGCGGCAGATGGCTTATTGTACCCGCCATGATAGGCGGGGCGGCTTTGCTTGCGGATGGGATTCTGACACCGGCAGTGACAGTGACGACTGCGGTGGAGGGCTTGCGTACGATTCCTGAAATCCATGAGCTGCTTGGCAGCGGACAGACCCGCATTGTTCTTATTACACTGTTTATCATTACAATCTTGTTTATCGTTCAGAAAGCCGGGACGAGCATGATCGGAAAAGCTTTCGGACCGTTAATGACGATTTGGTTCCTGTTTCTGGCCGCAGTTGGCATTTTCAACATGTCCGGCAATTTTATGGTACTGCGGGCACTGAATCCGCTGCGCGGAATTGGAATATTATTCAGCGATGCAAATAAGGAAGGCATCATGATACTTGGCAGCGTGTTCTTGGCGACGACGGGTGCGGAAGCGTTGTATTCGGATATGGGTCACGTGGGTAGAAAAAATATATATGCGAGTTGGCCTTTTGTGAAAGTGTGCCTGCTGCTCAACTACTTTGGGCAGGGTGCTTGGCTTTTGAAGCATAAGGGAAGCCATACGTTTGACAGCATTGAAGATATGAATCCTTTTTTTGAAATGCTGCCCGATGAGATTCGTATGTTTGCAGTTGTTTTGAGTACGGCTGCGGCAATCATCGCCTCTCAGGCGCTTATTACCGGTTCGTTTACGCTTGTTTCTGAGGCGACCCGCCTTGACCTGATGCCGCGTATGCGGATTATTTATCCGTCCCAGACAAAGGGACAAAGCTATATTCCGCTTGTCAACTCCGTATTATGGATATCCTGTACGATTGTAATTTTGTATTTCCGCTCAAGCGCGAGACTGGAGGCGGCTTACGGGCTTGCGATTACGATTACGATGCTGATGACGACACTGTTATTGTTTACGTATTTATGGAAGAAGAAGGGGATCCATGTCGTGTCGATTCTGTTTCTTTTGTTATTCGGCGGACTGGAGGGAAGCTTCTTTGTTTCCAGCCTCAGCAAATTCTCAAGAGGCGGCTATGTGGCGCTTTTGATAGCTATTCTTCTTTTCCTGTTGATGGTTGTCTGGTATTATGGGACGTATATCGAACGTTCACAGGCATGCTACATGCATATCAGAAAATATGTGCCAATGTTTGAGCGTTTAAGAACGGACGATTCGGTTTATATGGCTTCCGACAATGTTGCTTATGTTACGCACGATACGCGAGGGGATATTATAGACCGCGATGTGCTATATTCCATATTCAATAAGGTTCCAAAACGTTCTAAGGCGTACTGGATCGTCAGCGTTATTGTAACGGACGAACCCTATACGAATGAATACACGGTGGAAAGCTTTGGTACGGATTATTTGTTCAGAGTGCGGCTGTTTCTTGGCTTTAAAGTACACCAGCGTATTAATGTGCATCTGCGTCAGATCGTAACCGATCTGATTGCCTCCGGTGAGCTGCCGCCACAGGATCATCAATATTCGATCTATGAAGAAAACGGCAGTATCGGTAACTTCCGTTTCTACCTGATTCATAAGGTGCTTTCGCCGGAATGTGACATTGCTTCCTACGGAAGAGCCGCGATTGCTGTAAAATATGCGATTCGCCACATTGCGGGTTCTTATGTGCAATGGTATGGTTTGGAAAACAGCAGTGTTGGGATCGAAAATGTACCCCTGTTTGTCAAGCTGAAAAAGCTGGAGCATTTGCAGCGGAGGACAGAAGAGACAGAGGGAAAATAAGGAAGATGTATACAAAAAATAAGAAAAAGGCTGAAAAGTTTGCATCTTTTCGTTTTTGTTGATATAATACCACTATGAGATTTTCAAATACATTAAAAGCGGTTTTTATATCATCTCTGCCGCTTGCGGCAGTCATCATTATTGTTTGTGTTTTCGTTGCTCCAATGGAAAACAAAGGCGATTATATTAAATTAATTGTTGGTTATACGAGTGTGGTATTGGGGCAGTCGTTGTTTTTGGATGGGTTGAGTATCAGCATCCTGCCAATCGGGAAGTTGGTGGGTGGTTCACTTGTAAAATTAAAAAAAGCGGTGTTTATTGTATTTTTTGGATTTGTGTTCGGTCTTCTTGCTACGGTTGCCGAACCGGCTTTGGCGGTTTTGGCTCGTCAGACGTATATGATCATGCCGATCATTAATGAGACGGTGTTTATTTGGATCATGGGTACGGGTATTGGAGTAATGGTAGGCTTTTCCCTGTACCGAATTATGAAGGATTTAAATATCAAGGTTGTATTCGCCGTGCTTTATATCGCGATTTTTGTGGTTGTCTTTTTTGTACCGGAGGAATTTATTGCGCTTGCGTTTGACGGCAGCGGTGCGACGACGGGAGATATTTCCGTACCGTTTATTCTTGCACTTGGATTGGGCGTATCCGGCACGATGTCAAAGCATAAGGCAAATGAGGATACTTTTGGGATTATAGGGCTTGCGTCTGCAGGTCCCATTTTAGCATTATTTATTTACGGGATAATTGTCAATGCGGTAAACGGCGGGGTGCTTCCGCCGGCGAATGTATATGATCCGGGTGCCGCCGAGAGCTTGGGCGCGATCATCAAAGCCAACCTGTCTGGTGTTGCGCTTGCATTGTTTCCGATTGTTATTGTTTATTTACCGTTCCAGTTTCTGCTGATCAAGCTGCCAAAAAGGGAACTGATCCAAATATTGCTTGGCTCCGTCTCTACTTATGTAGGTTTGCTTATTTTTCTGTCGGGGATTGACTTCGGATTCGCATTTGCCGGCAAATATATCGGCGAAGTGTTTTTAGATCCTTCGCGGCCGCCATGGTTTAAGTGGCTGCTGTTGCTTGTCGGGTTTGTGCTCGGTGTCTCGATTACGCTGTCCGAGCCGGCTGTTACTGTTCTTGGCGAACAGCTGGAGGAAATCACAAACGGTCATATTAAGAAAAATGCGATTCGGGCTACACTTGCAATCGGTATCGGTTTTGCGGCCTTGATCTCAATGGTTAAGATTCTGACTGAGATTAATATTTTGTGGTTTTTGATACCGCTTTATGCGGTGGCTTTGATCATGATGAAATTCACGTCGACGCTTTTTGTCGGGCTGGCTTTTGATTCCGGAGGTGTTTCGGGTGGCGCACTGACTTCGGCGTTTCTGACGCCGCTAGCGCTTGGCGCCGCGCAGGCGGTAGCTGATTTGCAGGGGTCGGCTGCGCAGTCGATTTTGATAAATGGTTTTGGAATTATTGCATTTATTTCCGTGACACCTCTGATTACGGTGCAGGCACTTGGTATTATTTACGACATACGTTTGAGAAAAACGCAAAAGCTCATGGAGGAGAACGAGCTTGCGGAAATTATGGAATTGGAGTCAATTGTCCAGCAGGCTACTGACGATGAGGAGGGCGGCATGCGGACAGAGCTATAAAATATGACAGTTCATCCATGGAGGATAGAAACAGTGATACATGCAGATTCCCCTTGTCTAGTATTTTTGACAATTATTGCCGGAAGGAAATTAAAGAATGCGCTTACCGAAGCGGTGGCGGCAGAGGGCGGAAAGTTGATTACCGTCATGTACGGAAAAGGTGTTGTTTCGTCTGATTATTTGAGTGACATGTTTGGACTCGTCGCAGAAGAAAATAAGGTAGTAATCACCTGCTTACTATCCTGCAAAAAGACCGATGACGTATTAGACATGTTAATTCATCGATTTCATTTTGATAAACCGAATACGGGAATTGCTTTTACGGTACCGATTCAAATCTCATTTTAATTGTGGAGGAACGGATGGTGGAAGAGATAAATAATAAAAAAGTGTTATATGTGATTGTCAATATTGGTTTTGCCGAGGAGGTTGCGGAAATTATGCGCAAGGAAGGCGCGCGTGGTGCGACAATTATGAATGCACGTGGAGTCGGCGCGGTTCCGCAGTCGATTCTTGGTATTACGATCGACACAGAAAAGGAAATTATTATAAGTGTTGTTGATGAGGATGTCAGCGTGCGGATCATTCATGCCATTCGTGAAAATGGCGGACTTGACAGTCCTTCACACAGTATCTGCTTTACGATGCCCGTCGAGCGCTTTGTTATGACAAATAAGCCGTTGACGCCTAAGAAGCAGCCGGAATAATCGGCACGGATGTTTTGCCCTCTGTAAATAGATAAAATATAGGAAGCCTTTGTAAAATGATACATTATTTTGCTTAGGCTTTTTTATATATGAAATATACGACCTATCATTCAAATTCGGATGTTAAGATTTTTGACGCAGTTATGAGAGTATTTTGTCACATCAACGACGGTGAATAGTGGGATATTGCGGCATTTTTGAGGGAATCAAGGAGAAAGAACACATTAAAAGCATGTTAAGATTCTAGAAATTGACTTGAATATTCAAAAATAAAACGATAATGTTAGTATGTATCTTTGAGTCTAAAAGTAGATAATATACATATTTAGGGGGTATTTGATGGCTAAAAATAAACCAAAAACATCATTGGCTTCGAACTTTTTCGGACTTGCTTTCGGAATCACGTTCGTTGTCACTTCGGTAATTACAACAGGACAGCCAAAGTCATTTTGGAATCTCCCTTCCTTTCTTATTACAGTCGGCGGTACGAGTGCTGTTATGCTCACCGCATTTAACTTGAAACGATTAAAAACATTAGGTTCTGTTATAAAGAAGGCGCTTTTTAGTGAAGGCTATAATGTGGAAGATGATATTAAGGTGATTATAAAATTATCTGAAATTGCCAGAAAAGAAGGGCTGCTTGCTCTGGAAGATCAGGTAAATGAGTTTACGGATGATGAGTTTTTAAGGCGCGGCATTGAGCTGATCGTTGATGGTATCGATCAGGATGAGCTGCGGGACTTTTTAGAGGGGGAGACCTACTTCATGCGGCAGCGTCACCAAAAGGGCGCCACCATGATCGATATGATTGCGGCTACGGCACCCGCCTTAGGACTGATGGGAACCTATGTCGGTTTGATTCCTATGTTAAACAGCTTGGATGACCCTACCACTCTGGGTCCCATGATGGCGCTGGAGCTTGTTTCTTCTTTTTACGGTGCTTTTATTGCCTATGTAATTTTCTCTCCTGTCGCAAAACGTTTGCGTTTTATGGATAGTGAAGAAACTCTGAGAAGAGAACTAATTATAGAAGGGGTCGCATCAATCCAGCAGGGTAAGAACCCTACTTTGTTAAAGGGCGAATTGTATGCTTATATGCATATTAGTCCGCCTGATCCGGAGAAGGAGAGAGACGGTCGCCCCATAAATTCGAAGGAGGTGATTAACAGCATATGAATAAAGGTGGAAAGTTTAGTCATGACGATGACGACGAAGATGAAGAAGGCGCCAATTGGCAAGACAGTTACAGCGATTTGGTTACAGACTTACTTGCAATTTTCGTAGTTTTGTTTGCGTTCGCCATGATGGAGCAGGCCTATTCAAATGCTTCTAAATCGGCCACCAATGATGCGGCTGTTGTCATGGAGCAGCAGGGGAGTAGCCCTTTGATTGGAAATGATGGCGTGTTGGACGGTGTTGACAGCTTGTTTCCGGAGCAGAATAGCTTTATCAGCGGCGACGAGCAGGCACAGGGCGAGTCGGGTCAGGAACGGCAGGCAAACGGTGATCAGGGTGAAAATTCCGGTCAAAATGCGGATGCCTCTCAAGGTGCGGACGCCGACCAAAATGCGGATGCGAATCAAAGCGCAAGTGCGCAGGGTGCGAACGCCAATAACCAGGGTGCAAATGGCAGTCAAAATGCGAATCAGGGAATCAATGGAAACCAAAATGCAAATGCACAGGGCGCGAACGCAAATAACCAGGGTAAAAATGAAAATGTTGAGGATTTTCTCGATTCGACCAATCTATATGTAGGTTCCTCCGAATATGAAGATCAAATCAGCGTTTCCAAACAGGGAAGCAACGAGGTTCTGCTGCGTATTAACGGTTCCGTTCTTTTTGATCTTGGAAAAGCAAAGGTTAGTTCCAATGCGGAATCAACCTTGCGTAAAGTGGCCGATATTTTAACTGCGAATAAGAATTCGATATCAATGGTTCGCATCGAGGGACATACGGACAACATCCCGATCAATTCCCTTGAATTCGAGAGCAACTGGGAGTTATCGACATTCCGTGCGGTCAATGTGGTAAAATGGCTACTGAAGAATTCAACCCTGAGCGAAGAGCTGTTTTCAGCGGTCGGTTACGGCGAATATCATCCCATTTCCGACAATAATTCATCAGAGGGTCGTGCAAGAAACCGGCGCGTCGATTTCATCATCGAACTGAAAGACGACGGAACACAATAATAAGCATGTTAGGAATTTCATAATCCCGACATGCTTATTTTGTTGTGGCAAAAAGAGATTGATGGTATAATAAATAAAAAATAAGGCGGGCGTTAATAATGTCAAAATTGTATTTCAGGCACGGGGCGATGGGAAGCTCCAAGACTGCGAACGCATTGATGGTGGAGTATAACTACGCGGAGAGGGGGAAGCGGTCGCTTTTATTAAAACCGGGCGTGGACTTAAGAGACGGAGACGGCGTGATCAGAAGCCGTATGGGACTTGAGAAGGAGTGCAGGTACGTCGAGGATCTCGTGAAAATGAGCGACGAAGAAATAAGAACGTACGACTGTATCATCGTAGATGAGGCACAGTTTTGCAAAAAGTCGGATATCGAGCTGTTTCTTCATATCGTGGACGAGCTGCATATCCCTGTCATTTGCTATGGACTCAGGACGGACTTTCGCAGGGAGCCGTTTGAAGGTTCCATTTGGCTGCTGGCATGGGCGGACATCATCGAGGAGTTAAAGACCGTGTGCTGGTGCGGGCAAGGCGCAAACTGTAACATGCGCATCAACGAAAAGGGACAGGCTCTCAAAAGCGGCGAACAGATCTGTCTTGGGGCAAACGATAAATACGTGGCTCTTTGCCGCAAGCATTATAAAGAAGAAAATCTGGGTCCGCAGGCATAAGAAAAAACGCGGGAGTAGACAGAAGGTGATGCAGGATGCTATTCTGGATCGTGTGTTTATAAAAGCGGAATAAAATATTAATTATATTATTATTTTTTAAAACTTATTTTAGGAGGAATCTTATCGTGGATAAAAAACCAAAGTTTACCGAAAAAATCAGTTATTATTTTGACAGCTTAATGTCTAAGGGAACCATTGCCTTAGTGGGCATGCTTTTTCTTATTACGTTTATAGTTGTTGTATTTACCGGCTCACTTGGAAGCTTATGTAATGGTAAGCTTACGACGGGCAATTCAATCTGGCAGAGTCTGATGCATGCAATCGATGCGGGAACACTTGCCGGCGATGATACTTCTAATATCCCATTTATCATTCTTATGACCATTGTAACGATCTGCGGAATTTTTGTAACTAGTATTTTAATCGGTATTATCAGTACTGGTTTTGAAGAAAAGCTGAACAGCCTTCGGAAAGGTCTCTCACGTATACTAGAAACCAATCACACAGTTATCATAGGTTTTGATGAAAATATCTATACCATTCTTACAGAACTGATTGAAGCGAACTCTAATCATAAAAAAGCCTGTATTGTAATTCTCGATGAAATTGATAAAGAAATTATGGATGAACAGATTCAATCCCATATTTCTGATTATAAGACTACAAAAATCATCTGCCGTTCGGGCAACTGCACCAATCAATATCTTTTCAAACTGGCTTCTCTAGAAGTAGCCCGATCCATTATCGTAAACAAATCATCTGATTTTGAGGTAATAAAGATATTACTTGCTCTGACCTCCTACTTGAAAGAAATCAACGCATTTCAAAACGATGCACATATCACGGCAGTGATTCACAATAAAGAAAACCTGGATGCTGCTGTTATTGCAGGAGAAGGCAAAGCTGAAGTGATCTTTTTTAAGGATATTCTTGCAAGAATTATTGCACAGGTTTGCCGTCAGCCAGGTCTCTCCTTTGTACTTTCAGATTTTTTTGGCTATGGCGGTGCTGAATTCTATTACGAAAACTTTCCTGAATTATCGGGTAAAACATTTGCGGATGTATTAAATTTGTTTGAAAGTTCCGTTGTTGTAGGTATAAAACGAAAGGATGACACCCTGTTAAACCCACCTATGGACACTGTGCTGGAATCCAGTGATCTCATTATTCATCTGGCTGAAGATGATGGAGTATCAAAACCTGCGATATCTGCGCCTCAATTACCTGATTTAAAAAATATCATGATTCAGGAACCTGTTATTGTCGAGGAGCCTTATCGTATTCTTGTACTTGGCCAAAATGCTTCTCTGCCTTCGATTCTCACAGAATTGGATGAGTTTGTCGTGGATGGGTCAAGCGTGACGATTGCCTCAACAGAGATAGATGATGAAATGTTCAGCGATCTCTCTTTGCAACATCTTTCTATAACGACCTATAGCTGCAATATCTTTGAAAAATCAATCCTTACAGAATTAACTGATGATGGTATCTCAAATATTCTTCTTTTGTGTTCTGACGATATTGAGCTTGAAAAAGCTGATGCTCAGACAATGCTGATTCTTCTTCAGCTTCGAAATATTTCTTCAAAAACAAATAGAATTTTCAATATTACAAGTGAAATGAATTCTGTTGAGAACCAAAAGCTATCACAGGTCGCAAAGGTCAACGATTTTGTAGTCGGCAGCTCAATAACCAATCTTGTTCTTACCCAAATTTCAGAAAACAGAGCACTGAGTGTCTTATTTTCAGAAATGCTGGATTCTGAAGGTTCTGAAATTTATATGAAGCCGGCAGAACAATATGTAAAACTGGGTACCTGTGTAGATTTCTATATCTTAACTGAAATAGCCAAATCAAGACGCGAACTTGTCGTTGGATGCAAACAATTTCTTAATGGGGAAACCTCCATCATTGTAAATCCTCCCAAATCAACATCTGTCACCTTTCAGAAGGAGGATGCTCTGATTGTGATTGCACTCGACTAAAAATTTTAAAGGGTCCTTCAGCATTGCTGCTGTTGGACCCTTTTTTTCTTATATAGGAAATTCGGAGGAATTTCCTATATAAGAAAATGATATGCGCAGCTGCGCGCGCGGAACAAAAGCTGTGCTGTCTAAGTATTTGGCCGTGAAAGTGGGCGAAGCACACTTTTGTCCTTCATTCTTATTATAAAAATATGATATTAAATTATAACAAAAAATGGTACAATCACTACATAGATATTGGGGAGGACATCCATGAATTACAAAGTGATATTAAGAAAGATTATGCTTTCAACTTTGCCTGTCTGGTTATGTATTCCAGTGAAAGCATCTGCTGCTGGGCAGCAGCTTCTGACAGAACCCTTTCTGCAATGTCCCACGGATACAACGGTGACCGTCGTCTGGTTTACATCAGTCAATACTGTAGAAAATTATATTGTTTATGGTAAAAAAATGTCGCAAAAAGCAAGCGCAGATACAAAAAAGCTTACTCGCATGCGATCCTTTGATAATAGAACCATTCAAATCTATCGGCATGAAGCTCTTGCTACAGAACTTCCATTAAATAAGACAGGAAATGAAAGAGTTCCCTATCAGGTAATCAGTGACGGTGTAAAAAGCAAGCAGTATTATTTACAGGCAGTTCCCCAAGTTGATGTTTCAATGAAAATTTTGCTGACATCCGATTGTCAATTAAAAGAGATGTCTGCTGCTAATTATCAAAAGGTTGTAGAAACTGCAGGGCATATAGATGCGGTCTTTTATGCCGGTGATCTGGTTAATATTCCCGACCTTGCAGAAGAATGGTTTCCGCTGAATTCTTCCGTATCCTTCTTTTCTTTACTACAGGGAACCGCTGATAAACAGATTCATGGAAACACCTATCAGGGTGGAGCAATTCTGCAGGAAGCCCCCATTTATATTTCACCCGGCAATCATGAATTCATGGGACGCTACAGCACTGTTTTTGATCTTGGCTTACAGTTCAATGATACAATGCCAGCTTCCTATGGTACGCGTAATCAAACTTTTAATACGATTAGTTTTGAAGAAATATTCAACACACCTGACAATCAGGACAAATTATATTATGCCGTCACGATTGGCAATATTCGCTTGGTCGTCTTAAATGTCACACGTATGTGGAGAAGTAACGAAGTCGGTACTAAAAGTGATTATTCTGAAGATATCAGAGATATTGGAAATCCGGATACTACCAGTGAGGGAGCTATCATCTTTGAACCTATTCAAAAAGGCAGCGCGCAATTTCAATGGCTCCAAAAAGAAGTAACCAGCGAGGCTTATCGAAACGCAGGATATCGGGTGGTCATGTTTCATCATGCACCGCACGGACTTGGGGGTAATATCGTTCCGCCCTTTACTGATCCGATTCGTAAGGACGTCTACGACAACAACGGACAGTTACAGCAGATTTTGTATGAATATCCAAAGGAAAATGACTATTTAATTCGCGATTTAGAACCCCTTTTAAAAGAATCAGGAACAGATCTTGTTTTAAATGGACATTCCCATCTCTGGAATCGTTTTAGAGATGAATGTGGGATGAATTATTTAGAAACGTCTAATGTCGGAAATACCTATGGCGCATTTGATGGACAAGTGTCAGACTCTGAAACCGGAAGCCGTACGAGTCGTATTCCTTCCGATTTATCCTGTTTTGACTGTTTTGACCAAAGTAATTATCTGTTATCCGGCGACCCTGGAGGTTTGAAACCCGTTTTTCCGACAATTTGCAGTTATCAGCAAAAACCATACATTGCAAGTAATACACTGACTGTTTTCTCTTTATTTGATACAGAAAGCGGAATCATTGAAAGCTACTGGTTCGATACAGAAAAACCAGATTCAGAACCTGTAAAATTCGACTCCTTTCAAGCAAAGAGAATTGTAAAGTAAGCATCTGTTCCAACGTCTTAACTAAATGACATTGAGGCTAAATCTGCCCCTTTCTTAAATAGTCGATAATATGCAGTTCGTTGATGAGGGCGACGACCTCGCTCATGGAATCCTTGTTAAATTTTTTTAAAATGCTGTGAATCTGGGTTTTGACCGTCGAAAGTTCAACACAGCGGATTTTGCAGATTTGGGAACGCGTATAGCCCTGGCTCATCAGATCGAGCACATCAAGCTCTGTCTGTGTCATCTGTGTGACGAGCTGAAGGCAGTAGAAAAAGCTGTCCTCGCTGTTTTTGACACGCTGAAATTCCCTGCGGATCTTTTGGGCGATGGCTGGTCGGATCGGTGAAATACCGTGATACGCATCCTTTACGCACGTAATGATTTCCTGCGGAGCGGAGTTTTTGAGAAAATAATCCGTGACGCCGAGCTGAAATGCGGTAAATACCGTTTCATCGTCCTCATAGACGGTTAGAATGATGATTTTTGTATCGGGCAGCTTGTCCAAAATCTGTTTGGTCGCATCCAGTCCGGCTGTGCGCGTTTCCATTTCCACATCCATCAGGATAATATCGGGCTTATGAAGCCCCGCCATCATGACTGCTTCGTAGCCGCTCTGCACACAGGCCACGACCTCAATGCCGGTTTCCTTCTTCAGTATCGTTTCGTAGCGTTTGGCAATCGGTTTGATATCATCTACAATCAGCACTTTTATCATCGTCGTCTAAACTCCTTTCCTGAAAAATCATGATTAATAAGGCTCCTTTAGTTCTTGAGGCAGATGAGGCGCGGCAACATAATTTTGATCGTCGTGCCGGTTCCCTCCTGGCTCTCTACTTCGATATAGCCCTCGTGCGCGGCGATGATCTTATGGGTCAGAGAAAGCCCCATTCCCCAATGCTTCGCTACGGGTGCGGAACTGTAGAACGGATCAAAAATTCTTCCGATGTTTTCTTTTGAGATGCCAACCCCGCTGTCCCTGATCAGGATGACGGCCCAGTTATTCATCGACTGGATCGAAATGACGAGGTTTTTTCGCTCAGGCGGCAGCCCGTCCATCGCGTCGAGCGCGTTCGTCAAAATATTGTGGAGCGCCTGTTCAAAATAATTGGCGTCGAGCATGGCGGTAAGGGACGGAACCTCTGTTTTCAATTCCACGTGAAAGCCCTTTAATTCATGGGACAGGTGTGATAAAATTTCTTCGATGTAATGGTATAGATTGACTTCGGTCAAATACAGCTCCGAGGACTTCGTGCTTTTATGAATGCTGTCGAGCCGATCATAGAGGTTATCGCACCGCTTCATCACATTTTGCTGGGAAATGCTGTCCTTGCCGGAAAGCTGCAGCATTTCCACCTCCGACCGGATGGCGAGCAGCTCGTTTTTCATGTAATGGCAGAATACCTTTGACGTCGTATCGGAAGCGGCGATTTCCTTAGAAAGGGAAAACGTCTGCTGGGCAATTTTATGATTGACGTTTGAAAAGCAATAAAGGCTGTAGCCGATCAGCAAAAAGGTGAAGATGAGGTAGTAAGGGAAAAACTGTTGGATCACTTTATTTTGATTGAGCGGGATCGACAGATAAGTGACCGTATCGGCTATTTTGGAAACCTTGATCAAAATGCGCGGGAAACTTCCGAAAATAAACAGGTAGGAAATCATGACGAGTGTATAGCAGAAGCCTACGGCAAAAATATTCAGACGGATCATACGCAGCGGAGAAACTTTATAATAAGAAAAGAGTAAAATAATGACGCTTGCGAGCACGATGCCGATATTCAGCAAAGAGGTAACGGTGTGGATGCCTTCTGAAAGCTCCAGATACCGGGCATGGGTAAGTTCCTGCGGGTAAAGCTTTAAATAAATTGCTCTTGTCACACCGGGAAGATAAAATAGAAATTCGGCAAAAAGCAGGAGGGCAATGGTTAACTGTGTGATCCGGAGCGGCTTCGGGTTTTCCGGCATTTGAAAGGAAAGCGCAAAACAGATGCCAAAATACAAAACCGCTAAACTTGTCAGGTTCATGACAATAATTAACCAATCCCGCTTGATATCGGAAAACATCATAATTTTCCACATCGAAGGAGGAAGGGAAAAATAATTATAAACTGTGTTATAATAATAAGTGTCCTTGGACAGATAAAACATCATGGAAAAAAGCGCAATCGTATAGGAAGCCATGATATAAATCAGATATTTTGTTGAAATACTTTCTTTATCGTTGATTAACAGGAAGATGGAAGCAAAAAGAAAGATAAAAGTAAAATAAAACATAGGACTACCTCCTGCCGGGGCCTGCTGATAAATTCTATTATGACATGGTCAAAAAATGTTTGCAAGTTTGCGAAATAAAACAGGGGTTGAAATATTATCCACCTTGCTTCGGCAAGTGGAACATGATATGTAAAAAGAATAGGTGGAAGTGGTATGAGGAAAGGAATGGGCAGAAACATGCGGAAATTCAGACAGATTTCAGGAGTGCTCGCGGCGGTCGGAATTATTCTTTTGGGACTGCTTGCATTCTTTTTCATCGATATCAGGGAGCAGGAGCGGGTCGGCCGCAGTATGGAGGAGACAGTCAATTCCGGCAGACCGGTCAGGCTTGTCTACTACACGTGGGATGATGAGGAATCTTATATGCGTCCGATGACAGACAGCTTCAATGCGATCAATCCCAATATTCAGGTGGAACTGCATGTGCTGGACAGTACTGATTTTGATAATATTATCATGGATATGCTGCAAAGCGGAGAGCAGATTGATATTATTGGAGTCCGGGGTTTTTCACAGATGACACGGTATCAGGTGTCGGGGATGCTTGAGGACATTACCGCAGATATTCTTGAAAGCGACATCGATATTACTGTTTACGGAAATATGTACAATAATATTATGATCGACGGGAAGTATTACGGAATGCCGACAAGAAGTACCTGCTGGGTGCTCGTTTACAACAAGGATATTTTTGATAAGCAGGGAGTTCCCTATCCCGGGCAGATCACATGGGAGGAATACGGGGAGCTGGCGAAAAGACTGAAAACGGTGAATGATGCCGGCGAGACGGTCTGGGGCGGCTATATTCCGTCATGGGCGTTGAATTTTGCAGGCATTCAGAATTCAAATTATCTCTATGACGATGACCAGACGTATCAGCGGGAATCGCTTGCGCTTTTGAACCAATTCATGAATATCGACAAAAGCCATATGGGTATGCAGGAAATTGAGGAGAACGAAGATAAGGACATCACCTATCTGGAGCTTTTTGAAGAAGGTAAAGTTGGGATCATGCCGATGGGTGAGTGGTTTGTCGGCATGATCATGGCCGATGAACACGAGGGTATTTCCGATGTGAACTGGGATCTGGCTCCGATGCCGATTTTCCCTGACATGAATCCAGGAACGACGTGGGGACAATATCAATTTACGGGAATGACAAGCTTGTGTAAGGAAAAAGATGCCGCTTTTGAATTTTTGAAGTATGTGGGCGGTAAGGAGGGTGCGCGCATCTATGCGGAATACGGAATGCTGAGCGCGTACAGTAGCGAGGAGATCCGCAAAATCTATCAGGATACTGTCGGAGATAAAAATATCAGTATATTCTTTGATGCGTTCCGCATTCAGGAAATACCGGTGTTTGACCGTTATGAAGAAATTAATAAGAGGTTCACGGATCTGGGAAAGGAATATTTGAAGGGCGAGCGGACGCTCGATGAAACGATGGAAGAATTCGAGAGGGAGCGGAGGAAGATCATGGAAGGTTCTCCATAAAGAATAAAAATTTGGAAAAAGGGTGGAAATAGGATCCTCCCCCGTGTGCATGCACACAGGGGGAGGACTTTTTTTCTGACTTTGCGAATGAGAGAATTTCCGCTATCATTCAGGTGTCGGCAGGACGCCGTCAGACCAAATAACCAAACAAATAGGGAAAAAACAGGGAGGAAAGAAAATGAAAAGAAAAGTTTTATCCACACTTTTAGCAGTGACAGTAGTAGCAAGTCTGCTGGCCGGATGCGGTTCCAACGCTTCATCTGCTGCGGATGGGGGAGAGGCAAAGGCTTCAGGAGGAAAGACGGATATTTCCTTTTACATCTGGCATGATGAGGAAGCCTATATTCGTCAGACCGTAGACGAATACAACGCGTCGCAAGATAAGGTAAACGTCAATTTGACTGTCATTCCGAGCGAAGATTATGATGACAAGCTGAAGGTGCTGCTTGCCGGCAACTCCGATGTGGATATCGTAGATATCAGAGGTATGGCACAGGTGACAACCTATGCGTCCAACAGCTCGTTATTGGATATTACCGACAGGATCTCTTCCAGCGGCCTGGACACGAGCAAGTATGGGGAGATGTGGGACGGCAGCTCGGTAGGCGGAAAATTCTATGCGCTTCCGACAAGAAGCACCTGTTGGGCGCTGTATTACAATACGGATATTTTTGATCAGGCAGGCATTGCATATCCCGAACAGCTCACATGGGAGGAATACGGCGATATCGCTAAGGAAATCAAGGATAAGACCGGGATTTATGGCGGCTATTGGGTTCCATGGATTTATCAGTTTGCGGCAACACAGGCAGGACAGTACGTAAACGGGGAGGATCTTTCCAAGGTTTCTTATTCTTTGGAGCTGTTAGACCGTTTCTATAATAAAGACCAGTCGCACATGAGCTATTCCGAGATGGTTGCGACAAACCCGGATTATATCAGCGAGTTTGAAGCAGGACGTACGGCGATGCTTCCTAACGGAGAATGGTGCGTACAGATGTTGCTGGAAGCCGCGAAGGCCGGCGAGACAGACATCAATTGGCAAGTGGCGCCGATGCCGGTATCTGACGGCGTGGAGCCGGGCAGCACTTGGGGACAGTTCCAGTTTGCAGCCATCACGGCAAACAGCAAACATCCGGACGAGGCATTTGACTTCTTAAAATATCTCTGCGGTGACGAAGGCTCTGTTGTTTATTCCAAGAACGGCATGATTCATGCTTATGCAGGCGACAGCGCAGCAGATGCTTATATGGAAGCGGCGGGCAGAGACAGCGTATCCGTATTCTTTAATGCGAAGAAGGTATTGGAGCAGCCGAATGAGGAAGGCTACGGAGAAATCAACGACAGTTTCAATGAGCAGGCACAGCTTTATCTTCTCGGAGAAAAGAGTCTGGAGGACACGATAGCGGATTTTGCACAGAAACAAGATGAAATCAAGGCGAAGTATGCAAAATAACCACAGGCGGTAACGCAGACAAAAATGGGAGAAGCAATACTATTGTTAAAGCTTCTCCCACTTTTGAATGAAAGGGTGAAGGATGATGAATGAAAAAAAGAAAAA
>CAZMIX010000035.1:0-1999 GCA_964566545.1 uncultured Lachnospiraceae bacterium | reverse complement strand
GCTTCTCCCACTTTTGAATGAAAGGGTGAAGGATGATGAATGAAAAAAAGAAAAAAACAGGAATTCCGACCCGTTATAAAAAATATGCGCAGGGATATTTGTTCCTCGTGCCAAACTTTCTCGGATTTTTTCTGTTTATGTTTATTCCAATTATCATGGGCTTTGGGATTTCGCTGACAGACTATGACGGCTTTCAAAAAATGAATTTTGTAGGGATCAAAAATTATATCGATATGTTCCGCGACAGTTATTTTCTTGTTTCGTTAAAAAACAATTTTCTCTACACGCTCGTGACGGTGCCCGCAACGATCATTCTTGCCATTTTACTGGCTGTGGCGCTCAATACGGGTATTAAGGGCATGAGCGCGTTTAAAGCCTTTTATTATTTTCCGTCTATCAGCTCGATGGTGGCGGTCGGTATTGTGTGGTCCGTCCTGTTTAATCCGATGAATGGGCCGATCAACTCCTTTTTGCAGGGGCTTGGCATGGAAAATCCACCGAAATGGCTGGCATCCACTTCGATGGCGCTTTGGGCGGTCATGATCGTCGCTGTCTGGAAGCAGACGGGTTATTATATGGTCATGCTGCTTGCCGGGCTGCAGTCGATTCCAAAGCAGCTTTACGAGGCTGCGGAAATTGACGGAGCCAATGCGGTCGTGCGTTTCTTTAAAATTACGCTGCCAATGCTCTCGCCCGTGACGTTTATGGTGACAATCCTGACGATTATCAGCTCGTTCCAGGTATTTGACCTGATCAACGTCATGACAAAGGGAGGTCCCGGTTATGCGACAAACGTGCTTGTATACCGGATTTATCAGGAAGGCTTTAAGTATATGCGGTATGGCTATGCTTCCGCGATGGCTTATTTCCTGTTCCTGATCATTTTGATCATTACGCTGATCCAGTTCCGCGGTCAGAAGAAATGGGTTACTTATATGTGAGAAGGGAGTAAACATAATGAATCCAAAATTAAAGAAAAAAACCGGCCATGCCGCGTTGTTTGTACTCCTGCTTCTCGTGGGGATCACAATGCTGCTGCCGTTTATCTGGACACTTTCGTCTTCCTTTAAATTCAATAAGGATATTTTTGTTTATCCGATTGAATGGATTCCAAAGGAAATCCGTTTGAAAAATTACTCGGATGTATGGACAAAGGTACCGTTTTTGACTTATTATTTAAATACGATCAAACTGTCGGTCATTGTTACGATCGGCCAGATTCTGACTTGCTCGATGGCGGCCTTTTCATTTGCGAAGATGAAGTATCCGGGCCGGGATAAAATCTTTTTGTGCTATTTGGCCACACTGATGGTTCCGTGGCACGCGATTATGATTCCGCAGTTTATTATTATCAAAGGGATGGGGCTTTATAATTCCCATGCCGCCATCATCGTACTGCAGCTTTTCAGCGCATTCGGCGTATTTATGATGCGCCAGTTCATGATGGGGATCCCCGACGAGCTTTGCGAAGCGGCGAGAATCGACGGCTGCGGCGAGTGGAAGATCTTTTCTTCAATCATGATGCCGCTGTGCAAGCCCGGACTTGCGACGCTCGTCATCTTCACGTTCAATTTTATGTGGAACGACTATCTTGCGCCGATGATCTATCTGGACAGCGATAAGCTGAAAACGATCCAGATCGGGCTGGCGACGTTTAACTCCCTGTACCGTACGGATTACAATCTGATTATGGCGGGGACGGTCTGCTCGATGATCCCGATGATATTGATTTTTTGTTTTGCACAGAAGTATCTGCTGCAGGGCATGTCGTTCTCGGGGCTGAAGGGCTAGGAAGAAATATTTCTTATTTTAATTGACAGGAGGAACAGCATTATGAACAAAATGCCTTACGGCGGCGATTACAATCCGGAGCAGTGGACGAAGGAGATCTGGAAGGAGGACAGCCGTCTTTTCAAGCTTGCGAATATCGACATCGTGACGATCAACGTATTTAATTGGGCGATGCTGCAGCGGGATGAGGTGACGTATGATTTCTCCG
>CAZMIX010000034.1:24035-25741 GCA_964566545.1 uncultured Lachnospiraceae bacterium | reverse complement strand
CGCAGCACTGCTTATATTTCTTGCCGCTGCCGCACGGACACGGATCGTTTGGATAAACCTTGTCGGATTCCCGCTTCTGCGGTTTCTTGCCGAGAGATTCGTCCTTATTCGTACCGGTCACCTTTGCCACCTCTTCACGCTCTACTTTCTGTTCGATGCGGATATGGCACAAGACACGAACCGTCTCCTCGCTGATGCTGTCCGTCATCGCATTGAACATATCGTAGCCGGTCATCTTATATTCCACAAGCGGATCTCTTTGTCCGTAAGCCTGCAAACCGATTCCCTGACGAAGTTGATCCATATCGTCGATGTGATCCATCCACTTTCTGTCAATGGATTTGAGCAAAACGACACGCTCTAACTCCCTGAGCTGCTCCGGCATCGGAAACTCGGCCTCCTTCGCCTCATAAAGCTTAACAACCTCTTCTTTTAGCTTGTGCTTCAATTCATTTTTCTTTAAGCCCCGAATATCCGGCGTCTTAATTTCCTGTACGGGAACCGTCGCCAAAAGATGCTGATTCAGTTCAGGAAGATCCCAATCGTCTGCATCGGCATCATCACCAATGCACATATCTGCCGTATTTTCCACAAAATCAGTCGCCATCTTGAATATGACATCACGCATACTTTCGCCGTCCAGCACACGTCTTCTCTCTGCATAGATAATTTCTCTCTGCTCGTTCATGACCTGATCATATTCCAGCAGGTTCTTTCTGATGCCGAAGTTGTTGTTTTCTATTTTCATTTGCGCTTTTTCGATCGCACTCGTAAGCATCTTATGCTCGATCTGCTCATTTTCCGGCACACCCAGCGTATTAAATACCTCCATCAGCCTGTCGGAACCAAACAAACGCATCAGTTCGTCTTCGAGGGAAATAAAGAAGCGGGATTCACCCGGATCTCCCTGACGCCCGGAACGCCCTCTCAACTGATTGTCGATACGCCTCGATTCATGGCGCTCCGTACCGATGATCTTTAGTCCGCCTGACGCCCTCGATTCCTCGTCAAGCTTGATATCCGTACCACGACCCGCCATGTTTGTCGCAATCGTTACGGCTCCATGAACACCCGCATCGGCGACAATTTCCGCCTCAAGCTCATGGAATTTCGCGTTCAATACCTTATGCTGGATCCCACGACGCTTTAACAGCGCGCTCAACTCCTCAGAAGCCTCTATTGTGATCGTCCCGACAAGAATCGGCTGCCCAGTCGCATGCGTTCTTTCGATCTCATTCACGATTGCAAACAGCTTTTCTTTTTTTGTCTTGTAAACGGCATCCTGTAAGTCAATCCTCGCAACCGGCTGATTCGTCGGAATCTCGATAACGTCCATGCCGTAAATATCACGAAACTCCTTTTCCTCTGTCAGCGCCGTACCGGTCATACCGCATTTTTTTTCAAACTTATTAAAAAAGTTCTGGAATGTGATTGTCGCAAGTGTCTTGCTCTCACGCTTAACCTTTACGTGCTCCTTTGCCTCAATTGCCTGATGCAGTCCATCCGAATACCGGCGTCCCGGCATGATACGTCCCGTGAATTCATCGACAATCAGCACCTGATCATCCTTCACGACGTAGTCCTGATCCCTAAACATCAGATTATGCGCACGCAGCGCAAGAATCATATTGTTCTGGATATCAATATTTTCCGGATCGGCGAGGTTGTCGATCTCAAGGGCAGCTGCGATGCAAGGGCGGATGCGG
>CAZMIX010000034.1:0-24025 GCA_964566545.1 uncultured Lachnospiraceae bacterium | reverse complement strand
ATCGGCGAGGTTGTCGATCTGGAAAAACTTCTCTACCTTTTCCACACCCTCCGCCGTCAGCGTTACAAATTTATCCTTTTCATTAACAAGGAAATCTCCCGTTTCCTTTTGTTCAATGCCCATGATCGCATCCATTTTAGACAGATCCTCGACGTCCTCACCACGCTTTAACTGCCTTGCCAGAATGTCGCAGACCTCGTACAGCTTTGTGGATTTGCCGCTCTGCCCGGAAATAATCAAAGGCGTACGCGCCTCATCGACCAGCACAGAGTCGACCTCGTCAATGATCGCATATGCCAGGTCGCGCAGCACGAGCTGTTCCTTGTAAATAACCATGTTATCACGCAAATAATCGAAACCCAGCTCATTATTTGTCACATATGTAATGTCACAATTGTAAGCGTTTCTTCTCTCCTCCGCGGTCATTTCGTTGAGTACGACGCCGACAGTCATCCCGAGGAATTCATGCACTTGTCCCATCCACTCGGCATCACGTTTTGCCAGGTAGTCGTTGACCGTCACGACATGTACACCGCGTCCCGCGAGCGCATTCAAATAAGCCGGCAGCGTCGAAACGAGCGTCTTTCCTTCTCCTGTTTTCATTTCTGCGATACGTCCCTGATGCAGAATAATGCCGCCGATAATCTGTACGCGGTAATGCTCCATATTCAGCGCACGTCTGGCAGCTTCCCGAACCGCTGCATAAGCCTCCGGCAGCAGATCGTCCAGCGTCTCGCCATCAGCGTGCCGCTTTTTGTATTCCTTTGTCTTATCCTTCAGCGCGCTGTCCGATAACGCCATCATGTCAGGACGAAGCGACTCTACCTTATCGACGAGCTGCTCAATCAGCTTTAGCTCGCGTTCACTGTGGGTTCCAAATATTTTATCAATAATTTTCATTTTTCTCGCTCCTGTTTTGAAAGCAACCCATATAAAAAGCTCAAATTGTATTGTAACAGAATTAAAACAGGGATTCAACTCCCTTTCTGTTAAAAATCAGTAAATAATGTAGTTACAATTGCTTTTCTTATTGAAAAGTGTTATTATTTTAACGAATTCCGTTTCGGAAAAATTTTAGAACAATAATTTAGAGGTGCGTAAGATGACAAAAACATTTGAAGATTTACTTAAGAAGTTATCCGAATGCAGCAAAAAGAAGGTGGCTGTTGCTGCGGCACAGGACGCTCCGATTCTCGAGGCTGTCAGCGAGGCGAAAGCACGCGGCATTGCGGATGCGATCCTTGTAGGCGATGAGGCTGAAATTCGCCATATCGCGGCTTCTTTAAGCATAGACTTAACAGGCTATGAAATCATTGACGAAAAAGACATGGAGCAGGCAGCTCTGACCGCAGTCAAGCTCGTACACGACGGCAGGGCCGATATGTACATGAAGGGTCTGACCGACAGCAAAATGTTTTTAAAGAGCGTATTAAATAAAGAAGTGGGGCTTCGTACGGGAAATCCGCTTTCCCACGTATGCGTATTTGAAATTGAAGGCATTGACCGGCTTTTGTTTTTAACGGATGTCGCTTTTATGCCGTATCCGACTCTCGAAGACAAGGTTGCAATCATCAATTATACAAAGGATGTTGCCAAAGCGTGCGGCATTCCATGTCCAAAGGTGGCTCCGCTTGCAGCCGTAGAGGTCGTTAATCCGAAAATGCCTGCTACGGTAGAGGCCTATCAGCTTACGAAGATGAACGAAGCCGGGGAAATTACAGGCTGTATTGTAGACGGACCGCTTTCCCTCGATCTCGCAATTGATCCCGACGCCGCAATACACAAGGGCGCGCTTGACCGTAAGATCGTCGGGGATGCCGATATCCTGCTGTTCCCGGATATCCATGCGGGCAATCTCGTCTACAAAGCGATCGTCCGTCTTGCAAAAGTAAAGAATGGCTGTATTTTGACAGGCACGAAGGCTCCCGTCATTTTGACCTCCCGTTCCGATACTTTCGAAACAAAGGTCAATTCGATCGCGCTTGCCGCTATTGTGGCAGAGGAATTATCCAAAAATGTGTAATAAACAAAGGAGAATATATCATGTCAATTAAAAGTTTAATTATTAATCCCGGCTCTACCTCCACCAAAATAGGCGTATTTGAGGAGGAGAGCCTGTTATTTGAAGAAACGCTCAGACATCCTGCGGAGGAAATTGCAAAGTATGATTCTATCGTAGACCAGAAGGATTTCAGAAAAAAAATTATTCTGGACCTGTTAGAGGAAAAGAAATTTGACATTCATTCTTTGAATGTCGTCATCGGACGCGGCGGCATGTTAAAACCGATTCCGGGCGGCACCTATACTGTTACTAATGATCTGCTTGCGGATTTAAAGATCGGCGTACAGGGGCAGCACGCTTCCAATCTAGGCGGTATTCTCGCACGGGAAATCGGGGATTCAATCGCTGTTCCCTCCTACATTGTCGATCCCACCGTTGTAGACGAGCTAATGCCGATTGCAAGATATTCCGGCGTTCCTGAGCTCCCGCGTGTCAGTATCTTCCACGCGCTCAATCAGAAAGCGGTTGCAAAGCGTTATGCAAAGGAAATTGGCAAGACTTATGAGGATTTAAATCTGATTGTCGTACATATGGGCGGTGGCGTTTCCGTAGGACCTCATAAAAACGGCAAGGTCGTTGATATTTTTAATGCGCTTGATGGTGACGGTGCTTTTTCACCGGAGCGTGCCGGCAGCGTTCCGTCCGGAGCTCTCGTTAAAATGTGCTTCTCCGGCAGCTATACGGAGAAAGAGGTTTATGACAAGCTTGTCGGCAAGGGCGGCTTCAACGCTTATCTTGGCACAAACGATATGCGCGACGTGGAAAAGATGGTAGATGCGGGCGATGAAAATGCATTGGAGCTGCGCGAAGCTTTTATTCTTCAGGTTGCCAAGGACATCGGTGCCATGGCGTGTGTGCTTGAGGGCAAGGTGGATCAGATTCTCGTTACCGGAGGCATCGCTTTTGACCAGGCGGTCGTTGGGGGGCTTAAAGCTAAGACAGAATGGATCGCACCGTTTACCATATATCCTGGAGAGGACGAGCTGCTTGCGCTCGCACAAGGCGGACTGCGCGTCATAAAAGGCGAGGAAACGGCACTGGCATATTGATCTCAGAGGAGATATCATAATGAATTATAAGAAGAACTATGGGAAGCCATTTGGCGACTTGAATCAATTAAAAACCAGTTTTTTTGAAAATAACCACGGGATGCTTGAAATGGCGGATGGTATGGCAAGCATCTTTTCTGCGCAGCCTAAACGCACGCATTGTAAAATCTGCGGCGAAGTGCTCGGCGCACCGCTCTTTGTAAGCCACGGAATCGGCTATATCCAGTGTGATCGATGCGGCCATTTAAACGGCGAGTTCGAGGATACCGACGATTTCGCGAGCAAGGTCTATATCGAGAATGATTATTCCAAAAACTACAGCTCCAAGGACCGGGAGGAATATGACCGCCGCCTTACCACAATTTATATTCCGAAGGCGGAATTTTTAAAATCCTGCATGGAGCAGGAACAGCTTTCTGATTTGAAGCTGCTCGACATCGGCGCCGGCTGCGGTTATTTTGTCGCCGCGGCAAAAAAGCTTGGCATGAAGGCCGAGGGCGTGGAGATTTCCGAAAATCAGGTCGATTACGGCAATGCAATGGCCGGTGAAACGATCCTTACGCATGTGGGGCTGCATGACTCGATCGGATATATCAAGAAAACGGATGCGAATATCGTTTCTGCGATCGGCGTGCTGGAGCATTTGATTAATTTAAAGGAAAATCTGGATGCGATCAGGGACAACGAAAATATCCGCTATTTATACGCCTCTGTTCCGATGTTTTCCTTTAGCTGTGCTTTTGAGGCGGCAAATCAGCATTGCTACAACCGTCATACCGGCGGCACGCATACGCACCTGTTCTCCAACGAATCGATCCGTTTTCTGGCAGATCAGATGGGCTTTGAAACGGCTTACGAATGGCGGTTTGGTTCGGACATCAACGATTTGTACCGTTTTCTGACTGTTTCCCTTGCAAAGTCCGGCAATCAGGAATTTGCCTCCTTCTTCTCAGAGAGGTTTGTTCCGCTTATGGATGAACTGCAGCTGATCCTTGATAAAAGCGAGTTTTCTTCGGAACTGCATTTTATTTTAAAAAGAAAGTAATTATAAAATCCTTCCCAATATTGATATCCATTGGGAAGGATTTTATGTTAAATCCCCTTTGTCTCAAGCCACGCAAGCCCCTCGTCGATCGTTGGGAAATATCTGTTTTCCGTCTCCGGCGTATTGGACATTTGCTTGTGCTTGGAGGACTGCACGGAAACCTCATAGGAATTGCCCTCGATATAGGCGATGTATTTGCAGCCGTCTGCCGCCAGCGTCTCATGAAGCTTCACATAACGGGTGCTCCCCTTCGGGCTCACCTGATGCAGCGCCTCGATAAATGCGATATAGGCCCAACCCATTTCATCCTGCCATTCTTTTGCCAACTCCACGATGGTCTCATAAAGCCCCTCTATCTCATGAGCCCTTGCGACTCCACTTCCTCTCGAATAAATGATCCTTCTTCCGGCCTTATCTGTCCAGACCTTGAAGCATCCGACTTCTTTTTCCACCTGATACACTCCTCTTTTCTGTGGTATGACCCGCTTTTTCCCCTCTATTATTGCATAATTGTCCGCTTCCCGCAATCCATTTGAGCATATGGCTTTGTATTTTTTTTAAAACGAAAAAGAACGGACAGTTCAACTATTTCAACTGTCCGTTCTTTTTTATTTCATTAGCGTCTGATTTCTTATTTCGCAGCCTTTTCAGCCTTAATCTTATCCGTCAGCATCGGCACGATTTTGTTGAAATCGCCTACGATTCCGTAATCTGCTACGTCAAAGATCGGAGCGGTATCATCCTTGTTGATCGCGATGATGATATCGGATTCCTCCATACCTGCCAAATGCTGGATTGCACCGGAAATACCGATTGCAAAGTATACGTTGGGACGAACCGTCTTACCCGTCTGTCCTACCTGCAGATCCTTCGGCTTCCAGCCGGAATCCACAACCGCACGGGAGCAGCTGACCATACCGCCGAGCGCATCCGCAAGTTCTTTGAGCATCTGAAAGTTCTCCTGACAGCCTACACCGCGGCCGCCGGATACGAGAACTTTCGCATCCATAATATCGGCAGCGTTAGAAACAGCCTTTACCACTTCCATAATTTCAACATAATTATTATTGGGTGCAAAGCCCGGATTGAATTCCTCTATGACAGCATTGGCTTCCGGATTCTTAGGAGCCTTCTGCATAACGCCCGGACGAACGGTTGCCATCTGCGGACGGAAGTTCGGACATGCGATTGTTGCAATTGTATTTCCCCCGAATGCAGGACGCGTCATCAAAAGCTGATTGTGAAGCTGTTCTCTGCCCTCTATCGCAACTAACGGGAAATCCCCGATATCTAGCTGTGTACAGTCCGCTGTCAGACCCGTATGAATTCTGGCAGATACTCTCGGACCTAAATCGCGGCCGATTGCCGTTGCACCTACAAGCATAATTTCCGGCTTGTACTTTTCAATTACAGACGCGAGCGCGTGTGTGTAAGGCTCCGTTCTGTATTCCTTTAATTCCGGATCATCCACGACGATAACCTTGTCGGCTCCATACTGTGCAAGCTCCTGTGCAAGACCCTTCACCTGATCACCGATTAAGACCGCCGTTACTTCTGTTTCCAGATCCTTTGCAAGATCCTTGCCTTTGCCAACAAGCTCCAATGCGATTCCGCTTAACTTATTATCTACCTGCTGCGCAAAGACAAATACGCCTTTATATTCTTCCAAGTTCATTTTATTCACCTTTCCTCGCTATATTTTCAGTAATAAGCTATTAGAGCACATGCTTTACTTTTAACTTATCAACAATGTAATCCACCGACTCCGCAGCGCCGAGGACAACCTTTTCACCGATGCCCTTTCTTACCTTGTCGGAAGCCTTTGCAATCTGTGTCGGTGAGCCCTTCAGTCCGAGATTGGAATCATCTACGTCCTTTAAGTCTGCTCTGCCCCATACAGTGATTTCCGCTTTATAAGCATCAAAAATTCCGCCCGGTGTCATATAGCGCGGCTCGTTTAATTCTGCAAGCGCCGTAATCAGGCATGGCATTTTTGCTTTTAGCACATGATATCTGTCATCATACTGGCGCTCTACGATTACGCTGTCATCTTCAATTTTAATATTCTGTGCATAGGAAATAACCGGAATTCCCAAATGCTCGGAAATCTGAGGGCCAACCTGCGCCGTATCCCCATCGATTGCCTGACGGCCTGTGATGATCAAATCATATTCCAGATTGCGGATCGCACCTGCAATCGTCTGGGAAGTTGCCCATGTGTCCGCGCCGCCAAGAACACGGTCTGTCACAAGAATGCCCTTATCCGCGCCCATTGCCATCGCTTCGCGAAGCACTTCCTCTGCCTTTGGAAGACCCATCGTAACAACGGTTACTTCTGCGCCATGCTCATCCTTTAATCTAAGCGCTGCTTCCAGTCCAGCCTTGTCATCCGGGTTCATGATCGTGAGCATTGCTGCCCTGTCAAGCGTTCCATCCGGATTAAACTTGACTCCACCCTTTGTATCGGGTACCTGTTTAATACAAACAACAATTTTCATTGTATAATCTCTCCTTTTATAGTTTGGTTTGTCATTTCAAATGTAGATCCGAACCTACATGATATTCGCTGAAATAACCATTCTCTGCACTTCGCTCGTGCCTTCGTAGATTTCCGTAATCTTTGCGTCGCGCATCATACGCTCTACATCGTACTCTCTCGTGTAGCCGTAACCGCCGTGAAGCTGAACAGCCTTTGTCGTCACTTCCATCGCAACCTCTGCCGCATAAAGCTTTGCCATCGCCGCTTCAAGAGAGTAGGACTTCTGTGTAGCCTTCGCCATTGCCGCTTTGTATACAAGAAGCTGCGCAGCCTGCACCTTTGTCGCCATATCCGCGATCTGGAACTGCGTATTCTGGAATGCGCCAATCGGCCTGCCAAACTGCTTTCTTTCCTTTACATATGCAATCGTGCTTTCAAGAGCTCCCTCAGCAAGTCCAAGTGCCTGTGCCGCAATACCGATACGTCCACCATCCAGCGTATGCATCGCAATGCCAAAGCCCTTTCCTTCTTTTCCGAGGATATTTTCCTTCGGAATTCTGCAGTCCGTAAAAATGAGTTCATACGTAGAAGAACCGCGGATACCCATCTTCTTCTCCTTCGTGCCAAAGGTAAAGCCGGGTGTGCCTTTTTCTACAATAAAAGCGGAGATATCTTTAATAAGCTTGCCGCGTTTTTCAACTGTTCCCGTTACGGCAAAAATAACATAAACATCTGCCTCCTTACCGTTTGTGATGAAAATTTTGGAACCATTCAGGATCCACTCTTCGCCGTCAAGTACAGCCTTTGTCTGCTGTCCCTGTGCGTCTGTTCCCGCACCCGGCTCTGTCAAACCGAAAGCACCGATTTTCTCGCCCTTTGCAAGAGGCGGCAAATATTTCTGCTTCTGCTCTTGTGTTCCGTAGGTCATGATCGGATCGCAGCAAAGTGACGTGTGGGCGGATACAATAACGCCTGTTGTGCCGCAAACCTTGGAAAGCTCCTCCACGCACATCGCATATGCCAAAGGATCACAGCCCTGTCCGCCGTATTCCTTCGGCACAGGAATTCCAAGAAATCCTGCCTTAGCCATTTTTTCAACGGTTCCTCTCGGGAACACTTCTGTCTCATCCACTTCCTGAGCCAACGGCTTTACTTCCTTCTGGGCAAAATCCCTGAAAAGAGTTCTGGCCATTTCATGTTCTTTACTTAATGCAAAATCCATGATTTAATTCCTCCATATCAATTTATATGTTTTATTGTTAGATGTCTGTTAAAGCGCGATACCGCTTATTTAGAATAGTCAAAGAAGCCGATCCCTGTCTTTCTGCCAAGCTTCTTCTCCTCTACCATCTGCTTTAAAAGAGGCTGCGGAGCATACTTCTCATCCTTTGTCTCCGTGTAGAGCACTTCCATGATCGCAAGACAGATATCAAGACCTACCAGATCTCCCAAGTGAAGAGGTCCCATCGGGTGAGATGCGCCAAGCTGCATCGCAATATCGATATCCTCTGCGGATGCCGTCCCTGCGGCAAATACGCCGATCGCTTCATTGATCATCGGAATGAGAATCCGGTTTACGACAAAGCCCGGAGCTTCCTTTACTTCTACCGGAGTCTTGCCGATTTCAACGGAAATCTCCTTAATCCTATCTACCATTTCCTGCGGCGTGTTCTCGCCCTTGATTACCTCGACAAGCTTCATTCTGTCGGCAGGATTAAAGAAATGCATACCGATCATCGGCCTGTCCAGCCCTTCGCCGATTTTTGTGATCGAGAGGGAAGATGTGTTGGATGCAAACATGCAGTCCTTCTTTACGATTCCCATCAGTTCCTTGAAAATGCTCTGCTTAATTTCGAGCTTCTCAAGAGCAACCTCGATAATCAAATCGCAGTCCGCGCAGATATCATTTAAGCCGGTTGTGATCTTGTTCATGATTTCATCCGCTTTTTCCTGCGCGATCTTTTCCTTGCTTACAAGGAAATTCATATTCTTCTGGATTTTGGCCTTTCCGCCTTCCGCATATTCTGTCTTAATGTCACAAAGACATACTTCATAACCCTCTGTCATAACAAATGCCTGTGCAATACCGGAACCCATCGTTCCCGCTCCAATAACTCCAACCTTCATTCTGTTGTCCTCCTTAGACTTATTTTACTCATGATAGTCGGCGGCATTTCTGCCGCCGCCATTATTTTTTAGCAGTTCTTAAAAGCTTCCTTTACTTTTTCCTTGTTTTTATCGAGAAAAAATTCCATTCCGTATCTCTGGTCCGACGTCTCAAAACAGTCGCCAAACTGCTTCTCTTCGATTACGATTGCGGCATCCATATCTACCTGAAGTCCGTCATTGATCGCCTTCTTGCTGTTGCGAACAGCGATCGGAGCATTCTTTGCGATACCCGCCGCCATTTTTTCCGCTGCAGGCAATAATTCTTCCTGCGTGTATACCGCATTGACAAGGCCGATTCTGTACGCTTCATCAGCCTTAATGTTGCGTGCCGTATAAATCATCTGCTTCGCCATGCCTACACCTGCGATGCGGGCAAGTCTCTGCGTGCCGCCAAAGCCCGGCGTAATTCCAAGACCCACCTCCGGCTGCCCGAATATGGCATTATCAGAACAGATCCTAATATCACAGCTCATGGAAATCTCACAACCACCGCCGAGCGCAAATCCATTGATTGCCGCGATGACCGGAATCGGAAATGTTTCCAGCTTGCGAAACACATCATTACCCTTCTTGCCGAATGCTTCTCCCTCGGCCTTTGTCAGCGTGCTCATCTCACCGATATCCGCGCCGGCCACGAAGGACTTCTGTCCTGCGCCTGTCAAAATCAAACATCTCACTTCATTCAAATCGACCGCATCAAGCGTCTGATCCAGTTCCTCAAGAACCGTTGAATTTAATGCGTTCAGCGCTTTCTCACGGCTGATAGTAATAATTCCTACCGCACCTTTCTGCTCATACAATATAAATTCCATGCGTTTTCTCCTTTTTTATGATTTATCTGTTGTTTCGCAAAACAGCAGGTTAATCTCTTTCTACAATTGTCGCGCAGCCCATGCCGCCGCCGATACAAAGTGTCGCAAGACCCTTCTTCGCATCGCGCGCTTCCATCGCATGAAGCAGAGTGACGAGAATACGGCAGCCCGATGCGCCTACCGGATGTCCAAGAGCGATAGCGCCGCCGTTGACATTCAGCTTGCTCAAATCAAAGCCAAGATCCTTGCCTACCGCTACGGACTGTGCCGCAAATGCTTCGTTTGCTTCGATCAAATCAAAATCCTCTACCTTCATACCTACCTTCGCGCAAACCTTCTGTGTGGCTGCAACAGGTCCGATGCCCATGACCTCCGGTCTGACACCTGCAAGTGCGCCTGCTACGAATGTCGCCATCGGCTTTACGCCAAGCTCCTTTGCCTTTTCCTCGCTCATCACAACGATCGCCGCCGCGCCGTCGTTGATACCGGAAGCATTGCCCGCCGTAACGAAGCCATCCGGATTGATCGCGCGCAGTTTTGCAAGTCCTTCTATAGTAGAACCGGAACGAGGTCCTTCATCCTTCGCAAACAGTACCGTTTCCTTCTTAACCTTTACGGGTACCGGAACAATTTCCTTTTCAAATGCGCCGTTTTCCTGTGCCGCACAAGCCTTCTGCTGGCTTGCAAGCGCAAACTCGTCGAGCTCTTCGCGTGTTAGGCTCCATTCATTGCAAATATTGTCCGCTGTCGTGATCATATGGTAATTATTGAAGGCATCCCATAATGCATCGTTTACCATCGTATCTACCAGCGTACCGTTATTCATTCTATATCCAAAACGAGCCTGCAAAACCGCATACGGAGCTAAGGACATATTTTCCATGCCGCCTGCCACAACGATGTCGGCATCACCTGCCATGATCATCTGTGCTGCCTGATTTACGCAGTTAAGGCCGGAGCCGCATACAACATTCATTGTAACTGCCGGAACCTCATTCGGAAGTCCTGCTTTGATGGAAGCCTGACGTGCTACGTTCTGACCAAGGCCTGCCTGGATCACACAGCCCATATATACCTGATCAACTGCTTCCGGTGCAACTCCTGCTCTATTTAACGCTTCTTTGATTACAATTGCACCAAGCTCAGCAGCCGGTGTCTTGCTCAATGCGCCGCCCATAGTACCAATCGCGGTACGGCAGGCACCTGCCAATACTACTTTTTTAGACATATTCATACCTCCATGAAATTGTTTGAAATCCCATAAAATGGGGCTTTACAGTGATTGTTATTTTTTTGTCATTGTTGCCACCAATAATTTTATCACAGCAGATGTGCATTTGCAACAACTATATCTGCAGATTCTACAAAATCTGTGCTTCCTTATTTTGGCCTTCCTTATTCTCAAAGATTTTTCGGAATGATTCCTCATATGGCGCACGCGCGATTCCATATTCTGTGATAATGGCCGAAATCAACTCATGATCCGTTACATCGAAGCTTGGATTGAATACCTTGACGCCCTCGGGCGCCATGCGATTTTCATACCACATTTCCGTAACCTCCTCAGTCGGGCGCTGCTCGATCGGGATCAAGCTGCCGTCCGCAAGGCTCAAATCGATCGTAGACGTGGGCGCGCATACATAGACCGGGATATGATAATACTTTGCGACGGCGGCCACGACCGAAGTACCGATCTTATTGGCCGTATCTCCGTTTGCCGCCACGCGGTCACAGCCTACGAACACTGCGTTCACCCAACCGTTCTTCATGACGGCAGCGGACATATTATCACAGATCAACGTCACATCAAGGCCAGACTCCTGCAATTCATAGGCGGTCAGTCTGGCTCCCTGCAAAAGCGGTCTTGTCTCGTCCGCAAAAATTTTAAAATGATAACCACGCTCCTGTCCGAGATACATCGGTGCGGTCGCCGTTCCATATTTAGTCGTAGCAAGTTGGCCCGCGTTGCAGTGTGTCAGCAGTCCATCCCCCGGCTTCACAAGAGAGAGTCCGTACTCCCCGATCATTTTGCAAACCCACGTATCCTCCCGCTTGATCTCAAGCGCCTCCTGATGAAGCGCTTCTTTGATCTGCACAACAGGCTTTTCCCGATTCCGAATACAGACCTGTTCCATCCGATTCAGCGCCCATGAAAGGTTTACGGCAGTCGGGCGCGCCGTATCTAGATAGTTCTTTGCCTCTTTGAACTGCCTGTAAAAACCCTCATACTCCTCGGTCTGGATTTTCTCCGCTTCCAGATAAATTCCAATCGCCGCCGCGACACCGATTGCCGGCGCGCCCCTTACCTGAAGCAGATAAATGGCATTCCAGATGTCCTTAAGCTCCGTAAGCGTAAGCATCGCGGTCTCATAAGGCAGCTTTGTCTGGTCAATAATGACAAGCGCGCACTTCTCCTCATCAAGCGCAACCGTCTCACAGTCCATAATACTTTTTTTGTTTTTCATAGCTTGCAGTCCTTTCCTTAGATGCGAGTGGGCATTTTTAAGCTATCAGGGACCCCATAAATTGGCACATATCAGAAAATTCCTCCGAATTTTCTGGGTGCCGAGCACAGGCAGCAATGCTGCCCTATTCCTTATGTGCGAGTGCGCATTTGCATTTTTGAGCTATCAGCTCAAAAATGCCCCCATGCCAGCATCGGCACAGGAGCATGTCCTTCTGTCATTGTTATAATTCCGGCTCAATCAAACCGTAAGTATTCCCTTTTCTCTTATACACGACGTTAACCTGATCCGTCTCCGCGTTGCAAAATACGAAGAAACCGTGTCCCAAAAGTTCCATCTGCACACAAGCATCCTCCGGATACATTGGCTTAATATCAAACTTCTTAGAGCGAACGATCCTAATCTCATCATCGTCCTGATACTCTCTTTCAATGAATTCCTGTTTGAAATTACCGGAACCGTGCTTGCTGCCCACAAGCTTGTTCTTATATTTTTTAAGCTGCCTCTCAATGATCTCTTCGACAAGGTCAATTGATACATACATGTCGTTGCTGACCTGCTCCGAACGAATGATGCTGCCCTTTACAGGAATCGTCACCTCTATCTTCTGTCTGTCCTTCTCTACACTTAACGTTACATGAATTTCCGTATCCGGTGTGAAGTAACGTTCCAGCTTTCCTATTTTATCTTCTACAGCGCTTCTAAGCCCTTCCGTTACATCGATATTCTTACCGACAATAATAAACTTCATGCCAGTCACTCCTTTCGTTCCTACGCTTGCCCGATAAAGACCCATCCGATCTGCGTATTTATTTATGTGAATATAGTATACCACATTTCCCAACTTATTTGCAATTATATTACACAGAGTTCCGTACGGATTGTATAAATACTTCCGGCGGCAGACGTTGTATAAACAATAAGAACCAGTAGCATATTTTGACGGCATTTGTCAATGGTTTTTTCTTTGTTTTTTTACATATTATGCTTTTTATTATTTTTCGCCAAAACATTTGTTCAAAATAATTTCTATTTTTTATTACTTTTATGTGGATAATGTGTACAACTTCGTGTATAAGTCTATTTTTCGCTCTATTCCGTTTTTAAATTTGTGGATATCTTTTCTCGATTCGACATCTATTTTTCGAGTTTTTATGAGTTTTTTTTTGGTTTTGTGCATGATGCCTAATGGACAATTTGTCAAGGGAAAAATGGGAGTTTTTATTGAAACATATGGCAGCTCTTTAAAGCAGAAAAAAACATAATGCCATGCAGATATCCATGAGACAACGCGGTTATCTGCGAATGCTAAATAGAAAACACCTCGAACGGTAAAGCCGTCCTCGGTCTATTTTGCATTCCTATGAAGACATAAAATAAACGACGCTCTGAATGCAAGTATTCGAGGCGTCGTTTATTTTATGTCTTCGCAGTTAACTGCTTAGTTTTAGAATATTCTTCTTACTGCAAGGATCTGGCGGTAGCTTGCGTTGGAAATCTTAATACCGGTTGCGGCTGTACTTGCATGTACAATCTGACCATTGCCGATATAGAGTCCTACATGGCCTGAGTAACATACGAGGTCACCCGGCTGTGCGTTCTGAATTCCGCCTACATCGTATCCTATTCCTCTCTGTGCGCCCGAAGAGTGTGGCAGAGATACGCCGAAGTTTCTATAAACACTCATCGTAAAGCCGGAACAGTCCGTTCCATTCGTCAAGCTCGTTCCGCCGTATACATACGGATTGCCGACAAACTGTAGCGCATAACCTGCAACTGATGACCCTGTGCCGCTTCCTGATACGGAATAAGAGGATGTCTTACCCGATGAGGATGAAGTGCTGCTGTTCTTCTTCTGTGCCTGTGCAGCCGCTGCATTGGCTTTCTTTCTGTCGTCATCTTCCTTCTTTAAACGTGCTTCCTCTTCTGCCTTGGACTCAGCCTGTACAAATTCCGTCGAAACAGAAATAAATTCCTTGGAAACATATCCATCACCTTCCTCGATGGATACCTTTACCCATTCATCGGTCTCCGCAAGTACTGTCAGCCGATCTTTGTTCGGTACAAGACCCAATACTGCGGCCTCGGTACTCGGCTCTTCACGAACCTTCAATGTCGTCGTATTAACAACAGCAACTCTATGTCCTACCTTCGCCGCCAATTCAATGGCAGCCTGTCCTGTAACCACGTATTCGCCCTTTACATAGCCGACTACGTTGCCGGACTTGATTTTATACCAATCGCCTTCCTTACCAAGCCATTCACCGGCAGAATTGTTATAAAGCTTACCAACAACTTCGCCTTCTTCGCTGGCAGTCGCTCTTACATTAACATAATTGCTGACCTGCGCAATGATCGTGCCTGATAAATCCTCTTCGCCTTCCGCCACATCCGCCGCTTCGGGCTTTATTTCGATCGAAGGGGGCACACTCGGGTCAATTTCATTTTTTGAAATACTCGAATCCGTAGCTGTTCCCTCAGTGCTATTCTCAGAAACGGAACCCATTACTGCCGCTGGCGCGGACGCTGCTGTTGCAGCTTCCACATTTGTTGTAACCGCAATCGGAGCTGCCTCCGATGCACTGCCCACTACAGATGTGCCGTTTACCGTAGCTGCCTCAGTGACAGCCTTGGAAGCTGGTGTTTCCGCTTTTTCTGGTATATTTACAACAGAGCTTGCTCCAATCTGGAGCGAAGCACCGCTTGTACCGCTCGTGATCACTGAATGAGTTGCCACCGCTGTTTGCTTTGCCGCACTTCTTGCAATCGCCGCCTTAATATCCCGTACTGAGATGCCTTCCCCCGTTGCCAACGCTCCCCCTGCTGCCGGAAAAACGGAAGAAATGTAGGAAGAAGCATCCGCCGAGACAGCCGGAAAGCTCGTCATCGCCAATGCACTTACTATACAGCATGCTGCAACCTTCGTTACACCTTTCCTCATTAATTGACCTCCAAATATTTATACCCTGAACGCAACTACATTTATTACAAATTTGTTACATCTGTAATAAAATATAGCATACCGCCTTATGTTTGTCAACCAAATATATCGGAAAATGGCAAGTAAAATAGCCTGTAAATTTATACCACATTAATCAGATAATCCTGAACAGACATAACGGCATTCGCGCCGTCTCCAACGGCTGTCGTGATCTGGCGCAGGCGCTTGCTTCTGATATCGCCTGCCGCAAATACGCCGGGCACGCTTGTTTTACAGTCCTCGGCTGCCGTCACGTAGCCGCTCTTATCTGTTTCTACCATATTAATATAGGAAGCGTTCGGTTCGTTTCCGACCGCAACAAAAATTCCATCCGTCTTAATAATCCGCTCGGTCTGGTCTTTCATATTTTTAATGACGATTTCCTCTACCTGATTTCCTCCCCGGATCTCCTTCACTACGCTATCCCAGATTACTTCGATATTCGGCGTCTCAAACAAGGATTTCTGCAAGATCTTTGCAGCACGAAGCTCATCCCGCCGATGTACCAGATAGACTTTCGTACAACCGCGTGCTAAAAATATCGCATCCTCCACGGCCACATCTCCGCCGCCTGCCACAACCGTCACTTTATTTTTAAAAAATGCACCGTCACATGTGGCGCAGTAAGATACGCCCATTCCAGCAAACTGTTCCTCGCCCGGCACGGCGAGTTTACGTGGGGAATTGCCGCTCGTCAAAATAACCGTCTTTGTTTCAAAAAAACCTTTTTCTGTCTCAATTTTTTTAATGGCACCTGAGAGATCCATGCTCAAAACCTCTGTCTCAAGGCGTTCTACACCCATTTTATCAACATGATCCGAAAACTTCATCCCAAGGTCAAATCCATTGATTCCCGGAAATCCCGGAAAGTTATCCACCTCATATGTGTTCAGCACCTGCCCCCCACCCATATAGTTTTTCTCTATCAGTAATGTTTTTAATTCCGCTCTTTTTGCATAAATTGCCGCCGTCATCCCCGCCGGACCGGAACCAACAATGATCACATCATATAATTTACTCATTTTCTTTTCCTCCTGTTTTTCCGTTTTTAAAGTATAAGCCGCCGTTCGCTGCAAAATAGCTTATATGAATTCAGTCTACCATTAATTCTCTGTTATTTCAATTGCTTCTCCTGTTTTCTCCTATCGTTTTGTATTGCATTCTTTCTATATATAATAGTATACTAATCTCGTACTCTTTTATGATTAATAGTTGCAAAACAGGAACTCCATAGGAGATTCCTATAAAATTTTTGGAGGTGCGGCATGAAAAAAAAGACTGCCCTGATTACCGGCGCATCACGCGGCATCGGAAAAGCCATCGCAAAAGCATTTGCCATGGAAGGCTATGATTTGATACTTACCTGCAAGCATTCCGCTTTGGAGCTGACTACGCTTGCAGAGAAATTAAAAAAAGACTGCAGGATCTCCTGTCAGACTTTTATTGGCGATCTTTCTGATTACGAAGCCATCGTGCGGCTGTTTGAAGAAATTAGAGAGCTTGACGTCCTTGTAAACAATGCGGGCATCTCCTATATCGGACTGCTTTCTGAAATGCCTGCCGAAAGCTGGAATGACATCATCGGTACAAACTTAAACGCCGCTTTTTACTGCTCCAAGCTGGCGATCCCTCTCATGCTTCAGAAAAAAACAGGCAAGATCATTAATATTTCTTCCGTATGGGGAAGCTGCGGCGCTTCAATGGAGGTCGCCTATTCCGCCTCTAAGGGTGGGCTGAATGCTTTCACACGGGCGCTCGCTAAGGAGCTTGCGCCAAGCAACATTCAGGTCAATGCGATCGCCTGCGGCATGATGGACACTGATATGAACCGACATTTTTCAGAGGATGAGATCATCGGGATTGTCTCCGAAATACCGGCTGACCGTATGGGCACACCAGAGGACGCCGCCGCACTTGTCTTACAGCTCTGCACAGGAAATTCCTATCTTACCGGACAGGTTATCCAATTGGACGGTGGTTGGATCTAAAGAGCCATGATGCTCCTATCAAAATCAGAACAGAGACATCTGTTCATAACCCTTCTCCTCATAGGTATGTAGATAAGAAAAGACATTTTCCACTCCGAGCAAGATCCCATGCTCCCGGCAGGTTTCCTTCACGCGCCGCATCAACGCCGCACCATCGGAGCAATTCAGTTCATAAGCATTTCCATAGTTTTGAATATATCTCTCTTTCAGCCCCGGAAAGTGCCTGTCCAGCTTCGCATAATAGTACTCTCTGTCACCCTCGCGCAGCGTCAGACCAATCCCAAAGCAGATAATCGCCTTGACACCTGCCTTCACACAGTAATCCAGAATTCCTTCCATGTTTTCCATCGTATCATTGATATATGGTAAAATCGGGCTCAGCCACACGACCGTAGGAATACCTTCTGCCTGCATAGCCTTTAACACCTCAAACCGCTCCTTTGTTGTACAGACATGCGGCTCCACGATCTTACACAGCTCTTCCGAATAAGTCGTCAGCGTCATTTCGACGACACACTTGGACTTCTGATGAATGCTTTTGAGCAAATCCATATCGCGCATGATCCGGTTTGATTTTGTTTGAATTGCTGTGCCAAACCCATAATGGTCGATCATTTCCAGACATTTTCTCGTTATGCAAAGATCCATTTCAAGAGGTATATACGGATCCGACATCGCACCTGTGGAAATCATACATTTTTTTCTTTTCCGTCTCAGTGCGTCCTCCAGCAGCTCCGGGGCGTTTTTCTTGACCTCGATATCCTCAAAGGCATGCCGCATCTGATAGCAGGCGCTTCTGGCATCGCAGTAAATGCAGCCGTGCTGACAACCTCGATAGACGTTCATCCCGTTTTGTGCAGACAAGATTCCCTTCGCCATGACCTCATGCATTACTTATTTCCTTTCGCGTTCCGGCAGCCGTCTCGCTGTAAACTAACCAAGCAGCCCCTCGATCAAAGTCTTGATCCCCAGTAGGGTAAGCAGAACTCCACCCGAAAGCTCCGCACGCTTTTTATATTTTGTGCCAAACACATTCCCGATCTTTACCCCAAGCATCGAAATCATGCATGTAATCACACCGATCGTTGTACAGGCTAACAGCGTATTATCCAGCTGAGAGGCATCCTTCAAAATAGCGACAGGTACACACGCAAACGTTACACCCACCGCCATCGCATCAATACTCGTTGCTACGGCCAGCATAAACATCTGCTTTATGCACAGCAAGGTGCTCTCATCTCCTTGCGGAGCACACTCACAGTCACATTCTTCATTTCCGCTCAGGGCTTCCCTGATCATCATCACACCGATTAAGCTAAGCAGAGCGAATGCGACCCACGGCGCAACGGTCACGATAAACCGCTCAAACTGAGTGCCAAGCAGATAGCCGAAGAACGGCATCAGTGCCTGAAAAACACCGAACCACATGCCGACGATCAGACTCTTTTTTACCGTAATTCGCTGCATCGCAAGCCCCTTGCAAATGGCCACCGCAAAAGCATCCATCGAAAGACCCATTGCCAATAATAAAATCGTTACTGCATTCAAACGTTATTTCCTCCCCGGAGTATGTTATTGATGGCTCTTCTTTGCATAAAACCGTACTGACAACAGAATCGATCCAACATTACAAATGACTGTCACTGCCAAAAGAGCTATGGCCAAAAACAAAATACTGATCTGAATATTTGGAAGCGTACTGAAATCAGGTTCTATATTTATTTCAAACAATCCGAGAACCGCAAATACAAGAACGAAAAACGCCAGATACACAAAGCGTCCCTTTTCCACGCCGAATTTATAAACAAAAGGAAGATTTAGTGCCTGCATAGTCAATGCAATACAGACCACCACCGCGATGACCACGAGATTCTGAACATCAAACCCCGATCCGGTCACAAGCCCTGTGATCAGCTTCGACAGCGCTGAAATGATTGCTGCAAAAGTGACCATGAGATACCCAAATATATATTTTTCAAGCACAAGATTTTTGACAGTGTAGGGCATCATCGCCGCAAACCGATCCCATTTGCAGCCTTCATCATACGCAATAGCGGTCATCGGGATCATCGCAGAATAAACAATCGCAAATGCGGCCACAGAGGTTCCCGGCATAATGGCGAGCACCAAAATCACGATGATAAAAATCTTCATTTGCTTGATCAACATGTAGAAGTCCTTAATTAATAACGCCTTCATGCGCAACTCCTTTCCTTGCCATAAATAAAATGATATCTTCCAGCGTCGCATGCTCCGACAATGCGTAATCCTTAAGCAGCTTTTCCTTTTTCTCGCAAAACAGCAGTCTTCCCTTGTGGATAAAAGCAATGTAGTCACAAAGCTTTTCCAAATCGCTGACAATGTGGGAGGATAGTAAGATCGAATGACCCTCCTTTGCGGCAAACTTCTTAAAAATATCCAGAATTTCTTCCCGCACAATCGGATCCAGACCGCTTGTTGCCTCATCCAACACCAAGAGCCGTGAGCCATGGGATAATGCCACTGCAATTGCAAGCTTCATTTTCATTCCCCTGGAATATTCCTTGAACATCTTTTTTTCGGGCAATTCAAATTTTCTAAGATAGGAGAAATATTCCTGCTCATTCCAATTTTGATAGGTGTATTTCATAATGGAATTAACATTTGCCGCGGAAATGACCGACGGGAAATAGGCTTCATCCAGAACGACGCCGATGTCCTCCTTTACCCGTAAAAAGTCCTTCGACTGATTATCGGTCCCAAGCACGGTAATCGTACCGCTGTCACGGGAAATCGCGTCCATGATCAGATTGATCGTCGTACTTTTCCCTGCGCCGTTTTCTCCGACAAGCCCTAAAATGCTCCCTTCCGGCAGACAAAAATGAATGTCCTTAAGCGAGAAATCCCGATATTTTTTATTGAGTCCCTTTATTTCGATTGCGTTTTCCATCGAATACCCCTTTCCTGTTTTGGTTAAAATAAAAATTGTATCAGCAGCATATAGCAAACAGTCCCACCGGCGATAGATAAAAGCATCTGCCTTCTCCAAAAATGCAGCCCGACGACGACCGCGATCGAAATCAGCTCCGGAACGGCATGTGTGCCTGTCAATACGCTGACATCCTTTAGGCAATAAACGATCAGCATACCAAAAATCGCGGCGGGCAGCGCCTTTCCGAGATATTGGATATATTGCGGCGCCGGCTTTCTTTCTGAAAAAATGAAAAACGGGAGAAACCGAGTCAACATCGTCCCTAAAATGCAGACCGCAATCGTAATGATCTGCTGCGTCAATGTCATCGTTGTCATGCCAGCCCACCTGCCTTTTCAATCGGTTTCCTGCAAACAGTCAGAAATCCGAGTATCGCGACCATCGTCGGAATCATAAAGTCGTCCGAATCGAACAAAATCAGGCAGAGCAGCGCACAACCAAGCCCGATCAGCGCTGTAAAATGCTTTTTCTCCTTCAGCCACTGTTCGAGGAAAATCACGGTAAACATCGCCGTCATGACAAATTCCAGGCCTTCCGTGTTGAATTTTAAAAACTGGCCTAATAAGCCGCCCAGCGTCGAGCCAAAAAACCAATAAAAATGGTTAAGCACCGTCACCCAGAACATAAACCAGCCCTGATCAACGCCCTCGGGTATTTTTGCCGTATAATTAATCGAAAAGCTCTCGTCGCACATGCCGAAAATCAAATAAGGTTTTTTCCAGCCCGTATACTTAAATTTATCGAGCATGGAAATTCCGTAAAACAGATGGCGCGCCTGAATCATCAGCGCCATCGTGAACGCCTGTAACGGATTAAACGCGCCCAAAAGCAGGTTCACCGCGACAAATTCCAGGGAACCGCCAAAAATCAGTACGCTCATAAACATCGGATATAAAAAACTGAAACCCGACGCATGCATATAAATACCGTATGTCAGTCCTAAAAACCAAAAGCCCGCAAAAATCGGGATTGTATAAGGAAAAGCCGCTTTGAGCGCCTTTTTCGCCATTCTTTTTCGTCTGCTCATCGCATGATTTCTCCAATTTCCTTCGTAAATATAACACAAATAGACAGCCTCCCCTGTCTATTTGCGCTTGCCTATGAGTATATCACAATTAATCCGATTTTGTATAGTTAAAATCCGCCTCTTCCCTCCCTGGTTATTTTTCTTTTGTTTTTGCCCGTCATGTAATTTTTTGAATATTTTTATTATTTCGAAAGATACAGCGTAAGTCCCTCCAGCAGCGTTGGCACCCAGACCGTATAGTGCTCCTTTCCCTCATAGACCTTTGAAACCACATTCAGGCCGCCATAATTCCGCTTTTCCAGCCGCTTGATAAAGTTTTTGAACGGGCGGACAAAATAAGTTTCCTCATCGGCCCCCACAGTCATGTAGACATTCGCTTTAAGGACGGTATTATCCCGATTCCAGTAAGCATCCTCGTAATCCGCCAGATACTGCCCATAGCTCCTCGCATAAAAGGTCGGACTGGCGAGCACATAATTCTGAAAGACATCCTTTGTGATGCCGTCGCTCTGGAACAGGCTGTATACCATAAAGTAACCGCCGTAGGACGCGCCGCAGAACGTCCTGTCCGATGTGTCAATGTTATAATTGCTTTCCGCATAGGGCAGAACTCCGTTGACGATCAGGGAAAGGAAGCTGTCCGGATCATTGAGAAGGTCGCGGCCTCTGATCGTGTCAAAATCGTAATTATCGGGATACCCGATCCCGATCAAAATGAACTCCTTCGTTTTCCCCGACTCGTATAATTCCTTGATCTCCCCATAATTTTCCCGCCGCCAGTAGCAGTCTGTCAAATACACGACCGGATAGGAAATACTCTCGTCATAGTCGTCCGGCAGGCAGACGTCAATGACAAACGCCCCCGGAATATTATTGGCATAGATTGTCGTCTGTGTCCAAAGTTCTTTTTGCACCGTATCGCCGATGCCAAATTCGATCCCGTCATTTCCGGTAAACTTCACCTTTGCGTCCAGATAGCCTCCGTATGCCTTTCTGGACATCCCGTTTACGGTACCGTCGTCTTTTGCATCCGCGGCACCGGCAACGGCCGCTTCCTCCGCCCCGTCAGATTCCTCACTGTCCGCATTGCCCTTTTCATCGGCCGCAACGGCCTCCATGCTTTCCACCGTTTGCGTTCCTATGCCGGTCATATTATCTGCCGCGCTCTTTTTTACATTTTGAAAGCCATACCACAGCGCAAGCAGCAAAACTGCATACAAAGCGGCAAATAAAGCTTTATGTTTTTTGAATCGTTCTCCCATCCGGCGTAACCTCCATATAAAATTAGATAGTTCTCCGGCCATACTGCGCGGGAAACTATCTAAATTTTAATGCAGTCTTAATTTGTTTGCAACCTGATATTTGTCAACTTTTCAAATTATAATTGTCATAAGTTAGCCTTCTATTTCGTAATCGACGTCGGCTCTGGATATGCGGATTTCCTTGCAGAGAGCCGCGACCTTCAAATGTCTCGGATCGTTCTGGTAGCTCTTTAAATGCTCCATCGAATCAAAATCACAAACGAGCACGGCATCATAGCTGTTTTCATTATTCACGCTGAAGCCTGTCTCCATGCGGCGGATCACCTCGATCTGGCCCTTAAGCGCCATCAGTCCGTCTAAAAATTCCTGCATCTCCTTTTGTGTACCTTCCTTAAATTTCCACATTACAATATGTCTGATCATGTAGCTCCTCCTTCTTACAGCAGACACCGCACCCGTGTTTCATATTTTTGTACTCAATAATAGCCGGTATCAACGCATCTATAAGAATCGTAACGCAGAAAAACGCCACCGTCAAGGAGATTTCGCGACCGCCCCATCCTACGGCTTAACCATTTAAGCTACTATTACGAGCTGTTTGTGCGCAATTGGGGCAACGTGCCGGGGTAATACCGGGCTTTCATAAATCCAGCTTCATATAGACCACGTCCTCCATCGGGTTATGATAGTAGGCCGGAATTTCCTGAAATCCGTACTCCCGATACAAATGAATCGCGCTCTTAAGCGGCCTGATCGTATCGAGCACCATTTCCTGATAGCCATCCTGCCTTGCCGCCCCAATAATGGCCTCGATCAGCCGCCGCCCGAGGTTCGCTTTGCGAAATTCGGGCTTCACATAAAGCCGCTTCATCTCACATCGAACGTCGCTGTGGCGATAGAATGCCACGCAGCCAGCTACCTCGCCCGTTTCGACCACAGCGGCAAACAGCTCTCCGTTTGGTTTTGTATACTTTATTTTCAGATCCGCCAATTCCCCCTGCAAATGCTGAAACGCCAGATCCCGGTTCAGAAACTTCGTGTATTCCGTGATCAGCAGCTTAATCTCCTCTATATAGGGACTGCCCTCCACGATTTTCACGTTTTCATAATCATTCCGGCGTGCTGCAGTCACCCCTGAAGCCGTCTGCGCAAGAAGCTCCCGGATCCGTTTCATGCAATGCACAAGCTCCGTCCCCTGCTCCTTTGAAAGCGGCGCGATGATGCCGGCTATCTGCTCGTCGGATTTCCGGTTCAGAAAATCCGCCTGTTCCAGCCCGCAGTCCGTCAGCCGCAAAATTTTAGAGCGGCTATCCGTGTCGGACGTTTGCTTCTCGATCAGTCCGAGGCTTTGCAAAGCACTAAGCGTCCTGCTCAAATAGCCAATATTCAAATGAAATGCATCGGCCAGCGCAGTGACTGTGCAGCCGCCCATCTGCGCAATTTCAAGCAAAATGCGCCCCTCCGTCAAAGAATACGGGCTGTTGAGCACATGCCTGTCCAACAGTCCTAAAATGTTCGTATAATATCGGTTAAAGCTCCTGATTTCGTCGATATCCGTTTCCTCATATAATCCCATTACCAATCACCTCGGTATCAGGATAACTCATTTATTTGCTAAAAGCAAGTATTTTTTATGGATTTTAATTTCCGTTCCGTCACCCAATCATTTTCTATCGGCTTACCGCACAGCAGCGGGGAGTCGGCGTCATAGAGCAG
>CAZMIX010000033.1:0-25855 GCA_964566545.1 uncultured Lachnospiraceae bacterium | reverse complement strand
TTTGAAGGAGGAGTAAACCTTGCTGGAAATTAAGAATAATGATGTCGATGCAGCAGCAAAGATATTAGTCGTAGGGGTAGGCGGTGCCGGCAATAACGCAGTTAATAGAATGATAGAAGAGCGGATCGGAGGAGTGGAATTCCTTGGGATCAATACGGACAAGCAGGCATTGCAGCTTTGTAAATCACCAAGACTTCTTCAAATTGGAGACAAGCTTACACAGGGTTTGGGCGCAGGCGCGCAGCCGGAAATAGGGGAAAAGGCTGCGGAGGAAAGCTCGGATGATATTTCTAACGCGATCAGGGGCGCCCATATGGTATTTGTGACATGTGGTATGGGCGGCGGCACCGGTACGGGAGCGGCGCCTGTTATTGCGAAGATTGCAAAAGAACAGGGCGCGTTGACGGTCGGCGTGGTGACAAAGCCATTTCGCTTTGAAGCGAAGACTCGTATGACCAATGCCGAAGGCGGTATTGAAAAGCTAAGACAAAATGTGGACACGCTTATCGTTATACCAAATGATAAGCTGCTTGAAATTGTGGACAGGCGTACGACAATGCCGGATGCCTTGAAAAAGGCAGATGAGGTATTGCAGCAGGCAGTTCGGGGTATTACGGACTTGATCAATGTTCCTGCTCTGATCAATCTGGACTTTGCCGATGTGCGTACGGTCATGGAAAACAAGGGTATCGCCCATATCGGTATCGGTGTTGCCAAGGGCGATGATAAGGCGATTGAGGCAGTAAAGCAGGCGGTCAACAGTCCGTTGCTTGAGACGACGATCCAGGGCGCGTCCCATGTGATCGTTAATATTTCCGGTGAAATTACGTTACTTGATGCGGATGATGCCGTTTCGTTCGTACGTGATCTGACTGGTGATGATGTCAACCTGATTATGGGTGCGATGTGCGATGATAAGGATCCGGATATGTGTACGGTGACAGTTATTGCGACGGGGCTTGATGAAAGCTTGGTTCATGCGGCCGGACAGACACAGGCGGGTATGGGAAGATATGTACAGTCTTCTACATACCAGAGAAGGCAGCTGGTATCCCCTGGTGCAGGCACAGGAATGCAGATGCAGGGCGGCATGAACAATGGTATGAATAACAGCATGAACAGCGGAATGAACCAGATGCAGCAGGGCAATATGCAGATGCAGCAGGGCAATATGCAGATGCAGGGCAGGCAGGATATGTATGGGCAGCAGCCGATGAATGTCGGATACCAGAACATGCAGCAGCCAATGAACCAGATGCAGCAGCCGACACCGACACAGGGGCAGCCGATCCCGACGCCGTCAGCGCCGACACAGCGACAGGTATCCCCGTTACAGGGGATTCAGCGACCACAGTCTCCGCTTGAAAGCAAGGTCGAAGTGAAGTCGATAAAGATTCCCGATTTCCTGAAAAAATAATGAGAGTTATTGTTTGATGCGGACTATGATTTGACAAATATTTTAATTGAGTTCTTGTATACTAATGCCATACGGACAGAAGTACAAAGCCTTCTGTGCCATATGGCATTTTTTGTGTAATAAAGATTTTTTAGCGCTCTATTGCATAAAGCAGACTTTTTATCCGGAGGTGAGCGGTGTATTACGAGATCTATTGGGATGTGCTGTTCTATTTAAACTTCTGGATGAACTTTTTACTGCTCTGTCTGACTGCCTTCATACAGAAAAACAAATACAGTCGTTTTCGAATGCTGTTATCCGCTGCCGTTCTTGCGGCGTTAAACAGCGCCGCCATCTGTTACATACGATTTGAAAACGGAATCGGATTGCTTGTTCTGCAGGCGGGCTTGTGCTTTCTGGGCGCACTGCTTGCGTTTCCCTTTTGCGGCATGAGAGTACTGCTATGGCGGCTTGTGATCATGCAGATGCTTTCCTTTTTATTTGGAGGCATTCTGGAATGGATGCTGGTCGTTCCCCTTTTTGGAACGGCAGGAACGCTCGGTGTCGTCAATACAATGGTCGCTTCCGGCCTTTTTTATCGTTTGATCCGGTATTTTATAGGCCGGCTGAAGGAAAAACGTCGCATCCATGCACAGCTTTATGAGGTGCGGCTGCAGCTTAAGGAACTGACGTTGTCTGTAAAAGGGCTTCTGGATACGGGAAACAGCCTGCGCGAGCCGATCAGTGGGAAACCAGTCAGTATTTTAGACAAGAATTTTGCATGTCGGCTTTTTCCGGCGAAGGAGGGGCTTCTTTTGATCCCTTACAGGGCGGTCGGGACGGCAAATGGTATTTTATATGGCTTTACGGCAGACAAGATGGAACTTGTATATGAAAATGAGAGACGGGAGGTGCTAAGACCGATCATCGGAATTGCAAATGATCCGGTAAGTGCGGGAAAGGAATACGAAATGCTTCTCAGTCCGCTTTTGTTTTGCTGAGACGTTATCAAACAGTTGCAGAATGTAAAAAACAACAGGAGAAGGAACAATGACATTAGATAATGCGAGGAGGAGTAGTAATGATTTTCAGATTGGCAATGCCCGGAAATTTCAGGTTTAAGATGGTATCGAGGATACCGGGGATCTTTCAGCTTCCAAGGGAACAGGGGGAAATTCACTACATAGGCGGAGCGGAGGTTCTGCCGCCGCCGTTGGAGCCGTGCGAAGAGATTGAAGTGATCAATGATTTAGGAACGGAATATGACAGAGAAGCAAAGAACACGCTTATCGAGCATAATCTTCGCCTTGTTGTATACATCGCTAAAAAATTTGACAATACCGGTGTCGGTGTGGAGGATTTGATATCGATCGGCTCCATCGGTCTGATTAAGGCGATCAATACGTTTGACAGCCACAAAAATATCAAGCTGGCCACCTATGCATCGCGCTGTATTGAAAATGAAATATTGATGTATTTGCGCAGAAACAGTAAGACAAGGCTGGAAGTATCGATTGATGAGCCGCTGAACGTGGATTGGGATGGAAATGAGCTGCTGCTTTCAGATATTCTCGGGACAGAGGAGGATGTTATCTACCGTGATATCGAAAGCGAAGTGGAAAAGAAGCTGCTGGTCAGAGCGATCGACACACTTTCTGACAGGGAACGCATGATTGTAAATCTGCGCTTTGGTCTGGAATCGGCGGAAGGAGAGGAAATGACGCAAAAAGAGGTCGCGACACTGCTTGGCATTTCCCAATCCTATATATCAAGACTTGAAAAGAAAATTATGAAACGGTTAAAAAAAGAAATCAGTCTTTTTATATAAAATTTATAGATATTATGAAAACTTCATTTGAACTTAAACTGACCATGCATTACTATAAAACTAGTATTTGTTGCCCGATTTAGAAAGAGCGGTGGTTCAGGATGAAGTGTGAAATTATATTTAAAAGTGAGACAGGAAATACAAGGGCGCTTGCCAAGGAGCTTTATGAGCGGCTTGTATGGGAAGAGAAGGAAATACAGGAGTTGTGTGAGAGTACAGATGCGGAGCAGGCGGATATTTATTTTGTCGGTTTCTGGACGGATAGAGGAAGCTGTAGCATGGAGGTAATTGATTTTCTTTCAAGCCTGCAGGGGAAGTATGTCGCGCTGTTTGGTACGTGCGGCATGGGCAATCAGGACGACTATTTTAAGGATATTGAAAACAGGGTAAAAGTATGGATTCCTGAGGATAATCAATATTTGGGCTGTTTTCTTTGCCAAGGGAAGATGCCGATTCAGGTGCGCAAAAAGTACGAGGCGCTGCTGACGGACGACTACCAGCAGGAATGTGCAAAGCGTTTGCTGCGCAATTTTGATGAAGCGATGCTGCATCCGGACAGCGGGGACTTTGCTGCAATCGAACGTTTTGCTAATGAGGCTCTTTTAAAAGTAAGGTAAAGATTAAGCTTGTTTTGATGTATATTTTTGCTTCAATTCGTAAATGATTTTATGTATAGTTCCAAAGAAAATCATTTACGAGGAGGAAGCAAAAATGCCTCAGGGAAAAGTAGAAATCTGCGGTGTCAATACGGCAAAGCTGCCACTACTAAAGAATCAGGAAAAGGAAGTCCTGTTTGAGCGTATTAAAGCGGGAGACTTGGAGGCAAGAGAAGAGTTTATCAAAGGAAATCTAAGACTAGTATTAAGCGTCATTAAGCGTTTTTCAAGCAGCAATGAAAACGTGGACGATCTGTTTCAAATTGGCTGTATCGGATTGATTAAGGCCATCGATAATTTTGATTCTACTTTAAATGTAAAATTTTCCACCTATGCCGTTCCGATGATCATCGGCGAAATCCGGCGTTTTCTAAGAGACAATAACTCGATCCGCGTCAGCCGCTCCTTAAAGGATATGGCTTACAAGGCGATTTATGCCAGGGAGGGCTTGACAAGGAGGAATCTTAGGGAGCCGACTATGATGGAAATTGCGGAGGAAATCGGATTGCCAAAGGAGGATGTCGTCTATGCCCTAGATGCGCTGCAAAGCCCTATGAGCTTATATGAACCGGTTTATACCGAGGGCGGGGACACGCTCTATGTCATGGATCAAATCAGTGATAAAAAGAATAAGGAAGAAAACTGGATCGAGGAGTTGTCATTGACAGAGGCCATGAAACGTCTGAATAAGCGGGAAAATGAAATTATTCGTCTGCGCTTTTTTGAAGGAAAGACGCAGATGGAGGTAGCAGATTTTATCGGGATTTCTCAGGCACAGGTGAGCCGTCTTGAAAAAAATGCGCTGCGTCTCATGCGTAACTACCTGACAGCTTAGGCCGGATGTGGTATACTATCAGTAGCAAAAATAAACAGTAAAGAAGTGATCAAATGATTGATAGCAGTCAGATTCTTTCCTTTCATCATTATAAAAAAGGAAAGGCATATACGGGGAGCTTAAAAGGGATGCGCTATCGTATCCAGAAAAAGGATACGGAGACAGGGACGAAATTCTGCATACATGTTTGGCCCGAACCATTTTGCTATGAAAAGACGGATAAGGAGCAGATGATGGAGGCGAAATTTGATTTTAGCGAAGAAGGTTACGGGCAAGTACTTTCTTATCTGAACAGCTGTTATGAGGATGGAGTATGGAAGCAGGACAATTTTTTTTGATGCGAATAGTTGACACAGACGGCGGCCGACTGCATATATTGAAATAAGCAGAAAATAATGAAGGAGTTGTCGTTATGCGTCTTTCTGAATTAGAAGAAAAAGAAGTTGTCAATATTAAAACCTGTAAAAAACTTGGATATATTAACGATCTGGAACTCGATATGTGCAACGGATGCTTAAAAAGCGTTATTGTTCCCGCCAGACGATGTTTTTTTATGAACTTGTTTGGTGAAAAAAAGGAATATATTATTCCGTTCTGCCAATTGAAACAGATCGGTCCAGATATCATCCTTGTAGAGCTGCCGGATTAAGAAAATCTTTTGAATGGACTTCTGAAAACCTTGAAAGATCCCAGTTGACATAATGCAAAAATTTGACTATAATGGGTTTGTAGTGCAACTAATGAAAAATGAGGGGGATAAAGGTTTATGAAGTGTCCATTTTGCGGCCATGAGAACACGCGCGTTATCGACAGCCGTCCGGCGGAGGATAATAATTCCATCAGACGCCGTCGTGTCTGCGATGAATGCGACAAGCGGTTTACGACCTATGAGAAGATAGAGACGATTCCGCTGATCGTTATTAAGAAGGATAATAACAGAGAGGCCTATGACCGTTCCAAGATAGAGGCAGGTGTGCTGCGTGCATGCCATAAGCGTCCTGTGTCCGCATCACAGATCAGTCAGCTTGTGGATGAAGTGGAAACAGAAGTATTTAATTACGAGGACAAGGAAATTCCAAGTGCGGTAATCGGCGAGCTTGTCATGGATAAATTAAAGGATCTGGAGGCGGTTGCCTATGTGCGTTTCGCTTCCGTGTACAGGGAGTTTAAGGACATCAGCACGTTTATGGACGAATTAAAAAAGGTGCTTGATAAATAATAATATAAAAGTGAATGCAGTGCAGCTTAAAAGGCGGCACTGTATTTTTTTTCATACGTTGCATAAAATTGTTGCAATTTAGTTGGATTTTTTATACAATGTTGAAGTTACCACTAATGGATTCTAAGGATCAATTAGGTAACAAACAAATTTCATAAGGAAAGAAGAGGAGATAACACATGAACAGGAAAAGAATGAGAGGTATTCTTTCTGTGTGCGTGTTACTGACGCTGGCTATTGCACTGAGCGGATGCACAGGCGGTAAGTCCGGTAATTCTTCGCAGATAATTGTAGGAATACCACAAGATCTAGAAGACAGTCTTGACCCACACAAATCAGTTGCGGCAGGAACGAAAGAGGTATTATTCAATGTATTTGAGGGCTTATTAAAGCCCGATTCAGATGGAAATATCAATCCGGCCGTAGCAGCTAAGTATGACGTTTCAGAGGATGGGAAAACCTATACCTTTACCTTGAGAGAGGGCGTCAAGTTTCATAATGGAAATTCCGTTACGGCAGAGGATGTAAAATACAGTATCGAAAAAAGTGCCGGTATGACGGGAGAAGAACCGTTAATAGCGGCATTTTCATTAATTGAAAGTGTAAATATCGTATCGGAGCAGGTTGTGGAGATTGTATTATCCCAAGGCGATTCGGATTTTCCGGCTTATCTTGCGATGACGAATGCAGCGATTATACCTAAGGATAACTTATCTCAGGATACGGATCCCGTAGGCACAGGACCTTACCGCTACGTTTCCCGTTCTCCGCAGGAGAATATCGTGATGGAACGGTTTGCGGACTATTGGGGAGAACCGGCGCATATCGAGCATGTTACGTTTAAGATAGAGTCCAATGCGGATATGATTGTAATGGATCTGAGGGGCGGCTCCATAGATATGTATGCTCGTCTGACGACGACACAGGTATCCCAGCTAGGAGAAGGCTTCCATGTGATGGAGGGGACGATGAACCTCGTGCAGGCGCTGTATTTAAATAATGCGGTAAAGCCGTTTGAGGATGCAAGGGTCAGACAGGCAATGTGTTATGCGGTTGATGTTGAGCAGCTGCTTGCCCTTACGGCAGACGGAAAAGGTACGCCAATCGGGAGCAGTATGTTTCCGGCATTTAAGAAGTATTATATAGAAGAGTTAAGTGATACCTATCCGCACGATGTAAAAAAAGCCAAAAAACTTTTAGCAGAGGCCGGTTATCCGGATGGATTTGATATGACGATTACCGTGCCATCCAATTATCAGCCGCATATTGATACGGCGCAGGTGCTTGTGGAGCAGCTTAAGGAGGCTGGCATCCGTGCGACGATCCGGCTTGTCGAGTGGAATTCGTGGCTGAGCGACGTCTATAGCGACAGAAACTATGAATCGACTGTTGTGGGCGTGGATGCTTCGGCTATGACGGCGAGGGCTCTTTTAGAGCGTTTTACGTCTGCGGCGGGCAATAACTTCACGAACTATTCGAATGTGGAATATGATGCGCTGTATGAGCAGGCTATCGCGTCTGTTGATGATGAAAAGCAGACGGAGTTTTATAAAGAAATGGAGCGGATCCTTGCGGAGGATGCCGCAAACGTCTATATTCAGGATATGGCAGAGTTTGTCGTGCTGAATGAAAGGTTTGACGGTTATACCTTTTATCCGCTTTATGTGCAGGATATTTCAAAGATTTACATGAAGTAACGGTGTTTAGAAAAGAAGGGAGGCGGGAAGATGAACTATCTGTTGAAAAAATTTGGGACGATGCTGCTGACCGTGCTGATTGTCTCGTTTCTCGTTTTCCTTGCTTTTCAGGTGATACCGGGGGATCCGGCTGTCCATATGCTCGGCACGAGTGCGACACCTCAAAAGGTGGAGGCGCTGCGAGAGCAACTTGGATTAAACAGGCCTTTGTTCATTCGATACGCGGAATGGTTAAAATCATTTTTCTTTGGAGATATGGGAACCTCCTATTCGTACGGGATTTCCGTGCGTTCGATGCTTGCGGGAAAGCTGCCGATTACGATCACACTGACGATATTATCATTTTTGCTGATCATTCTATTTTCGATTCCTCTCGGCCTCCGTGCGGCGAAGTATGAGGATAGTATTTTTTCAAAAACGCTTGATATTTTAAATCAGGTAACAATGGCAGTTCCGCCGTTTTTTATCGGCATTCTGGTCACTTATGTATTCGGTTTGGGGCTGAGGCTCTTTACACCCGGCGGCTACGTGTCCTACACATCGGATGTGTTTGGCTTTCTTGGCTATTTGCTGTTCCCGTCGGCGGCAATCGCACTGCCAAAAGCGGCTATGAATATGAAACTTTTAAAGACTTCGGTTTTAAAGGAAGCGAAGCTGGATTATGTAAGAACAGCCTATAGCCGTGGAAATTCGACGGGTGAGGTGCTTTACCGGCATGTGCTCAAAAATGCGCTGATTCCGGTTATTACATTTCTGGGCATGACGCTTGCAGATATCGTAGCAGGGAGTTTGATTGTGGAGCAGGTGTTTTCCATTCCGGGTATTGGAAGAATGCTGATTACTTCTATCTACAACAGAGATTATCCGGTCGTACAGTCCATAATCGCGATGATCGCATTTATTGTAATCGTTATTAACTTTCTCGTGGACATCCTGTATCAGGCAATTGATCCGAGAATGCGTGGAAACTAAAGCAGAGCGGAGCAGGCGATGAATAAAAAAAAGAAGCGAACGTTAAATGATAATTTGCTGATTGGAAGCATAATAACAACAGTTATAATATTGCTCGTTATGATTGGCTCTTTTTACACGCCTTATGATCCGGATGCTATGAATGCGGCAGAGAAGTTTGCCGGTGTTTCATGGAAGCATTGGATGGGCTGTGATAATTTTGGCAGGGATATTTTCAGCCGGATACTAGAAGGCATGAAAACGACGCTGCTTGTGGCATTTGGCACCGTTGCGATCGGCGTGCTTTTTGGAACGCTGATCGGCGCTCTGACAGGCTATTACGGCGGCATGCTGGATGAAATACTGATGAGGTTTACTGATGCTGTTCTTGCGTTTCCAAGCATTCTTCTGGCACTTGTATTTATTAGTATTATGGGAAGCGGAAAATACAATGTCATGCTTGCGCTCGGCATCGTTTTTATTCCGAGCTACGCGCGTATCGTCAGGGGAGAATTCATGCACTGCAAAAATCTTGATTATGTACGAAGTGCGCGCCTGATGGGCGTGAAGGATCTGCGGATTATATTCGTGCATATATTGCCGAATACAGTGCCGGTAGTACTTTCTTCTATTGTGATCGGGTTTAATAATGCGGTGCTTGCGGAAGCGGGCATGAGCTTTTTGGGAATAGGTGTGCAGCCGCCGGATACCAGTCTTGGCCGGATGCTTTCGGAGGCACAGGCTTTTTTATTTGCCGCACCAATGTATGCGATGTTTCCGGGACTGATGATCGTTCTGATGGTTCTTGGATTTGCTCTTTTAAGTGAGGGTTTGAAGGATTTTGCAGGGTGATAGGAGGAACAAAGATGCTGGATATCATCGATTTAAATATTGAATTTCAAGATCATATCATCCCCGAAACAGTTGTCTATGACTTTGACTTACATCTTGAAGAAGGAGAAATTGTCGGAATTGTCGGGGAATCCGGCTCGGGCAAAACGATGTCCGCGCTTGCGGTTGCCGGACTGCTCCCGAGAAAAGATATGAAGAAAAGCGGTCAAATACTATTTGATGGTGTGGAGATGCTGACGTGTTCGAGGGAAACGCTTCGTTCCTATCAGGGAAAAGAAATCAGCATGGTATTTCAAGAACCTATGACCTCACTTAATCCGGTGAAAAAAATCGGGTGGCAGGTGGAGGAAAGCCTGCGGCTTCATACAAAGCTTACAAAAGAAGAACGTTATAAGCGTGTGATGGAAATGTTAAAGGAAGTGGAGCTGGCTGAGCCTGAGAAGCTTTACGAAAAATATCCGCATGAACTGTCCGGCGGTATGAGGCAGCGTGTGATGATTGCGGCGGCACTTATCTGCCATCCGAAAATACTCATTGCGGATGAACCGACGACTGCTCTGGATGTGACAATTCAGGCGCAGATTGTTGAATTATTAAAAAAGTTCAATCGGACTTATCACACTTCAATTTTATTTATTTCCCATGATTTGAGTCTCGTGAGGAAGATTTGCAGTCGTGTCCTTGTCATGTATCAAGGCAGGATTGTGGAGCAGGGCGACGTGGAGGAGGTTTTTTTGACACCCAAAGAGGACTATACGAAAAAACTCGTTGCCGCGGTGCCGAAAATGGAAAAGCTCGTCATAAAACCAGCTGCTATTACCGGATAAGGGGATGAAAAAGCTATGGCAGGAGATATCATTCAAGTAAACCATCTAAATGCATATTATAAAGAAAAGGAATTATTGTTCCGTCAGAAAAGTGTCAGAAAACAGATTTTGAAGGACATTTCCTTTCGCATGCGGGAAGGGGAGCTGGTAGGACTTGTCGGTGAGAGCGGCTGTGGAAAATCGACGCTTGGGAAAGCCGTTCTTGGCATGGTGAAGGATGTGGAGGGTGAAGTAGTGCATCATTCCGTCATGCCGCAGATGATATTTCAGGATCCTTATGGTTCCTTAAATCCGGTTAAGCGGATCGGCTGGATATTGGAAGAGCCGCTGCGGGTTCGGGGAGGTTTTACGGAAAACGAACGGAAAAAGCAGGTGCTCGCGATGCTTGAAAAGGTCGGTCTGGAGGAGAGGCTGAAGGAACGCTATCCGGGTGAGTTGTCAGGCGGACAGAGGCAGCGGGTTTGTATTGCGCTTGCATTGATGCTCGAGCCAAAGCTGATTGTTGCGGACGAACCGGTTTCTGCGTTGGATGTAACCGTACAGGCGCAGATTATGCGGCTGCTCCTTAGACTAAATCAGGAGCTCGGAGTGGCGATTCTCTTTATTTCGCATGATTTAATGGTCGTCTATCAGCTTTGCAGCCGGATCCTTGTCATGAAAGAGGGGCAGATTATCGAGCAGGGCAGTGACCGAGAAATTTACTATAATCCCCGGAGGGAATATACGAAGGAGTTGTTAATATCAGCAGGAATTCGGTAATATTTCTAAAAAGATATAAAGTTATTTGGAAAAAAACCGATATAATTATTGCAACCCAATGGAAGCTGCGGTATAATAAGCAGATAATACATTATGTTAATCAGATAAGTGACATTGATATGTCGAGTAGGGAAGTGAGAAAATGGCAATTAACGGACTAAGTCAATATGATTTATTTTCCTCCTACAATAGCATTAATGCGATGGATCGGATTCCCAGAGTAAATCCTCAGGAAATTGGTGAGCAGGGTAAACACGTCGTCACCGATGCCCAAGCTGCGCAGCAGCCGGAAAGTCCTAAGCCGTTAGCATTGAATTTGGAAACAGTCAGACCCCGAAAGGAAGCGAGTCTTGAAAATATCTCCTTGAGCTTCAAATCAAACAGCGAGTTTGAGATGAAGGGCAGGGACAGCAGTTTAAAAGCTCTTGATATAGAAAAGGCAGTATCGGATATGCAGAAGGATCAGTCGCTTTTACAGTACCAGTATTTTGTAGGGGATTCTAATATCATCCGCAATGACGAAGACGGGGTTGTTTTTCAGAAAGCTCCGCAGAGTTTATAAAACCTCTTGCTTTGGCGGGAGGTTTTTTATATAATTAAGCCTATTGGGGACAAATGTATACACGAGGATGGTTTTTGTAATGATGGTATTAAAGGAAAAGAGAGTCAGGTTATTGGCAGGTATGGGACTGCTCTTGATTGCGTTTATATGGGGGTTTGCGTTTGTCATCGTAAAGAATTCCCTTGCATATATACCGCCAACTTATATGCTGGCATTTCGCTTTACAATTGCGGGTGTGGCATTGGCGGTTGTTTTCTGGAAAAGACTTTTGAAGCTGAACCGACAGCTTGCATTTCACGGCGTGGTGTTGGGTGTGCTTCTTTTTATGGCTTATTTGCTTCAGACGATCGGCTGTAACTATACGACCGCAGGAAAGAACGCTTTTTTGACGACAATTTATGTGATTTTTGTGCCGTTTTTTCATTGGGCGGTCAGCAGGATCAGGCCGGATGGCTATTGCATCACGGCTGCGTTTCTTTCTGTTGTTGGAATTGGCCTGCTTTCCCTGCAGGGGGATTTGTCGGTCAATATCGGCGATCTCCTGACCCTTGGCAGTGGTATCTTTTATGCATGGCATTTGATTTTCATCGACCGGTTCACGGAAAAGGAAGATCCGATCGTGCTTGCGGTGCTACAGATTATGTTTGCGGCATCTTTTTCCTGTGTGGCGGCACCTTTCATGGACGGCGGTTTTCCGCAAGGCGTTTTTCAGCCTGATATGATTGCAGGGATGCTTTATTTAGGAATTCTCAGTACGATGGTTGGCTTTCTGCTGCAAAATGTGTGTCAGAAATATACGCATCCTGCCACTTCTGCGCTGCTCATGTCAACGGAGTCAGTATTTGGGGCATTGTGTTCCGCGCTTTTCCTGCATGAGGTTATGAGCGGGCGTATGGTATTTGGCTGCGGGCTGTTGTTTACGGCGATCGTGCTGGCAGAGGTAAAGCCGGGCAAAAAAAAATAGCGAAAGGATAGTAAAATGTTTGATTGTTTTTTTCCGGACGAATGTGTTGCGTCCGCTTACGAAATTGATTATGAAACACTTTATCGGGAAGGGCTGCGCGGAATTATTTTTGATATTGATAATACGCTTGTTCCCCACGGAGCCCCTGCGGATGAGCGCTCCATTGCGCTGTTTCAGAGGCTTAAGCGGATCGGCTATACAGTGCTTTTGTTGTCTAACAACAAAGAGCCGCGTGTAAAGACATTTCATGATGCCGTTCATGTAAAATATATTTTTAAAGCGGGAAAGCCGGGAAGGACAGGGTATCTGCGGGCGATGCATGAGATGGGAACCGATACGGCGACAACGCTGTTTGTCGGGGATCAGCTCTTTACAGACGTATGGGGTGCAAAACGTGCAGGAATCCGTAATATACTTGTAAAACCAATCCATCCGAAAGAGGAGATACAAATTGTATTGAAACGGAAGCTGGAAAATATCGTTTTGTATTTTTATAAAAAAAAGGGACATAAAATGTGGCAATAGATTTCAAGCATTGAGAAAACGGGTGAAATTAATGAATGTAAACGGAGAAACAAAGGTTCTTGGCATTATTGGATATCCTATTAAACATACAAAGTCGCCGATGATCCATAATTTGATTGCGGAGCGTCAGAGACAGAATCTTATCTATGTGCCGTTTGGAGTGGAATCCGATGCGGGGCTTGCTGTGCGCGGCGCTTACGCGCTAGGCATCACGGGCATGAATGTGACGGTTCCCTATAAAACGGCCGTGATCAAATGCCTTGCCGGCGTGGAGGAGATGGCGGGACGGATTGGCGCGGTCAATACGCTTGTCAGAACAGAGACGGGCTTTCAAGGATATAATACAGATATCAGCGGATTGGAGCGTGAGCTGGATTCGGAAGGAATTTTGCTTGCGGGCAGGCATGTTTTACTTCTTGGCGCGGGAGGGGCAGCTCGTGCGGCGGCATTTCTGTGCGCAAAGAAACAGGCCGCTTCTATTACTCTTTTAAACAGAACACTTGAGAAGGCGCAGGCAATTGCACAGGATATCAGGGACTATCTGGTACAAACCCAAGCAGCGGTCGGAACAGAAGTGAAGGCGATGCTGCTTGCAGATTACCGTGATTTAAAGATGGAATGCTACATTGTTTTCCAGTGTACGCAGCTTGGTCTGTATCCTCATGTGGAGGAAGCCGTGATCGAAGACACCGCCTTTTATAAAATGACGGAGGTCGGCGTAGATTTGATTTATAATCCGCGCAGGACAAAATTTATGAGGCTCATTGAGGAAAATGGCGGGCACGCTTACAATGGCTTGAAGATGTTACTGTATCAGGCGGTGAGTGCCTATGAGTTATGGACACAAACAACGGTGTCCGAGGAAATAATCAAGGAAGTATATGAACGGCTGCTTTTGGAGTGAAATCGGGCGCAATAGACGAAGGCTGCGGACGGAAGGCAGGATTTTGGTGAGACAGGAGAGTTTTACTTTATGAATGGGAGAAATTATGTATTGATCGGCTTCATGGGAGCGGGCAAGACAACGGTCGGTAAATGTCTTGCAAAGCGGCTGGGAGCAAATTTTCAGGATACCGACAAATTGATCGAGCGGGAAATCGGACTTACGGTTTCCGATATTTTCGAACAGTTTGGCGAAGAGCACTTCCGCCGTCTAGAGACGGCTCTTGTCAGCAAGCTGTCTATTTCGCTGCAAAACACGGTGCTTTCTGTCGGAGGCGGTCTGCCTGTGAAAAATGACAATCATTCTTATTTAAAAAAAATTGGTACGGTGATATACTTAGAGGTATCCAAAGAAACGGTAGTAAAGCGCCTTGCAGAGGATACGACGCGGCCGTTGCTTGCAGGAGAGCCATCTAAGGTATCAGACAGGATCGAACGGCTGCTTCAGGAGCGCGGACCGGTATATGCGGCACTTGCGGACAGAGTGATTGCCGCGGATACATTTTCCGCAGAAGAGATTGCTGAACAGATTATATCCATATAAAGTGAGATAGAGTTAGAAGGGAGAATTATATTATGAAGATATTAGTAATGAACGGACCAAATTTGAATTTCCTCGGTATTCGCGAAGTGGATGTGTATGGACGGGCGGATTATGATTTCCTAAGACAGATGGTCATGAAAAAAGCAGCACAGGAAAACATTCTGGTAGAAATGTTTCAAAGCAACCATGAAGGCGCAATCATCGACAAAATACAAGAGAGTTATTATGACATCACGGATGGAATCGTGATTAATCCAGGCGCGTATGCCCATTACAGCTATGCGATTCATGATGCGCTTTCCTCGATCCGGACTCCAAAGGTAGAGGTGCACATTTCCGATATTTCAAAACGGGCGGAGGAATGGCGTCATAAATCCGTGACGGCATTAGCCTGCAATCACCTGATTAAAGGACACGGATTAGAAGGGTATTTGGAGGCAATCGATTATTTAATTGAGTTAAACAGAAAAAATAGTTGAAATATCTGTCTTTTTAGTATAAACTGATAAAGAATTATTACGCAGTGCAATTTAAGGAGGAATATCGGAATGATATCAGCAGGCGATTTTAGAAATGGCTTAACTGTTGAGATGGACAATGGAATTTTTCAAATTATTGAATTTCAGCATGTAAAACCCGGAAAGGGAGCAGCTTTTGTTAGGACAAAGTTAAGGAATATTATTAATGGCGGTGTGGTTGAAAAGACGTTCCGGCCTACGGAAAAGTTTCCACAAGCCCGTATTGATAGAAACGATATGCAGTATTTATATTCAGACGGTGATTTATTCCACTTCATGAATGTAGAGAATTATGAGCAGATCGCGCTGGATGCGGATGCGATCGGTGATGCATTGAAATTTGTCAAGGAAAACGAAATGGTTAAGGTATGTTCACACAATGGAAACGTATTTGCGATTGAACCTCCGTTGTTTGTGGAATTGCAAATTATTGATACGGAGCCTGGATTTAAGGGCGATACGGCTACAGGCGCAACAAAGCCTGCGACCGTTGAAACAGGTGCCGTTGTATATGTACCTCTGTTCGTAGATCAGGATGACAAGATTAAAATCGATACGAGATCCGGAGAATATCTCTCGAGAGTATAAGCGGAGTTTCGGATGTGAACAGTAATATGAATAGTAAAGGACTTCCTGACAGTTTGTTTGGGGAGTCCTTTTATAGTTGAAAACAGCTTGCAAAGTGCGGATAATTGCAAAATTCCTGTGATCTCCTTCAGTTTGGCGATTTTGCCGTAAAATGAAAAGGAAAAGGAGAGTTGTATGGATTATCAGGAATTTTTAGAAGAAGTGAGAAACGAAGCAGAAAGCCGATTGGGCGAGGGCTGTAGAGCCGGGATCCATCACGTGATAAAAAACAACGCAGTTTTTATGGACGGGCTTGTCATCGTGGAGCAGGAACGGAATGTGTCCCCGACGATCTATTTGCAACCATTTTATGAAAAATTTAAGCAGGGAGAATCTTTCGAAGTGTTGATGAAGGAAATTCTGTTGGTGTATCGGGAGAGCCGTTTGGAAGAGGATGTGGACATTTCCTTCTTTACAGATTACGAACAGGCTCGCGGGCTGTTGTTTTGTAAACTGGTTAACTACAGTGCAAATGAGGAGTTATTGAAGCTTGTTCCCCACAAACATTTTTTGGATCTTGCAATCGTGCCATATTGCCTTTTAAAGAATAACGCGATGGGCTCGGCAAGTATTTTGATTCACCATTCTCATGTTGACATGTGGGAGCTTGAGGAAGCGGATGTGATGCAGGAAGCAGAAAAAAACACGAGAGAAGCCATGAGTTTTGCAATTACGTCTTTAACGGATCTGTTCGAAGGCCTGTATGGCGGGAGGGAAAGTGAAACAGAAATAGAGGAAGAGGTCGAGATGTATGTGCTGTCCAACAAATATAAGTTGAATGGGGCGGTCTGTATGACGTATGAGGATGTACTCGCTGCATTTTCGGAACGCTTGGAAAGCGATCTGTATATTCTTCCGAGCAGTGTGCATGAGGTGCTTTTAGTACCTGCCTGCGGCAGGCACGATTTGGAAGGGCTGTCTGAAATGGTGCGGGAGGTGAATACCGCACAAGTGGAAAGAGAGGATATTTTGTCAGATCATGCCTATTTATATAAAAGGGACGGTGGTTTCGGCAAAAGTGATGAGTTTGTAACTAATTTGTAACATTTTTCATTTGATATTTTGGCTTCCCTATGGTATGATATGTGAGGTGTGAAAGTGTTTGCAGTGTTTAAGCAACTATCGGCACGCAAATGCACTCGTAGCTCAGGGGATAGAGCAACGGTTTCCGGTACCGTGTGTCGGGGGTTCGAATCCTCCCGGGTGCATTATCATTTTCACAGGTGACCAATGATAGAAATATTTGGTTGGAAGGAATGAAAGGAAGTTAAATATGGCAGGAAATAAAGTGATTGAGTTCATCGAGAGACAATATCGGTACTTTATTGTAGGGGGCCTATTTGTTGTACTTGTTATAGTTTTGATTGTTTTTATGGTTAAAAATAAGGCTCAGGCATCCGAATCGGATACGGCGACAGTGCTTGCGGAGAGCGGCATTGAGGTTCCGAAGGATAAATATGAGGTTGACGCTTATCCGGATGTCAATACACTATTACAGTCTTATTTTAATGCGATGTCTGCAGGAGATGCGGACACGATGGCATCTTTAAGCAATACGATGGGGAATGAGGAGCGGATTCGCGTGCAGAAGCAGGCGGAATATTATGAAAGCTTTTCTAATTATGTTGTTTATACAAAAGCGGGTCCTGCGGAAAATTCCTACTTTGCACTTGTCTCATATGATATTTTGTTTGCGGGGGCTACCACATCGGCGCCGGCACTGGCGTCCGTGTATGTTTGCACGAATGATTCGGGTGCACTCTATATTAACAAGGAGAATCCGACTGATGATGAAAAGGCATATTTTCAGGTGTTGTCTGTTCAGAGTGATATTGTCAAGCTGAGTGAAGAGATCGAAGTCAAGTATAATGAAGCGCTGGAGTCCGATGAAATACTTGCAGCCCTGATGCCGACGATCAAAGAAAAGATTAATCAGGCCGTCAAGGATGAGATGGCTCTCCAACAGCAGGCGGAGGCAGAAGCAGCCGCAGCAGCGGAGGCAGAAGCGCAGGCAGCGGCAAAGCAGGCGTCGGCTATGGTCGTGCGTGCTACGGATGTCGTCAATATTCGTGCGTCGGCCAGTACAGAAGCGGAGGCGCTTGGTAAAGCTGCAATCGGTGATGAATATACGAGATATGAGGAAATGGAAAACGGCTGGAGCAAGATCGATTATAACGGTCAGGAGGCCTATATTAAGACGGAGTATCTGGAGATTGTAGGTGATACGGCTGCCGCAACAGAGGTTGATGCTGCCGCCGAAGGCACAAGTACGGAGAGCCAGGCTGCGACAGGCGACAAGATTACCGTAAAGGAAAATGTTAATATTAGAGAAACTGCAAGCGAGACCGGAAATAAGCTTGGAGTGGCATACCGCGGAGAGCAGTTTGAATTAATTGAAAAAGCAAACGGTTGGTGTAAGATTAACTATAAGGGACAGCAAGCTTATGTGAAGTCCGATTTTGTAGAGTAGTTTTTTCATAAAACAGTATGATATTGAAAACGGCTCGGAATTATTTCCGAGCCGTTTTTACTGATGTGTGCAGTGGCAAACATGGTTTTGTCTTTATAAAAAGAGAATAAAAACGGCGTCCCTTGGAATAATAACAGAAACGACTATGACGGAGGAAGAAATGACAAAATCAGAGCAGACAATTTTAAGGGCGGTTCAAAAAAATGCACAGATGGCAATGGATGCGATTCTGACGGTGGAGAGCAAGGTATATGATGATGCGCTTGCGGTAGATTTGAATAAACAGGCGGTTAAATATTCCGAAATTAAAAATCGAATGACGGAAAAACTCAGAGAAGGAAAGGCGGAGCCTTATCATGACAGGATTGGAGAAAAGGCAATGCTTTGGAGCGGAATCCAGATGAACACGATGCTGAATACGAGTACGAGCCATATTGCGGAGATGATGATACAGGGCAGTAATCGCGGAATTACACAGATGTGTAGAACTTTAAATCATAATGACATGGCGGGTAAGTTTGCAGTGGAAGCCGCAAAGGAACTGATGGATTTCGAGGAAAAAAATATTGAGCGGATGAAGCAATATTTATAGGATGTGCAGCGGTACCAAAAAAATTTTTGAATTAAAATAAAAAAATGCTTGTGAATTAAGAGGTGTCGTAATATAATCTATCCTAGACAAAGACGTCTGCAGGCATAGGGTTTCTATGTCTAATGGGCGTTTTTTTATGTAATGAGGAAGGATCGCGCTTCATTGATCGGACCTGAAACATACCAATTAAGGAGGATGAAAGCATGTCATATGTGGACGAAGTGTATCAGATGGTCGTGGATAAAAACCCGGCACAGCCTGAATTCCATCAAGCCGTCAAAGAGGTTTTGGAGTCATTAAGGATTGTAATTGAAAAAAATGAGGATGCATACATAAAGGATGCATTGCTGGAAAGAATGGTCACTCCGGAGCGTCAGATTTTATTCCGTGTTCCTTGGGTAGACGACAAGGGATAGGTTCAGGTAAACAATGGTTTCCGCGTACAGTTTAACAGTGCAATCGGGCCGTACAAGGGTGGTTTAAGACTGCATCCATCGGTGAATCTCGGGATTATCAAATTTCTTGGCTTTGAGCAGATATTTAAAAACTCCTTGACAGGACTTCCTATCGGTGGCGGCAAAGGCGGTTCTGATTTTGATCCGAAGGGTAAATCGGACAGAGAGGTGATGGCATTTTGTCAGAGCTTTATGACGGAGCTTTACAAATATATTGGTGCGGATACGGATGTTCCTGCCGGAGATATTGGTACGGGTGCTAGGGAGATTGGCTATCTGTTTGGACAGTATAAAAGGATCCGTGGGCTTTATGAAGGCGTTTTGACGGGTAAGGGCTTGTCCTACGGCGGTTCTCTTGCGAGAACGGAAGCAACAGGCTACGGTTTGCTGTATTTAACAGAGGAGATGTTAAAGAGCAACGGTTCCGACGTCAAAGGAAAAACAGTTTCTGTTTCAGGTTCGGGAAATGTTGCGATTTATGCAATCCAGAAAGCGCAGCAGCTTGGCGCAAAGCCGGTCACCTGCTCCGATTCCACCGGATGGATCTATGATTCGGAAGGCATTGATCTTGCGTTACTGAAAGAAGTGAAGGAAGTACGCAGGGCAAGATTGACGGAATATGTCGCAAAGAGACCAAGCGCACAGTATCAGGAAGGTAAGGGAGTATGGTCGGTGAAGGCGGATATTGCCCTTCCTTGTGCAACACAGAATGAACTGCAGCTGGAAGATGCAAAGATGTTGGTCGCAAACGGCGTTATCGCCGTATGTGAAGGCGCAAATATGCCCACCACATTAGAAGCCACGGAATACCTCCAGAAGAGCGGCGTTTGGTTTGTTCCGGGCAAAGCTGCGAACGCAGGCGGCGTTGCTACGAGCGCACTGGAAATGAGTCAAAATTCCGAAAGACTGAGTTGGACCTTTGAAGAGGTGGATGGACAGTTGAAGAATATCATGGTAAACATCTTCCACAATCTTGATGATGCAGCAAAGGAATACGGCATGGAGGGTAATTACGTCGCAGGAGCAAACATAGCAGGCTTTTTGAAGGTTGCGACGGCGATGACCGCGCAGGGAATCATTTAAAAAGTGGCTATTACGGAAAAAGACCGCCGCCCCAATCATGAGGTCGGCGGTCTTTTTGTTTTTATTCGTTTCCAAGTCTCATAAAAAATTTGATTGCGTATAAACCGCAGATGCCGACTAATGCATAAATGATACGGGACATGATCGACATGGTACCAAAGATGCTGTCTACAAGATTAAAATTAAAGAAGCCGATAAGCCCCCAATTGATAGCGCCGATAATGACTACGGTCAAAGCAATTCCATCTATTACCTTCATTGCGTCCTCCTTCTGAACTAACAAGTCTGCAATTATAGAGTCTCCCAATTTTACTGAATTATGTATTGCATACAGAAATATTTTCAATTGTCACCCGCGTCTTGTAAATAAGTTGACAATTAAAAAAAAGATTTGTATACTGAAAAAGTCAGAAATAAAATAGAAAAAAATGAGGAGGATTTTGCAAATGAAAAAAATGAATATTAAACAAATGTCAATGATTGGCGTAATGACCGCGATTATATGTGTTTTATCGCCATTCACGATTCCTATTGGAGTCATTCCGCTGTCTCTTGCGACGTTTACCATTTTTTTAAGTATCTATCTGCTGGGAACATGGAAAGGTATGATCAGCCTTCTGCTTTATTTATTGATCGGGCTGATTGGTGTGCCGGTGTTTTCGGGCTTTTCAAGCGGGCCGGCAAAGCTGTTTGGTCCGACGGGTGGATATTTCGCCGGATATTTTTTTATGGCGGCGATCAGCGGCATCTTTATTGAAAAATTTCATGAAAAAAAGCTGCCGTCTTTATGTGGGATGCTGATCGGGACAACGTTCCTTTATCTGTTTGGAACCGCTTGGCTTTCTTATCAGGCGAAGATGACATTTCAAGCTGCGCTGTGGGCAGGTGTCATCCCTTTTATCCCAGGCGATCTTATTAAAATTCTCCTTGTCTTATTCTTGGGTCCTGTCATCAAACAAAGACTGCAAAAAGCCGGCTTATCTAATTAGCCCGCAAGCAGATGCTTTTTTATTTTCTCCAAATGAGTTATAATAAAAAAATAGAGCAAACGGAGCGGCCAAGGAAAACTGATGGTTTTTCGAGGTTCTGCCTGTATGCCCATCCGGAGGCACTTTATGATCGAAAACAGCGGAATCAGAATTAATAAATATATTGCCGACGCAGGAATCTGTTCCCGCAGAGAGGCGGATCGACTCATACAGGAGGGGCGTGTATGCGTGAACGGCGATTCTGCCCAAAACGGCACGCGTGTACAACCGGGGATGGAAGTTACCGTGAATGGAAACAGTATTTCAAGAGATATAAAAAAGGTATATCTTGCTTTCCATAAGCCGAAGGGGATCGTTTGCACGAGTGAGAAAAGAGAAAAAAATAATATTATTAATTTCCTTCATTATCCGGTCAGGATTACTTATTGCGGGCGGCTTGACAAGGATTCGGAGGGACTGCTGATCATGACGAACGATGGGGACATCATCAATGGAATGATGCGTGCCGCCAATCGCCATGAAAAAGAATATTTGGTCACGGTGGATCGGCCGGTCACAAAAGAATTTGTCAGCGAGCTGCAAAAAGGTGTTTATCTGGAAGGACTGGACACTACAACGAGAAGCTGCAGCGCCCAAATACTGTCTGACCGGGTTTTTAGAATCATCCTGACACAGGGTCTTAATCGCCAGATACGCCGTATGTGTGAGCACTTTGGTTATCAAGTCGAACGGCTGATCCGCGTTCGTGTCATGAATATTGTGCTTGACGGGCTGCCCTGTGGGACCTACCGAGAACTGACCGAAAAGGAAATCGAAGAATTAAAAAATGCGCTGAAAGATGTGGGGAATAACCGATGAACGAAATGGTAAGAATGGAAGAGCTTGTTGGCAGGCTGCAGAAAGCCTCAAAAGCATACTATCAGGACAATACGGAAATTATGAGCAATTTTGAATATGATAAGCTTTATGACGAGCTATTGGAATTGGAGGAGCAGACAGGAGCCGTTCTTGCGGGCAGCCCGACTGTCAGCGTCGGATATGAGGCGGTGGATGAGCTTCCGAAGGAGACTCATAAAAGTCAGATGCTTTCCCTTGATAAGACAAAAGAGCGGGAGGCGCTTAAGGATTGGCTGAAAGGGAATACAGCTCTGCTTTCATGGAAACTGGACGGTCTTACGATTGTGTTGACATATGAAAATGGCATGCTGCAAAAGGCGGTTACACGGGGAAATGGAGAAGTGGGGGAGGTCATCACAAACAATGCGCGGACATTTAAAAATCTTCCGCTTACGATTCCGTATAAAGGCGAGTTGGTGCTGCGCGGTGAGGCTGTCATCAGCTATGCGGATTTCAAAAAAATCAACGATCAGATACCGGAGGCTGAGGCAAAATATAAGAATCCCAGAAATTTATGCAGCGGCTCGGTGCGTCAGTTGAATAATGAAATTACAGCGAAACGGAATGTACGTTTTTATGCGTTTTCCCTTGTGAAGGCAGATGGCGTCGATTTTGCAAACAGAAGAAGCAATCAGATAGAATTTATAAAGCGACAGGGCTTTGAGACGGTAGAGTACCACCTTGTGATAGAGGCGGATATTTTAGAACGAATTCAATATTTTGCCGATGCGGTTTCCCAAAATGAAATTCCTTCGGACGGACTGGTGCTTCTTTACGAGGACATCGCATATGGCCAATCGCTCGGACAGACCTCTAAGTTTCCAAGAGATTCGATCGCATTTAAATGGGCGGATGAAATCAGGGAAACAACACTGCTTGATATAGAGTGGAGTCCAAGCCGGACAGGACTCATCAATCCCGTTGCAATCTTTGAACCAGTGGAGCTTGAGGGCACGACGGTCAGCCGCGCGAGTGTGCACAATGTCAGTATCGTAAAGTCGCTGCAGCTTGGAATCGGCGATACGATTACGGTTTATAAGGCGAATATGATCATTCCCCAGATAGAAGAAAACCTGACACGGAGCGGCAGCGTTATGGTTCCCGGCGCATGCCCGGCATGCGGCGGACATACGGAAATAAAAAGGGAGAACGATGTGGAAACGCTCTGCTGTGTCAATCCGGTCTGCTCCGCGAAAAAAATCAAGGCCTTTACACTGTTTGTCAGCCGGGATGCCTTAAAGGTCGAGGGACTTTCGGAGGCAACGCTCGAAAAATTCATCGCGCATGGCTTTATTCATGAATTTGCCGATATTTTCAAGCTTTCCGCGCACAAGGAGGAGATTTGCAGTATGGAAGGACTTGGAGAAAAGTCTTATAAAAATCTGATGGAGAGCATTGAAAAATCAAGGAAGGTATCCCTGCCAAAGCTCATTTACAGCCTCGGCATTTTGAATGTCGGGCTGTCCAATGCAAAGATGCTCTGCAAGGAATTTGCATATGATTTGGAGAAGCTGCGTCATGCGGATGTGGGGCGCTTAAGTGAAGTAGACGGCGTGGGAGGCGTTATAGCGAAAAGCTTTTCCGACTATTTTGCGGATGCGGAAAATAACCGGCAGTTCGATGCGCTGCTTAAAGAACTCGAACTTGAAATTCCTAAGCAGGAAACTCAAAACGAACGTGTTGCGGGAAAAACGTTTGTCATTACGGGTAGTCTGGAGAGGTTTGAAAACCGAAATGCACTTAAGGATGCGATTGAGGCACAGGGCGGCAAAACAAGCGGCTCCGTCAGCGCAAAGACGGACTATCTCATCAATAATGATTTGGAATCGTCTTCCTCAAAGAACAAAAAAGCAAAAGAGTTGGGCATTCCGATTATTTCTGAGACAGAAATTGTGGAGCTGCTCGGATAACGCCATATAAAAGTATTAGACAGAACAAATTGTTTGTGTGGATATAATTAATAAGTGAAAAAGAGACAAAAAATAAAATTTGTATTATAATAGCAGAGTGGTGTTTCAAATAATTCGGTGTGGATTTTAAAATGCAAGAAATCAGGAAGCAAAAATATTAATGGAAAGAAGCAGGGACAGCATATGCCAATTAGAGTACAGGGAGAATTGCCGGCAAAAGAAATACTTGAAAATGAAAATATATTTGTGATGGATGAAAACCGCTCGATGCATCAGGATATTCGTCCTTTACAGATTATCATATTGAATTTGATGCCGCTGAAGCAAGAAACGGAGCTGCAACTCCTTCGTGCGATGTCCAATACGCCTTTGCAGGTGGATGTTACATTCTTAAACGTAAAATCCCATGTTTCAATGAATACATCTGCAAACCATTTGAATAAATTTTATACGACATTCGATGAGATTCAACATAAAAACTATGACGGTCTGATTATCACCGGCGCACCTGTGGAGCAGTTGGAGTATGCGGAGGTGGACTACTGGGAGGAACTTTGCACGATCATGGAGTGGTCCAAGACAAAGGTGACTTCGACGTTTCATATTTGCTGGGCGGCGCAGGCGGGACTGTATTATCATTTTGGGATAGGTAAATATCTCCTTCCCCAAAAGCTGTTCGGTATTTATCCGCATAAGGTATTTAACAGAAAGGAACCATTGATCAGGGGATTTGACGATTATTTTCTTGCTCCGCACAGCAGACATACAACGGTTCGCTCGGAAGATATCCATGCCTGCGGGGAATTGACCGTGCTTGCGGAATCTGAGGAAGCAGGTGTCTTTTTGGCGATCGCAGGGGAGGGTAAGCAGATCTTTGTTATGGGACATCCTGAATATGACCGGATTACGCTCGATAAGGAATATAAACGGGACGTGGGAAAGGGACTTTCCATTGAAATTCCAAAAAACTACTATGAGGACGATATGCCAAGCAAGCGCCCGCTCCTGCAGTGGCGTTCACATGCAAATAATTTGTATACGAATTGGCTGAATTATTATGTTTATCAGGTTACGCCTTATGAGTTGTAAAAAGTGCAGAAAAACCCTGATTTCATGCGGTTTACACGATTTGGAAGTGTTTTTTCTTATCGTAAAATATCGTATGTTTTGGTGTCAAATTGGTGTAAAAAGGTGTCAAAATTGGAGTCAAAATGGAGTCAGTAAGGTGCCAGAAATTTGGGGTGTCACTTGGTGAAAAAAATCAAGTGATGTAAAAAATGGTGTCAGATTTTTTGACTGTAATGTGTAAAAATTAAATGAATTGTAACGACGAAATGATTACAGAAAACTTGATAATGTTGATAAGCAGCTTATGCAAGATATATATAAAAGATTTGCAGGAGAAGTTTCTATTGACGAATTTTTAGTGATTAGAGAATTTAATCAGCCTAAGCACAATATTGTTAGCCAAGAATTATTAATTCCGCAAAAATTATGTTCTTTATTTGTGAAGCGAAAAGAAATATAGATTGATACCATATTTGATATCTATTTATGTTCATAGAATTAAAGAATAGTTAGAATATCAGGAAATAAACAGCTGTTTTACAATTAAGAAATTTACAAATAAGTTAATTAATCTGGAGTTTGATTGTACATATTATCTTCATTTATTGATTTGTTCCCAAACTACCCGCACGTTGAGACGTGCGTACTTTTGTCCCACAAGAATTCACAAGCATCCCCACCGTCTTTAT
>CAZMIX010000032.1:0-27340 GCA_964566545.1 uncultured Lachnospiraceae bacterium | reverse complement strand
CGGAATCCATCGGCAAGGGCCGTTTTGGAGACTGGCTTGAAAATATTCAGGACTGGAGCATTTCCAGAAACCGTTATTGGGGAACGCCGCTGAACATCTGGGAATGTGAATGCGGTCACATGCACTCGATTGGGAGCCGCGAGGAGTTAAAGGAGCTTTCGGGAAGAGTGGACGCGCTGACGGTGGAGCTTCACAGGCCGTATATCGATGAGTATACGATCACCTGCCCGAAGTGCGGGAAGCCGATGCGCCGCGTGCCGGAAGTCATCGACTGCTGGTTTGATTCAGGTGCGATGCCGTTTGCACAGCATCACTATCCGTTCGAAAATAAGGAGCTGTTTGAAAAGCAGTTTCCTGCGCAGTTCATTTCGGAGGCGGTCGACCAGACGAGGGGATGGTTCTATTCCCTGCTTGCTGAATCGACGTTGCTGTTCAATAAATCCGCGTATGAGAATGTCATTGTACTCGGACATGTGCAGGATGAAAACGGCCAGAAGATGAGCAAATCAAAGGGAAATGCGGTGGATCCGTTCGACGCGCTGGAAACATACGGTGCCGATGCGATCCGCTGGTATTTCTATGTCAATTCCGCGCCATGGCTGCCGAACCGTTTCCACGGAAAAGCGGTGATGGAAGGACAACGTAAATTTATGGGCACACTGTGGAATACGTACGCGTTTTTCGTGCTGTATGCGAATATCGACGGATTTGACGCAACAAGCTATAATCTGGAATACGACAAGCTTCCGGTCATGGATAAGTGGATTTTATCAAAGTTAAATACGGTCATCAAGGAAGTGGACGACGATCTGAACAATTACAAAATTCCGGAGGCCGCAAGGGCTCTGCAGGAATTTGTAGATGATTTGAGCAACTGGTACGTCAGAAGAAGCCGCGAGCGTTTTTGGGCGAAGGGAATGGAGCAGGACAAAATCAATGCTTATATGACGCTGTATACGTCCCTTGTCGATATTTGTAAGGCGGCTGCGCCGATGGTGCCGTTCATGACAGAGGAGATTTACAGGAACCTCGTCGTAAGCATCGACAAAAATGCGCCGGAAAGCATCCATCTGTGCGACTTCCCGGTATCAGATGAGGAATTGATCGACAAAGAGCTTGAAAATAACATGGAAGCCGTTTTAAAGACGGTCGTTATGGGACGCGCGTGCAGAAACAATGCGAATATGAAAAACAGGCAGCCGATCGGAAAAATGTTTGTGAAGGCTCCATTTACCCTTTCCGCGTTTTATCAGGAAATCATTGCGGATGAGTTGAATGTGAAGGAGGTCGTCTTTACGGAGGATGTCCGGGAATTTACTTCCTACACATTTAAGCCGCAGTTAAAAACGGTTGGACCAAAGTACGGTAAGCTGCTTGGCGGCATCCAGAAGACGCTGTCCTCCCTTGACGGAAATGCCGCGATGGATGAGTTAAACGGAGCCGGCGAGCTGCAATTTGACATAAACGGCGCGCCCGTTGTATTATCAAAGGAAGATCTGCTGATTGAAATGGTTCAAAAAGAAGGCTATGTATCCGAGAACGATAATCAGGTGACGGTCGTGCTCGATACGAATCTGACTGAGGAGCTGATCGAGGAGGGCTATGTCCGTGAGCTGATCAGCAAGATCCAGACGATGAGAAAAGAAGCCGGTTTTGAGGTAATGGATAAAATCATTGTTTATGCAAAGGATAATGATAAAATTACGGATATCTTTAAGGCCAATCGGGATGAAATTATGTCGGAGGTGCTGGCGGTCGATATCGTGCTCGGCACGGCAGAAGGCTATGAGAAGGAATGGAGCATTAACGGCGAGCAGGTTGTATTGGGTGTGAAGAAGGATCATTAGTGCGGGGGAGGATTTGCCGATGATTAAGAAAAGCATGTTTAGCAAAGAAACATTCAAAAAAGATGTGAAGGATAATATTAAGCTTCTGTACAGAAAGACGCTGGAGGAAGCGAACGGGCAGCAGATCTTTCAGGCGGTTTGCTATACGGTGAAGGATACGATTATCGATAACTGGCTGGAGACGCAGAAAACTTACGAAAAAGAGGATCCGAAGACCGTTTATTACCTTTCGATGGAATTTTTGATGGGTAGAGCGCTTGGGAACAGCCTGATCAATTTGAAATCCTATGGGGAGGTGGCTCAGGCATTAGATGAGTTGGGTCTGAATCTTGATATGGTCGAGGATCAGGAGCGTGACGCGGCTCTGGGCAACGGGGGTCTTGGGCGTCTGGCGGCCTGCTTTTTGGATTCTTTGGCAACACTTGGATACAGCGCGTACGGTTGCGGCATCCGGTACCGCTACGGCATGTTCAAGCAGGAAATCCGGAATGGCTATCAGGTAGAGGTGCCGGACAACTGGCTTAAGGACGGCAACCCGTTTGAACTGCGCAGAAGCGAATATGCCAAAGTTGTCAAATTTGGCGGCAATGTGCGCGTGGAAGTGGATAAGAACGGCAAGAGCCATTTTTCACAGGAAAATTACCAGTCCGTGCAGGCGATTCCTTATGATTTACCGATTGTAGGCTACGGAAACGGAATTGTTAATACGCTTAGGATCTGGGATGCACAGCCGGTAGAGTGCTTTCAGCTCGATTCCTTCGATAAGGGCGATTATAAAAAGGCGGTCGAGCAGGAAAACCTTGCAAAAAATATATGCGAAGTGCTTTACCCTAATGATAACCATTATGCGGGCAAGGAGCTGCGATTAAAGCAGCAGTATTTCTTTATTTCGGCGAGCATTCAGGAAGCTGTCGAAAAATACATGCGCAATCACAGTGACGTTAAAAAACTGTATGAAAAGGTCGCATTTCAATTGAACGATACTCACCCGACCGTAACAGTCGCGGAGCTGATGCGCATTTTGATGGATGACTATGGGCTTGGCTGGGACGAGGCATGGGCGGTTACGACGAAGACCTGTGCGTATACAAATCATACGATCATGTCGGAGGCGTTGGAAAAATGGCCGATTGAGCTGTTTTCTAGGCTGCTTCCCCGCATCTATCAGATTGTGGAGGAAATTAACCGCCGGTTTATCGCACAGATCGAAGCCAAATATCCGGGCAATCATGATAAGGTGCGCAGGATGGCAGTGATTTATGACGGGCAGGTGAAGATGGCGCATTTGGCTATCTGTGCCGGATTCTCGGTAAACGGTGTGGCAAGGCTGCATACGGAAATCCTGAAAAATCAGGAGCTGAAGGATTTTTACGAGATGATGCCGGAGAAGTTCAATAATAAAACGAACGGCATCACACAGCGGAGATTTCTGCTTCATGGGAATCCGCTTTTGGCGGACTGGGTGACCTCCCGCGTCGGTGCCGATTGGATTACAGATTTGCCGAAGATTAATAAGCTGAAGCTGTTTGCGGAGGATGCAAAGGCGCAGCAGGAATTCATGAATATTAAATACCAGAATAAGGTGCGTCTTGCAAAATATATTCTAGAGAATAATGGGATCGAAGTTGATCCGCGTTCCATTTTCGATGTGCAGGTAAAGCGTTTACACGAGTATAAACGCCAGCTTTTGAATATCCTTCATATCATGTATTTATACGACGAAATTAAAGAGCATCCGGAAGAGGAGTTTTTCCCGAGAACGTTCATCTTTGGCGCAAAGGCGGCAGCAGGCTATAAAAATGCAAAACTGACGATCAAGCTCATCAATACGGTTGCCGATATAGTAAATTATGACGCTTCGATCAACGGAAAGCTGAAAATTGTATTTATTGAAGACTATCGGGTATCTAATGCGGAGTGGATATTTGCGGCGGCGGATGTGTCCGAGCAGATTTCTACGGCGAGTAAGGAAGCGTCCGGCACTGGCAATATGAAATTTATGCTGAACGGCGCCGTGACGATCGGTACGATGGACGGTGCAAATGTGGAAATCGCTGAGGAGGTCGGTTCGGAAAATGCGTTTATCTTTGGACTTTCCTCGGATGAGGTGATTAACTACGAGCGAAATGGCGGCTATGACCCGACGGAAATTTTTAATAACGATCAGGATGTCCGTAAGGTGCTGATGCAGCTGATCAATGGCTATTATATGCCCAGTGACCCAGAGATGTTCCGTGATCTGTATAACTCTCTGCTGAACACGCAGTGCACGGCGAGAGCCGATACCTACTTTATTTTAAAAGATTTTAAATCCTATGCCGAAGCGCAGAAGCGTGTCGAGGCGGCTTACCGGGATGAAAAGGGCTGGGCAAAAAAGGCGATTATGAACGTCGCTTGCTCGGGTAAGTTTTCCTCCGACCGTACAATACAGGAGTATGTGGATGGAATTTGGCATCTGGATCGTGTAAAGTTGGGGAAATTATAGTTAATAAAAACCGGATCAATGGTAACCGGCTTTTTTAAAAAGTGTCTGGCGGAGTGCCTGTAAGAGCAGCCGCCGGGCATTTTTAATGTCTTGACCGGTGACGTCGGCAGAAGCGGCGGGGGTAAAATAGAACAGAGCGCTGTCAAACGCTTTGCGGCTTTGCCAGCTGGAATACAAAGAGTCATAGTTGACGGCGGCAAGCCTTCCCCATGTCGAGAGAAGCAGGGTATTGCCGGCCGAAATTCCTGTAATCGTTGCAAAATGATTTTTCATGCCGCTTTTTAATTCATAAGGCTTTGCCGGTTCCCCACAGCCGCCGCTAAAAAGCGTGAGCGGATGGCGGTTGAAGGAGGTCAGAAGAACGACGGAGCCGCTCTGCTCAAGTCCGCTTTCAATAAAACGAAGTCCGCTTTCATAGGAGCGGAAGGCAGTCGGTAAGGTATGCGCATGGAGATCAATACCCAGATTCTTGGCGTAACACAGCACACCCTTCGTAAAACCCCAGAGGCTCCGGCCATTGTTAGGCGCCACCTTTTTAAAAAATCGGTTGTCGCGGCTGCAGCGGTCATAGATCGCGTTTAAAACGGGAACCTCCAACGTCCCCATTGTTGCGTAAATATCATTCATCAAATCAATAAACATTTCTTTACCATTTGACAAAAAGGATGTCGGATTTTTTTTAATAAGATCGGGATATTTTCCGCCAAGGCAGAGAAGCAGGTTCGCAGCAGCCACAGGCCCGCATCCTGCATAAGCTCTCGTATTGCTTTCAAACCATGCCTGATTGCCGCCGTAAAAGGATTCGCCGGTTCTTGAATCCGTGATGATGATGGCGGGATGCGATTGTACTGCTGTTGTTTTCTCGTTCATGGAAATTCCCCCTTTCTGCTATTATATGATGCCCATACTCATTTTTGAACAGTATACCATAAACCACTTGCGAAATGTAGACGGCTACTATAAAATAAATCATAGTGACTGCGAAGGAAGAATAGAAGAAGGATAGAGAAACAGGAGGTTTTTAAAATGATAAAATTACATGAAGGCGGCGCTTATTTGATTGATGGCGTGCAGTTGATCCTGGATACGGAAGACGCGATTGCAATCGCTGGGAAAGTGGCCGGCAGAAATGTCGCGCAGGGTGAGGCCTCGAAAAATACGATCGCTTATGGGATTCTTGAGGCGCATAATACCTCGGGCAGCATGGAAAAGCTGAAAATCAAATTCGATAAGCTGACTTCTCACGATATTACGTTTGTAGGAATTATTCAAACGGCGCGCGCATCGGGACTTGAGAAATTTCCGATTCCGTATGTGCTGACAAACTGTCACAACAGCTTATGCGCGGTGGGAGGAACGATCAATGAGGATGACCACATGTTTGGTCTGTCTTGTGCGAAGCGCTACGGCGGCGTTTACGTACCGCCTCATCAGGCAGTGATCCACCAGTTTGCGAGAGAGATGCTTGCAGGCGGCGGAAGGATGCTCCTCGGCTCCGACAGCCATACGCGCTATGGCGCGCTTGGAACGATGGCGATGGGCGAGGGCGGACCGGAGCTTGTGAAGCAGCTTCTTTCCAGAACCTATGATATCAATATGCCAGAGGTCGTCGGCGTTTATTTAAAGGGTGCGCCGATGCCGGGCGTGGGTCCGCAGGACGTCGCGCTTGCTATTATCGGCGCGGTGTTTAAAAACGGCTATGTAAAGAATAAGGTGATGGAATTTGTCGGACCGGGTGTGGCCGGCTTAAGCGCCGATTTCCGTATCGGGATCGATGTCATGACGACGGAGACGACCTGCTTGTCCTCAATTTGGAAGACGGACGCCATCATCGAGGAATTTTATGAAATCCATGGGCGCAGGGAGGATTATCGCGAGTTAAATCCGGGACAGGTCGCTTACTATGACGGCATCATCGAGGTGGATTTGAGCGAAATAAAGCCTATGATCGCGATGCCGTTCCACCCGAGCAACACGTATACGATTGACGAATTGAATGAAAATCTGCTTGATATATTGGACGACGTTGAGAAAAAAGCGCTTGTCAGTCTGGACGGCAAGGTCGATTTCAAGCTCAGGGATAAGGTGCGTGACGGCAGGCTCTATGTAGAGCAGGGAATCATTGCCGGATGTGCCGGAGGCGGATTTGAAAATATTTGTGCTGCTGCCGATATTCTTGATGGGATGAGCATCGGTCCGGATGAATTTACGCTGAGCGTTTATCCGGCTTCGATGCCGATCTATATGGAATTGATCAAAAATGGCTGTGCCGCAAAACTATTGGGAACCGGAGCAGTGCTAAAGACAGCATTTTGCGGGCCGTGCTTCGGTGCGGGCGATACGCCTGCGAACAATGCGTTCAGCATCCGGCATTCAACGAGAAATTTCCCGAACAGGGAAGGTTCCAAGCTGCAAGACGGACAAATTTCCTCCGTAGCGCTGATGGACGCGCGTTCCATTGCGGCTACGGCGGCCAACAAGGGTTATTTGATATCTGCCTCCAATCAGATCGAAGCGGATACATTGAAAAAATATAAATATTTCTTCGATCAGACGATTTATGCGAACCGTGTATTCGATAGCCATGGCACCCCGGATGAAAGTGTGGAAATAAAGTTTGGTCCCAATATCAAGGACTGGCCGAAGATGAGCGCGCTTCCTGAAAATCTTGTGCTGAAGGTCGTATCGGAAATCCATGATCCGGTTACGACGACGGATGAGTTAATTCCGTCGGGCGAGACCTCCTCCTTCCGCTCCAACCCGCTGGGACTTGCGGAGTTTACGCTTTCCAGAAAGGATCCCGCTTATGTGGGACTTGCGAAGGAAATCCAAAAAGCGGAACAGGCGCGCACAGAGGGACAGGATCCGTATGCGGCAAACGCAGAGGTAGGGCCTGTTATGAGTCAAATCCAGGCGTTGTTTACGGATGTAAGCGCTGAAAATACGGGCTTTGGCAGCACGATTTTTGCGGTGAAGCCGGGAGACGGCTCCGCACGCGAGCAGGCGGCTTCGTGCCAGAAGGTGCTTGGCGGCTGGGCAAATATCGCAAATGAATATGCGACGAAGCGTTACCGTTCGAACCTGATCAATTGGGGGATGCTCCCGTTTTTGATCGATGCGGGCGAGCTTCCGTTTGCCAATCGGGAATTTTTATTCATTCCGGGCATCAGGAAAGCCGTGGCTGAGAAACAGCCGGAAATCAAGGCTTATGCCGTTTCCGATACGCTGAAGGAGTTTGTGCTGCGTCTCGGTGAGATGACGGAGGATGAGCGGACGATTATTCTAAAGGGCTGTCTGATCAACTATTATGCAAATTAATGTTTTTTGTGAATCTGCCGATAAATAATATACGGAGCGAGGTCTTGGTCGGACTGAGGCTCTGAATAGTAAGGCCGACCATGGAGGGTATGACATGAACAGGAAAGAAATTCTGTTTATGGAAATGCCCTCCTTTTTATTTAATAAAAATCCTTTGATTGGGATGGATCGGCAGAAAAGGGGGAAAGAAATTGGTTGTAAACAGCAGCAGCATAGGAATGGAATCTGCCAGAAAATATACTTCTGTGCGCATGGATGCGTATTATTTTGGCGCTTATAAGAGCGCAGGCAATATAGGCAGCAGAGGGTTTGGCGTGACGGGCGACGGGAATGCAGAAAAGGAGAAAGCTCCGGGAAATGCGTCAAACGGCTTTCGCGATTCAATGAGTAATCTGATGGACCGGTTTGAGCAGATGAAGGTACATCATCCGCAGGACACGAAGCGAGAACAGGATACGATGTCAAAAATCCGAATGGAATGCATCAATTATCTGTTTCAGATTCTGTTTGGGGGAACGAACAAAAGGAATCCCGCTGTCAATGAAACATCAAATCCGCGGGATGATACCTCCTCTACGCAGATGGTGCTGAGCAGCTATGGCGAAGAGCATTATTACAGCGAGTCGGAGGAAACCACTTTTTCTGCGGAAGGAAAAGTGGTGACGGCGGACGGAAGAGAAATCTCATTTAACATGGGTCTGCAGATGAGCCGCAGGTTCGAAGAGTATTACAGTGAGCGGTATGAGGTACTGCAGCCGATGTGCGATCCGCTCGTCATTAATCTGGACACAAATATTGCCGGTGTTTCAGATCAAAAATTCCTGTTCGATATTGATGCGGACGGCATGCTTGACAATATTTCAAGCTTGAATGCAAAGAGCGGTTATCTGGCGCTGGACTTAAACGGCGACGGAATGATCAATGACGGAAGCGAGCTGTTTGGCACGAAGTCGAAAGACGGCTTTAAAGACTTGGCGAAATACGATTCGGACAGAAACGGCTGGATCGATGAAGCCGACGATATTTGGAGCAAGCTCTTGATTTTCACACAGGGAGGCAACGGCGAAACAATGCTGTATGGCTTGTCGGAAAAAGGGGTCGGTGCTATTTATCTTGGGAATGTCGATACGGACTTTTCTTTGAATTCCGCCTCCACAAATCAGGTGAACGCGGCGATCCGCAAAACGGGCATTTTTCTTTATGAAAATGGAAATGTCGGAACGGTGCAGCATTTGGATCTTGCGAAATGAGGTAACCTGGAACTCGTGTAATGCACGAAAAACAAAGCAGACTGGGATCGGCGCCGATTCCGGTCTGTTTTTTAGGTTTTCTGCGTAGAATAGAGTAAGACAAGTAATCGGGAATGAAATTTATGAAAGAATATGTTGCGGTTATTATGATCGTGCTATTGCTGCCCTATGTGGCGACAATGCTGTATCAGGGACGCGCCTCCGTAAAAGAGACGACTGTTTTTCAAAGGGAGGAAGACGAAACACAGGAGGGTGAAGAAACTGAAGAAGCGCTTGTCGGAGCACTGGCTGCGGTAATACCGGTTAGCTATCCGAAGGAGGTCTTAAAGGCACAGGCAGTTTTGCTGCGTACACAGCTTGCTAGAGAAAGCTCTGCGGATAAAGCAGATTCAGGCACGGTGAAAATCTATTCGATTGAGGAAATGAAAGAACTTTGGGGTTCTGAGGAATTTTCCGGTTATTATGCCAGATTGAAGGAGGCTATAGACGAAACGGCCGGACAGATCATTACCTATGAAGGAGAACCGGCCTATGTGCCGTATCATGCGGTGAGCGCCGGATATACGCGGGATCCGGCGGATCTTTTTACAGAAGGGGAGTATCCGTATTTGAAAAGTGTGGACTGCAGCACGGATGTGGAGGCGGACAGTTTTCTTTCCATCAGTTATTATTCGGCAGAAGAATTTAAAGAAAAGCTTACAGGAGCCTTTGATGTAACCTTTGAGGATGCGGCTCTGCTTGAAAACATTCGGATAGAGGAAATGGATCGCGCGGGATATGTTATGACAGTTTTGCTTGGAACGAAAGAAATGAGCGGCGAAGAGTTCAGACAGGGAATGAAATTTCCTTCATCGAGCTTTATAATAGAAGAATTTGAAGGAAATATCCGGGTCGTGACAAAGGGGCGCGGTCATGGTCTTGGTTTTGATCAGTATCAGGCAAAAAGACTGGCCGAAGAAGGAAAACAGATGAAGGAAATACTCAATTATTTTTTTAGTGGAATTCAGATTGAGGGGTAAGGAATGATTATTAATGAAGCCGGATGAAATAAAAATACGAATTGTTGACAATCTCTGAATAATCCTTTTGTTTTAGGAAAACCTAAGAGTGAGGTGATTATAATGAGAAATATCAATGGTAAAAAACGAAATATAAAAAAGCAGTATTTGATTGCAGCGGCAGTCTGTATCGTAAGCGGTGCGACGCTTGCCGGAATTTACAGCTATGAGTGGGAACGTTCTCATTCGGAGGGTTACATCGTTGATCTGACCGATATTGAAGATTCAAAAAAAGAGATTGCGGAAATTGATAAGAAGGCGGTAGAATCTCAAAACGCGAAAGCGGAAAATTTCTCAAACGAAGATATTTTCGGCTGGGATAACGTGATGGATGCGACGGATGAAGTAAATCCGGCAAGCGACACGGTTGTCAACGAAGAGGAAGAACAAGACACAAACGACCGGATTATTGTAGAGGATCAGACCGGTCAGACGGAGGACGAACAGGAACTCGAGGTGGCCGAGGCAATTACCCAGCCGGTGACCTTAAGCTTTGCGGAAGGGGACAAGCTGATCTGGCCGCTTACCGGAAATGTCATCATGAATTACAGCATGGATAAAAGTATTTATTTTGCGACACTGAACCAGTATAAATACAATCCGGCAATCATTATCCAGGCAGCCGTAAGCACGCCCGTGACCGCGGTGAAAAAGGGACAGGTCGTCAACATTGAAGAAAAAGCGGATATCGGTACGACAATGGTGATGGATCTGGGAAATGATTATAAGGTGACCTATGGGCAGCTTAAGGATCTTGCGGTATCGGCGGGTCAAATCGTAGAAGCCGGCGACCTCATCGGTTACGTGAATACACCGACGAAATACTACAGCGTGGAAGGAAGTAACCTGTATCTGAAACTGCAGCGTGGCGATGGGGCAGTGAACCCGATGGAATATCTGCAATAGGCCGTGATTCCGATCAGTTATCAGGACGGGCGGCAGAAAACAGATCCGCACGCAGCAGATTTTGCGGCAAATCAAGCAGCTTTCTCTTTTGATCGGCAGAAAGCTGCTTGATTGTATATTCGCGTTTCATAGCCTCCTCTTTTGTCGGGAATTCTTCGTAATAAACGAGCATAACAGGGCGGCGCGCTCTTGTATACTTGGAAGCCATCCCGGCATTATGGGCGGCCAGACGCTTCTTTAAATTGTTCGTCCAGCCTGTATACAACGTTCGGTCACTGCACTCCACCATGTAAGTATAGCCCTTCATGAAAAACCTCCTTGAAATTCAAAATGTCCGGCTTTTTAAAATTAAAAATGAAAGAAAAACAACTTGCACATTCAAACAAGGTGTAGTAGTATAATATCAACAATAAGTAGTTTTCAAAACTATATGAGGTAGTAAAGATAGAGAGGAGAAACCATCATGTTACAAAAAATAAGAGAACCGGGTAGCGCAATTACCCATTTCATAGGTGTTATTTTTTCGGTTGCGGCGGCATCGCCGTTAATTGCCAAAGCGGCGCAGACAAGCGCGGCCAATGCGACGGCAATGGCGGTCTTTGTGGCGAGCATGTTTTTACTTTATTCGGCGAGCACGACCTATCATTCCATCAGACTGCCGGCGACAATAATTAAAGTATTCCGCAAAATCGATCATATGATGATCTTTATATTGATTGCCGGCTCTTATACGCCCATATGCCTGATCGTACTAAAAGGCGTGATCGGCACCGCGATGCTCTGCGCGGTATGGGGAATTGCCTTTGCCGGGATTTTATTTAAGGCATTTTGGGTAACCTGTCCGAAATGGGTTTCCTCCGTGCTGTATATCGGAATGGGCTGGACCTGTGTGTTCGCTTTTGTTCCGCTGTGGAACCTTCTTTCGGCGGCGGCTTTTATATGGCTTCTGGTCGGAGGTCTGCTATATACGGTCGGCGGCGTCATTTATGCCTTGAAGCTCCGGATTTTCAACAGCCGGCATGTCAATTTCGGCTCCCATGAAATTTTCCATTTGTTCGTTTTGGCGGGCAGTTTCTGCCATTTTATCTTTATGTATGTCTATGTTGCCAATATGTAATTGTGGTTTTATCGCAAATCATAGAGGAGGTCATTCCTCCTCTATGATTTGTATTTCCAGGTAATCGAAGTCGATTGAGTCAATAAAATTATCCTGCGAAAAACGAGCCTTGGAATGGCGCTTAAATTCTTGTATTGTGGAATTAAGCCAGATCGGTTTACTCAAGTCAAATTCATAACAGATTTCCTCGATCGCAGAAAATACTTTATGTGTACGCGTGTTCTCCGTATCGTTGCATATGACGGTATCCCGCAGCATGTGGTTATCTTTAAAGGTTTTCGCCCATAAACGAAACATGAAATTCCTCCCAAATCGTGTAATAATCCTTATTAACAAATGATTTTGCTCTATCATATCATAAATCGTCGTATAATTCTTATTAAAATTTTATTAATATTGTACAATTACAGGGGATTTATGGTATAATAAAAATTGTAAAACTAGAAAAAAATTTCTATTTTTACAAAGTGAAATAAACACAGATAATAAATTATTGGAGTGTGAATTGATTGGAATTTAAAGTGAAAGGTTCTGAAGAGGTAGACAGCTGGCAGACCATTATTCTGCTGTATAATTCTGCGCTTAAGGAGATTGGAACGAAGCTCGAGATTTTAAATGACGAGTTCCAGCATATCCACCAGTACAACCCGATAGAGCATATCAAATCAAGAATCAAGACTCCGGAGAGTATCGTAAAAAAGCTAAAAAAACGGGGCTATGAGTCTACCATTGAAAACATGGTTAAATATGTAAACGACATTGCGGGGATTCGGATTATCTGTTCCTTTACTTCTGATATCTACCGAATTGCAGAGATGCTGCGCAACCAGAGTGATATCAAGGTGATTTCGGTAAAGGACTATATTCAGGCGCCGAAGGAGAGCGGCTATAAGAGCTATCATATGCTCGTCTCCGTGCCCATTTATTTGTCGGACAGCGTCGTGGATACAAAGGTCGAGATTCAGATCCGCACGGTCGCGATGGACTTTTGGGCGAGCCTCGAGCATAAGATGAATTACAAGTTTGATAAAAATGCGCCTGAGCATATCAAGCGCGAGTTGTATGAATGTGCGCAGATGGTATCTGCACTAGATGATAAAATGCTGTCTCTGAACGAAGAAATCCAGCAAGAAGTTGAAAAACAGGAAGCTGCCAAAAAAGAAGAGCAGGGAGAAAGAGCAAAACAGGCTGTGTAAATTCTTATAAAATGAGGAGTGCCCAGGTGGATGAGAATCACCTGGGCAATATTATGAAAAAATTTATCTAACTAACAATTACTATTCTCCTTCTGGAGTTATTTATAGTATAGCAACAACATATGAATAAAGTGTGAACGACATATGAAAGAATAGTTAATATTTACAAAAAAGAAAATTAAAAAACATAGGATCTATACAGAATGCACAAAAGTGGAAGTGCTTGTAATTAGGCGAAAATAATGATAAAATGTAAAAAAATAGTCTTATAAAAACGGAGGTAGGTATGGACGGATTTAGAGAAAGGCTTAGCGGAAGATTTGAACGTTCCTCAGAAAGAGGCAGTTTGGATAGAAGTAATGCAGATAGATATGAAAGAAGCCCAAGAAGCGCATCAGGAAGCCTAGATGGCTCCGGCGTGAAATTAGTTACCGAAGTTATCGATAAAAGCAATACGAAGCAACTTGAAATTATCAGCGAATTCTTTGATGAGGCAAAGGATGAGAGAGTTGTAATTGAAAAGGAGGTATTGCAGGCATTGGATGAAAATGCAAGCCTCTTGAATGAGATTCGCATTGATCTATCGGAACAGATGCGCGTGCCCGCACCTGCACCTGTACAGGCACCATCTGTGGACAGTACAGCCAAAGAAGAAATTATGCAGGCGGTGCTCGGAAATACAGCACTTCTGAATATGGTCAGACAGGAGATTGCGGCGTCTAAGGAAGTCCCGGTGGAGCTTGCGGCTAAAGAGCCTTCTTTCGATATGGAAGCGCTTGGCAATTATTTTAAAAACATGGAAGATCATGTGCACAAGGAAAATGTAAAATGCTATCGAAACGTACAGGCCGTTGTCACAGAAGAGAGCGCGCAGGCCACCGGACAGACAAAGAAAAATATGGGATCGATAAAGATCTTATCCATCATTTCAATTGTGCTGTCTATCGTTAATATAGGATTGCTGACGGCATATATTTTTGGAGTTATCTAAATGGGAAAAATAGAATGGAAACCGGGTAACATGCTTTATCCGCTGCCGGCTGTGCTGATTAGCGTGTGTGACAGAGAGGGAAAGCATAACGTATTTACTGTTGCTTGGGCAGGCACGGTTTGCACAAATCCGCCTATGGTATCCATTTCTGTCCGGCCTGAGCGCCATTCGTATCATATGATCAAAGAAACCGGTGAATTTGTGATTAACCTGACGACGGAAGGCATGGTGCGCGCTGTTGATTACTGCGGCGTTAAGTCTGGGAGAGAGGTAGACAAGTTTAAGGAAATGAACCTTAAGACGCAGCCGGCATCAAAGGTTTCTTGCCTGCTTTTGCAGGACAGCCCCGTAAATATCGAATGTCGAGTGGAGAAAACAGAAGAGCTTGGGAGCCATTATCTGTTTCTGGCCAAGGTGATCGCCATACATGTGGAAGATGCTTACATGGACGGACAGAAATTCCGGCTGTCGGATTCCCACCCGATCATATATTCTCATGGAGAGTATTACGGCATCGGCAGTCTGCTCGGCAGCTTCGGCTACAGCGTAAAAAAAATAAAACCAAAGAGACAACAATAAAAATCCCTTCGATACGGTTGTATCGAAGGGATTTTAGGAATTGGAAGATGAGATATCAATTAGGAGGAATTACTTATGCTAAAAAAGATTCCTTCTTTACATCAGATATATTTGTTGGTAGAATGATTTTGTTACGAATTTATTACGGGCGTCGGATAGTTGACGTCGCGGGGGTATCGACGGGATCACCGGGTGATTACTATATGCGCAGATTGACGAAATATACAAAGACAATGAAATATAGTCATATCGGAGCAATGCTGGTAACGGCACTGCTTGTTTTTCTGCTTGTACCGGCGATCGAGAAGTTCTCTCAAAGCGGAAATAACCTGATTACCATTTTTATCAATGGCACACAGGTCGGCGTAGTAGACGATTCGTCCAAGGTCGATGAAATGGTATTAAGTGCGCGAAAAAAAATTGCAAAGGAAAAGGAAGGGCTTGTGCTGATTAATTACGAAGTCGTGCTGAGTGGTTCCAAAGCAATTTTCGGCAAAACGGATAAGGAAGAGGATATTGTAAATAATATTTATAACGTATTTTCTGAAAGCGTTATGAAGACCAAGCAGCAGATTTATGAAGTGAAAATCAATGAATTTACAGTGAATCTGCAAACCTCCGACGAAGTGCTTACCCTCCTTACAACTGCTAAAAATAAATATGACGAAGGAAATCAGTTTACGGTCGATCTTGTTTTGGATACGACGCGCGAGCTGAATGTCTTGACGACAAAGGTTGCCAAAACGGATGAGTTGGACAATACACAGCAGGAAACGCCGCTCATGCCAAGAGCCGGTGCGTTCCAGAAGGTGGAGCAATATTATGATGAGGCGCTGAAGCAGGATACGGAGGCGTTTGAGTTTGGGATGACCGACTTGGATTTTGGTGAAAATGTCGAGGTCGTGCAGGCTTATGTGGATTCAGATCAGATCAGCACGCTTGAAAATGCGATTGAGCTTGTCACAAAGGATCAGGAAAAAAGTAAAATTTATGAAGTGGAGTCCGGCGACAGCCTTTCTGTCATTGCCCAGAAAAATGATACGACGATCGATCAGATTATCGCGATGAATAAAGAAACAATCCCGGACGCGAATGCGACAATCCGCGTGGGTGACGAAATTAAGGTCACGGTGCCGGAGCCGGAGCTTTCGGTTGTGCGCATGGAGCAGGTTTACTATGAAGAAGAATACGACGCAGATGTGCAATATATAGATAATGATGCGTGGTATACGACAGATATGAAGGTGCGGCAGGAACCGGTGGCAGGTTTTCGTAAGGTCGTTGCGGATGTTACTTACCGGAATGATGCGGAAGAAGAACGTGAAATCATATACGAGGATGTTATAGCGCAGGCGGTGGCAAAGGTCATAGAGCGTGGTACAAAGACACCGCCGACGTATTTGAAGCCTGTATCGGGAGGAAGACTTTCTTCCGGATTCGGAAAACGTTCTGCTCCCGTAAAGGGCGCATCGACATATCATAAAGGTGTGGACTGGGCGGTGCCGGTTGGCACGGCAATTTCGGCCTCCTCCGGCGGACAGGTTATCAGAGCCGGATGGGGAAGCGGTTACGGATACTGTGTTTACATCCAGCATCCGGACGGAAAGGTGACGCGCTATGGGCATCTGAGTAAGGTTCTCGTAAAAGTGGGACAGGGTGTAAAGCAGGGTGAAAAAATTGCGCTCAGCGGCAATACCGGAAGAAGCTCCGGACCGCATTTGCACTTCGAGATACTTATAAACGGCACGCAGGTAAATCCGCTTAGTTATTTGAATTAAGATACCCAAAACAGTCAAAATTGCAAGAACAGATTTACAATGTGCGGCGTAGGGTATATAATAGCTGTTAGTTTGGAAAGTTACACCTTGTTGAAAAATTACAATTTATATGTTAAAATATCATTTATTCTATATAGAGGTGCGAATGGTGGAGCAGTACATTATAAAGGGTGGAAATCCCCTTGTTGGTGAAGTGGAGATCGGAGGAGCAAAAAATGCGGCGCTGGCTATTTTGGCGGCTTCCGTCATGACTGATGAATCCGTAATTATTGAAAATCTGCCCGATGTCAGGGATATCAATGTGTTGATGCAGGCGTTGGAGAGCATCGGCGTCATTGTGGAACATCCCGACAGACATACGGTCAAGATTAATGCATCGATGATTCAAGGGCTGACGATTGATGCGGGCTATATTAAGAGAATCAGGGCGTCCTATTATATGCTTGGCGCGCTTCTCGGCAAATACGGAAAGGCGCAGGTAGCGCTTCCGGGTGGATGCAATATCGGAAGCCGTCCGATTGACCAGCACATTAAAGGATTTCGGGCGCTCGGTGCCAATGTGGAAATTTCTCATGGACTGATTACGACGGAGGCAGAGTGCCTTACCGGAAGCCACATTTATCTGGACGTTGTGACAGTAGGTGCTACGATCAATATTATGATGGCAGCAGCGATGGCAGACGGTAAGACAATTATTGAAAATGCAGCAAAGGAGCCGCACGTCGTCGATGTCGCCAACTTCTTAAACAGTATGGGTGCAAACATCAAGGGTGCGGGTACCGATGTAATCCGAATCAAAGGTGTGGAACAGCTTCACGGAACGACATATTCCATTATACCCGACCAGATTGAAGCGGGTACCTTTATGTTTGCAGCGGCGATTACAAAGGGCGATGTCATGATTAAAAATGTGATTCCGAAGCATTTGGAGTCTATCAGCGCAAAGCTGATTGAAATGGGCTGTGAAGTGGAAGAGTTTGATGATGCGTTGCGTATTGTGGCGGCTAGGCGCTTAAATCATACACAAGTCAAGACGCTTCCCTATCCGGGCTTTCCGACCGACATGCAGCCGCAGATCGCTGCGACGCTCGCCTTGTCCGATGGGACGAGCATTGTGACGGAAAGTATTTTTGAGAATCGTTTTAAATATGTGGATGAGCTTGTCCGAATGGGAGCTAATATTAAGGTGGAAGGCAATACAGCGATCGTAGAGGGTGTCAATAAATTTACGGGCGCTTCGATCACGGCACCGGATCTGCGTGCGGGGGCGGCGTTGGTGCTTGCGGGGCTTGCGGCGGATGGTATTACGCTCATTGATGATATTATCTACATCGAGCGAGGCTATGAAGACTTTCCTGAGAAGCTCCAAAGCCTTGGCGCACAGATCGAAAAGGTTTTGGCAGAACGCGATATTCAAAAATTTAAATTAAAGGTCGGCTGAAAAATACAAGTCCCTCATTTACGAGGGACTTGTATTTTTTTGATTTTTATTCAATTCAAATTGTCGGTTATATAAAGGACTTGATATTAACACCGGGTTCCCTTGATAGATCAATAAATTCACTGCCGCACTGAACCAATGGTTTAGAGAGTTGGTTTCTGTTCATAAACACGACATCACCCACCCTCCCGTCGCTTAATTGGACGCGGTTGTTCATATAGGTTTCGGCGATATGTTCCAAAAATGTCAGAATATATTTTCCCTCGTATTTTTGGAGTCCTTCGGACTCAAAGATACTAATGACCTCGTAGGGACATAAAGGTCCCCGGTAAATGCGAGCGGATGTCATCGCGTCATAGACATCGGCAATTGCGACAATTTTAGCATAAGGATTAATCTTGTCTCCGGTCAGACCGAGCGGATAGCCTGAACCGTCACAACGTTCGTGGTGCATTAGGGCACAGTCTTTAATGTTGGAATTAATATCATAGTTTTTTAAAATACTGTATCCCTGCAGCGCATGTGTCTTTACGATATTGTATTCATTAGTATTCAGTTTGTCCGGCTTTTTCATGATGCTTTCAGGAACCATGAGCTTACCGACATCATGCAGCAGCCCGCAGAGCGTGACAGTTTCAATCTCACGTTTGGATAATTTGAGCCATCTGGCAAAAATATTACTGACCAAGGAAACATTGATGCTGTGAATATAAGTGTAATCATCATATTCGCGCATATTATGCAGCATATCAAAAACAGTGTTGCTGGTCATATTTTTTGTAATAAGACCGGTTACACTGTCGCACATCTTTTTGGGATCGATCTGAGCCCTGGATTTGACGATCGCATGTAAATCGTTTTTAAAGCCCTCAGCGGTACGGAGATAAGCTGTCTGGAATACTTTAAACTCTTTGCTTGTCTTTACCTTTTCTGAGTAAGGAGATCTGTCCGGAGCATGGAAATCAATGTATTTTACGTCCCCATCAATCACCTGAATGGAGGGGATGGAGTAAAATTCAAGGCGCGTGATCATTTTGTCCGTCAGAACCGTATCCTGTGGGAGTATCATCTGGTTATTGTAAGAATAAACATCTTTCGCCGTCTTCATGCCGGGATGCAATTCCGCCGTTTTGACCTGTTTCATTTGTTCACCAAAAAACCCCTTCGTAAAATAAAATTGTAAAGGATTCACTATTTATACAAAATAGTTCTACTTACTAGTATAAAAATCAAAAGCGGAATTGTCAATAGGTAGAAAGCACTTATAGCATGCGATTTTGCCTAAAAACAACTTATAAACTTATGAAAAAAATATAAAATTCTTGACGGACAGAAGAATAGGGAGTATCCTATTGCGTAGATAAGAAAATTCCATATTGTATTTTTCTCTTATTCAGAGTGGTGGAGATACATAGGATCTGTGAAGCCACGGCAACCCCGTAAGGAAGGTGCCAGCCTGAGCGAGTAATCGAGCAATAAGAGGATTTGATTATCACCTATCAGATCCGCTTAGATTCTAAAGCGGATTTTTTCATATAGGAAATTCCTCTGAATTTCCTATATAAATTCTAAAGAATTTATCAAGGAGGAAAGAAAATGGAGAAATTTTTATTCACTTCCGAATCAGTTACGGAGGGGCATCCCGACAAAATGTGCGATGCGATTTCCGATGCGATTCTGGATGCGCTCATGGAGAAGGATCCGATGAGCCGTGTTGCCTGTGAGACAGCCACCTGTACGGGATTCGTTCTCGTAACGGGAGAAATTACGACGAACGCTTATGTGGATATTCAGAAAATAGTTCGTGATACTGTAAGGGAGATTGGCTATACGAAGTCGGAGTACGGCTTTGACGGCAATACTTGTGCGGTGCTGACCGCAATTGACGAACAGTCGTCCGATATTGCGATGGGTGTGGACAAGGCTCTGGAAGCAAAAGAAAATAAAATGACAGAAGAAGAGATCGAAGCGATCGGAGCCGGAGATCAGGGCATGATGTTCGGCTATGCGACGAATGAGACGGAAGAATATATGCCGTATTCAATCGCACTTGCACACAAGCTGGCACAGCAGCTTATGAAGGTTCGCAAGGATGGCACACTGACTTATCTGAGACCGGATGGAAAGAGCCAGGTGTCCGTAGAATATGATGAGACGGGAAAGCCGCTGCGCCTGGAAGCAGTTGTACTTTCCACGCAGCATGATGAGGAAGTAACACAGGAGCAGATCCATGCGGATATTAAGAAATATGTATTCGATCCGATTCTCCCGAAGGAATTAATTGATGCGGACACGAAGTTTTTCATTAACCCGACGGGTCGTTTTGTAATCGGCGGACCGCATGGAGACGCAGGTCTGACCGGACGTAAGATTATTGTGGATACCTACGGCGGATATGCCCGTCACGGCGGCGGTGCTTTTTCCGGCAAGGACTGCACGAAGGTTGACCGTTCGGCGGCTTATGCGGCGAGATACGTCGCAAAGAATATCGTGGCGGCAGGACTTGCGGACAAATGCGAGATCCAGTTGTCTTATGCGATCGGTGTGGCACAGCCTACCTCTATTATGGCGGATACATTTGGGACAGGAAAGCTTTCGGACGAGAAGCTTGTGGAAATCATCCGCGAAAACTTTGACCTGCGTCCGGCAGGCATCATTAAGATGTTAAACCTTCGCCGCCCAATCTACAAGCAGACGGCAGCTTACGGACATTTCGGCCGCAACGACCTAAGTCTTCCGTGGGAGGCGCTAGATAAGACCGAGGCGCTGAGAAGATATTTATAGGATTTTTATTTACAATAGAAAGAGCGAAAAAATCAAAGGCAGGCTGAGGTCTGCCTTTTGTTATATAGAAAATTTCTCCGGATCTCCTATATAACGAAATTTTATGCACAGCTGCTGCGCGCCGAACAAAAGTATGTTATACTGTTCAAAAAGAAAGAAAGGAAAGACGGCGATGGCTTTTACGCACCTTCATACCCATACGGAGTTCAGCCTTTTGGACGGCTCCAATAAAATCAAAGAATATGTGCAGCGCGTAAAGGAGCTTGGCATGGACGCAGCTGCGATTACCGATCACGGCGTCATGTACGGCATAATCGACTTTTACCGCGTGGCAAAAGAAGCCGGCATTAAGCCGATTATCGGATGCGAGGTCTATGTTGCGCCGAATTCCCGTTTTGATAAAGAAATTACAGGCGGTGAGGATCGATATTATCACCTCGTGCTGCTTGCCGAAAATAATACGGGCTATGCTAATCTGATGAAAATAGTCAGCAAGGGTTTTACGGAGGGGTATTATTACCGCCCGCGTGTGGATATGGAAGTTCTGCGGGAATACCACGAGGGCATCATTGCCCTTTCCGCCTGCCTTGCGGGAGAAGTGCAGCGCTATATCCAAAAGGGGCTTTATGAGGAAGCGAAGAAAATGGCGCTAAAATATGAGTCCTGTTTCGGTGTGGGCAATTATTTTTTAGAGCTGCAGGATCATGGCATTCCGGAACAGAAAACGGTGAACGCGGCACTGCTGCGGATGAGTCAGGAGCTGGATATCCCGCTTGTTGCCACAAACGACATCCATTACACCTATGCGGAGGATGCCGCGCCGCATGATATTCTGCTCTGTATCCAGACGGGGAAAAAACTGCAGGATGAAAACCGCATGCGCTATGAGGGCGGTCAGTATTATGTGAAGTCTGAGGAGGATATGAAAGCGCTGTTTCCCTATGCACTGGAAGCGTTGGAAAACACGCATGAAATCGCGGAGCGCTGTAATGTTGAAATTGAATTCGGCGTGACGAAGCTGCCGCATTTTGACGTACCCGAGGGCTATACCACATGGGAATATCTGAATAAGCTTTGTTTTGACGGACTAAAAAAGCGCTATCCGGGATATGGCAAAGAGTTAGAGGAGCGCCTTGATTATGAGCTGGAAACAATTCGCAGTATGGGCTTTGTCGATTATTTTTTGATTGTATGGGACTTTATCCGGTTTGCCAAATCAAACGGGATCGCGGTCGGACCGGGTCGGGGCTCAGCTGCGGGAAGTGTCGTTTCTTATTGTCTGGAAATCACAAATATTGATCCGATCAAATATAACCTGCTTTTTGAACGCTTTTTGAATCCGGAGCGTATTTCCATGCCGGATATCGATATTGACTTCTGCTTCGAAAGAAGGCAAGAGGTCATCGATTACGTCGTGGAGAAATACGGAAAAGAGAAGGTCGTGCAGATTGTGACGTTTGGTACGCTTGCCGCGAAGGGTGTGATCAGGGATGTCGGACGGGTCATGGATCTGCCGTACGCCTATGTGGATTCGATTGCCAAAATGGTTCCAAACGAATTGAATATCACATTGGAGCGAGCGCTGGAATCCAATCAGGATTTCAAAAATCTGTATGAGTCCGATGCGCAGGTAAAAAAATTAATTGATATGTGCAAGCGTCTGGAAGGGTTGCCGCGCCATTCGTCCATGCATGCGGCGGGCGTTGTAATCTGCCCGAAGTCCGCAGACGAATTTGTGCCGCTCTCAAGAGGATCTGACGGTTCCATCACAACGCAGTTTGTCATGACGACGATTGAGGAGCTGGGTCTGCTGAAAATGGATTTCCTTGGTCTGCGCACGCTGACGGTAATCCAGAATGCCGTACGCTTTGTGGAGGAAAACAGGGGAACGCTCATCGATATTGACCATGTTGATTTTAACGATAAAGCGGTTTTGGATTCGATCGGCACAGGGCGCACCGACGGCGTGTTCCAGCTGGAAAGCACCGGAATGAAAAGCTTTATGAAGGAGTTAAAGCCGCAAAGTCTTGAGGATATCATCGCGGGCATTTCACTCTACCGTCCGGGGCCGATGGAGTTTATTCCGCAGTATATCAAAGGGAAAAATCATACGGGCAAGATTCATTACGACTGTCCGCAGCTTGAACCGATTCTCGCGCCGACATATGGCTGCATCGTCTATCAGGAGCAGGTCATGCGAATCGTACGTGAGCTTGGCGGTTATACACTCGGCCGCAGCGATCTTGTGCGCCGCGCCATGTCAAAGAAAAAGCAGTCGGTCATGATAAAGGAGCGTCAAAATTTTATTTATGGCAACGAAGACGAGGGCGTACCGGGCTGTGTGAAAAACGGAATCAGCGAGGAGGTTGCGAACAGGATCTATGACAGCATGATGGATTTTGCAAAGTATGCCTTTAATAAATCTCACGCGGCTGCCTATGCGGTTGTAGCGTATCAGACGGCTTATTTGAAATATTATTATCCGATCGAATTTATGGCGGCGCTTATGACATCGGTCATCGATAATTCGGGGAAAGTTGCGGAATATATTTATACATGCAAGATGATGGGGATTAAGATTCTTCCGCCTGACATCAATGAAGGGATGGCGGGATTTTCCGTTTCAAACGGGTGCATCCGATATGGACTCGCTTCCATCAAAAGCATTGGGTGGCCTGTAATCGAGGCGATCGTTGCGGAGCGCAGGGAACGCGGAAAGTTCATCAGTTTAAAGGATTTTATTGTCCGTCTTTCTGGAAAAGAGGTCAACAAGCGGACGATCGAGAGCTTTATCAAATCAGGCGCTCTCGACAGCCTCGGCGGTACTAGAAAGCAGTTTATGGATGTTTATGTCCAGATTATGGAGAGCATCAATCAGGATAAAAAGAACAATATGGCCGGTCAGATATCCTTATTTGATATTGCAGATGAGGATCAAAAGGAGGAATTTGAAGTCAGGCTGCCTGAGGTCGGAGAATACAGCAGGGAACTGCTGCTTGGTTATGAAAAGGAAGTGCTCGGAATTTACGTAAGCGGACATCCCCTTCAGGCGGATGAAGCAATGTGGAAAAAGCACATCACGGCGTTTACGTCCGATTTTGTGCTGGAGGAAGAGACGCAGAGCGTTAAGGTACAGGACGGAGATAGGGTGACGATCGGAGGACTGATTGAGCATAAGACGATCAAACATACCAAAACAGGAAAGACAATGGCATTTTTAAATATTGAAGACCTCGTCGGCACGGTGGAGGTAATTGTCTGGCCGGGCGACTACGAGAAAAATGCGAGATGGCTTACGGAGGATTCCAAGGTATTTATTCAGGGCCGTGTCAGCGCCGAGGAAGAAAAGGATGCGAAGCTCATTTGCGAAAGGATCACTCCGTTTGAAAGTATTCCGAAGAAGCTGTGGATTAAGTTTGGGACGCGCGAGGAATATCTGGCGCGTGAGGACGAGCTGCTTCGTTCGATCAGCGACTCCGACGGAAACGATGCGGTCGTCGTATATGTGGAGGCGACGAAAGAAATTAAAAATTTGCCAAGAAGCAGAAGCGTGCTTGCGGATCAGGATCTCCTTGCAAAGCTCGGCCAATTGTTTGGTTCGGGGAATGTGAAAATTGTATCATACTGATTTGCGAAGATACGCCGCATAATTTTTTATTGAAATGCGGTAATAAAAAGGGTAAAATATAGAATATTAATGGTTTGCCGGCCAAACGGCCGGAGCAGGAGGTCTTGATATGACTAATGAAGTAAATACGATCGGCGTACTGACGAGCGGTGGAGACGCGCCCGGCATGAATGCTGCTATTAGGGCAGTCGTCAGAAAAGCGCTGGCAAATGGGAAAAAGGTAAAGGGTATTCAAAAGGGTTATCAGGGACTTCTAAATGAGGAAATTGTGGATATGGCTCGTCACGACGTATCCGATATTATTCAAAAGGGAGGCACGATTTTGCGCACGGCTCGCTGTGAAGAGTTCAAAACGGAGGATGGGCAGGCGAGAGGAGCACAAATCTGCAAAAAGCATGGCATAGAAGGACTGGTTGTCATTGGCGGCGATGGTTCTTATAAAGGTGCGCAGGGACTTGCCGCGCATGGCATCAATACGATCGGCTTGCCGGGTACCATTGATCTGGATATTGCCTGTACAGACTATACGATCGGATTTGACACGGCTGTCAACACGGCGATGCAGGCGATCGATAAGGTGCGCGACACCTCTTCTTCTCACGAACGCTGCAGTATCATTGAGGTAATGGGCAGAAACGCCGGTTATATCGCTCTCTGGTGCGGTGTTGCAAACGGCGCGGAGGACATTCTCCTTCCGGAAAAATATGAATTTAAAGAGCAGGAAATTATAAATAATATTACGAATAATAAGAAAAAGGGCAAAACCCATCATATTATTATCAACGCGGAAGGCATCGGGCATTCTACCTCGATGGCAAAGCGGATTGAGGCTGCGACCGGCGTTGAGACAAGAGCAACGATCCTGGGTTATATGCAGCGGGGCGGCTCGCCGACCTGCAGGGATCGGTTTTATGCTTCGATGATGGGTGCTTACGCTGTCGATCTGCTGTGCGAGGGCAAGACAAACCGGGTCGTCAGTTTTAAGCACGGAAGCTATGTGGATTTTGACATCGACGAAGCGCTTGCGATGCAGAAGGACATTCCGGAATATGAATACGAGGTCAGCCGGATGCTTTCGATTTGATTCTTTTCGGCATGAAGTCAGGAGAAGCAATGATTACGAGCATTTCCAACCCTAAAATAAAAAATATCAGCCGACTTCTTGAGAGCAGCAGGGCGCGCAGGGAACAGCAGGTATTCGTTGCGGAGGGCATAAAGCTGTTTTGCGAGGCACCTGCGGAACGGATCCGGCAGGTGTTTTTGACGGAGAACTGTTATGGGCGGCTGCCGATGAAGGAAAAGCTCGCAGGACTATCCTATGAGTTTGTCAGCGATACGGTTTTTAAGCGAATGTCTGACACACAAACGCCGCAGGGCGTGTTGTGTATCATCGAAAAAAGAGAAGATGCGCTATCGGAGCTTTTACAGTCATTATCGGGACAGGCTGTGCATATATTAATAATAGAAGGCGTTCAGGATCCCGGCAATCTCGGGACGATGCTTCGAACCGCTGAGGGAGCCGGCTTTGATTTGATTCTAGCCGATGAAAAGACTGTGGACGTGTACAACCCTAAGGTAATCCGCTCCACGATGGGCTCTATTTTCCGTGTTCCGGTCGTCTATACGGAGCGGCTTGCTCAGTCAATTGCAATTTTAAAATCAGAGAATATTCTATTATATGCGGCTCATCTGCAGGGAGAAAAATACTTTCAGGAGCAGGCCTTTTCGGATCGCATGGCAATTCTAATCGGAAATGAAGGGAACGGTCTTAGTGATGAAATCAGCGCGCTTGCGGACGTACCCGTCAAAATACCAATGCAGGGAAATGTGGAATCACTGAATGCGGCGGTGGCAGCAGCCCTGCTCATGTATGAAGCCGTAAGGTGCGGCACAGAAAAAGAGCCGCTTAATACAGACGCAGAAGAGAAACGGAGAATAGGCAAATGAAACTTGGGTTTATTGGATTGGGAAATATGGCGGGAGCCATGATTGGCGGGATTACTGCAAAGCAGCTCGTGTCTGCCGAAGATATGATCGGCTTTGACCCCGGAGAAAAAAAGCAAGATCAGGCACGTAAAAAATTTCAGATAGCGGTCGCTGACGATAACCGCATGGTAGCGCAGCGAGCCGACATTATTGTTTTGGCCGTAAAGCCGCAGTTATACGAAGATGTGATTCGGGAAATTAAAGATTTTATCAATACCTCACAGATCATTATTTCGATTGCACCCGGAAAGACGCTTAAATGGCTGACGGAGCAGTTTGGAAAAGAATTAAAGCTCGTTCGATGTATGCCGAATACGCCGGCGCTTGTCGGCGAAGGCTGTACGGGCGTATGCCGGAACGGGGCTGTGGCGGAAGATGAATTTGCGACGATATTGTCACTCTTGGATGGCTTCGGGAAAACCTATGCCGTCGAGGAAAAACAGATGGATGCGGTCGTCGCTGTCAGCGGCAGCTCTCCTGCCTATGTGTTTATGCTCATCGAGGCGATGGCTGACGCTGCCGTAGCGGAAGGACTTCCGCGTGCGCAGGCGTATCAATTTGCCGCGCAGGCCGTATACGGAAGCGCGAAAATGGTATTAGAAACAGGAAAGCACCCTGCCGAGCTAAAGGATATGGTCTGCTCGCCGGGAGGAACGACAATAGAGGCTGTTGCGGCCTTGGAGGAACGGGGTTTTCGTTCTTCTATTATAGAAGCGATGCGCATTTGCGCGGATAAATCCAGGACGATGTAATTACAAAAGAGAGGGTTTTATTTGACAAATTGGAAAAGCTCTGCTAAAATACAACTTATGTAACAAATTTGTAATGAATCCGTAATGGAGGTTGAAATGAAACTGAAAAACAAAATGCATGCTTGTTTGATGGCAGCGGTTGCGTCAGCGACAGTTATCATCGGGACATGGGGGAGTATGCAGTATGTTTTTGCACAGGAAGGAAGTTATCTGGATTCTTTGAA
>CAZMIX010000031.1:0-27926 GCA_964566545.1 uncultured Lachnospiraceae bacterium | reverse complement strand
TCCATGCTGAAGACAATGCAGAGGACGTTTTGGCTGTTATTAAGCCGTACATGATCTAAGTTTCGTACAATTAAGACAACCAAAGGGCATTTGTCAAAAGGGCAGTTGTCCTTTTTTTGTGCCTATTATATGTCCATTCACATAATAAAAGTCCATTCCCTTATAATCCGCCTCATCAAAGCCCTCTTCCAGAAAAATATAAATTGTCCGCTCCTTTACAATGCCCGACTTCAGCTCTTCCTTCCATCGAGAAATATTTTTTTCAACTGCGGCGGCGATATCTCTCGCATAATAATAATTATTTAGCCGCATCTCATGCAGATAAGCATAGTAGGCCGTCTCCATAAGAATATCATTTTCGTTGTAAAGAAAGACAAATTCCTTATAGTTCTGCAGCAACTCTTCCAGCTCCTCCGCATCCCACATTGTCTCATAGGTCTGGCGCGTGTTAAAATAGTCCTGTTTTTCTTTGATCATGCCCGATAGGTCAAATAGCTGAAGTAATAGTGCGAAAGCAATCATAATCCGCGACAGGCGCGGCGAGAAATACCGATCTGTAAAAACGACCGCACTCAGCATCAGAAGATAGACTGCTGTCCAAATAAATCGTCCGTTCGAGCGAAAAATACTCAGCGTTTTTCTGACGAAAGACGGATATGGTACGCCAAACAGCTTTGTATCGTTCCAGGCAACGATCGGAAAAACAGACAGTATACAGAACACGACAAATAAAAGCAGGAGAATCGCAATCCTCTCATGCACAATAAAGAATTTCCGAATTTCAAGCTTTGTGATCGCCTTTTTTATAAATAGAATTCCCAGCGCACACAGCAGCAGCAATATTCCGGCGCCGAGATATCCCGATCCTTCATACTGAAAATCATAATAGAGCGGCATCGCATGAAAAATCCTGCCTTCGCCCAGCGAGTTGATAAACGTATTTAAATTGCTGCTAAAGCTGCCAAGCCCTTCCCCGACGGCAGAGGTTTTTCCGTAAAATGCGCCTAGTACAAAAAGCATGACAAGCGCCGCGAAACAATAGGAAAAAATCGGCAAGATGGATTCCTGTATAGGTCTGCCGACTGCCCCACCCGACTGTTTCCGGACCATCCATCGTTCCGCTAAGGACGCAAGGAGAATCAATCCGACCATCGGAAGAAAATAAGAATGAATGGAAACGCATAAAAACCCCATCCCCGCCCATACCAAGCACCTTTTCAAAAGACTGTCCGCACTGTCCTGATAGAACCAAAGGAGCAGCGCCAGCAAAAGAATCCATTGTGCGCCAAGCGCAGTATGATAATACATTCGCTGCAGCACAGGAAAGGCCAGGATAAAGAAGGGCGCTGAAGCAATACAAAGCCATTTTTTATCGGAAAAACGCCTGACCAACAGCACAGACAGCCCACCCTGCAAAGCAAATGACAAGAGCCCAAATAGACCAAAGTACTGAAATCTTTCCGGCAGCAAACCCGCAAATAGTTTAAATGGCACAGCAAATAAAGGAATCGAATCCGTAAAGATGACAGACATATCGGTCGGGTAGGAAAGGGAGTAAATCAGCCCTATCGGAAATTGCCAAGCATCCATCCGAAAATGGCACCAGCCGATATAATGCTGCCGCAAATCCATGTCTCCATTTAGCAGCCATGCGTCGTAGGTAACGTCAAGCACGCGTACCCCATAAACGAGGACAAAGCAAAGCAGACCGAGGGCACACCCAATCAAAAACAATATCCGGTATTCACAAGTACACAAATTTGTCGCTTCCGCCTGTTTTTCTGTCTTTTTGATCCGCAACTTCTCCATCTGCTCCTAACCTGCTATTCCACAATCAGTAATTCTTTCGTTTCAATTGCTCTTTTAAACAGCTCGTCTATCTGTTCCTCGAGCTTGCGTTCGGAACGCTTGATTATATTAATATTCGGCTTGGTAACCGGATGCTTTGCAACAAAGATCGTACAGCAGTCTTCAAATGGCTGGATTGAGGTCTCATAGGTGCCGATCTTATCAGATATTTTGATAATTTCCTGCTTATCAAAGCCGATGAGCGGTCTATATACCGGCATCGTGCAAACCTCGTTCGTCGCAGCCAGCGACTGCATCGTCTGGCTGGCTACCTGTCCGATGCTCTCTCCCGTAATCAGGCCGAGGCAGTCGGTTTCATTCGCAATGTGCTCCGCGATCTTCATCATGTAACGGCGCATAATGATCGTCAATTCCTCGTGCGGACACTTTTCATAAATATAGAGCTGAATATCCGTAAAATTGATCACATGCAGATAAATCGTTCCCGCATATTTTGATACGATTTTTGCTAAATCCACGACCTTCTGCTTTGCGCGTTCGCTCGTATAAGGCGGCGCATGAAAGTAAACCGCATCAAGCTTGACGCCTCTCTTAGAAATCATATAGCCGGCCACCGGAGAATCAATTCCTCCCGACAGCAGCAGCATCGCTTTTCCGTTTGTGCCGACTGGCATACCGCCCGGCCCCGGGATCATTTTTGAATAAATATATATTTTTTCGCGAATTTCCACTGTCAGTAAAATATCCGGATTATGCACATCCACCTTCATTTCGGAAAACGCTTCTAAAATCACACCGCCGAGCTCCCGGTTCAGTTCCATCGAATCCATCGGATAATTCTTTCTCGCGCGCCTCGCATTCACTTTGAACGTCTCGTTCTTATCCGGGTAGGTGTCTTCTATATATTTAACGACATCGACCGCAAGCTGCTCGTAACCGTTGTCCTCTACATGCACGACAGGGCAGATACCTGTAATGCCAAACACGCACTGCAATTTTGCAACCGTCTCATCAAAGTCATATTCGCTTAAGCATTCAATATAAATCCTTCCCTGCGTTTTTGTCACTGAGAAAGTGCCCTCTACCTTTTTAAGAGCATGCCGTATCTGCTTCACGAGCGCATCCTCAAACAAGTATCGATTTTTCCCCTTAATACCAATTTCCGCATACTTAATTAAAAATGCCGAATTCTTCATTTTCTTATCCTCTTTCCCGTATCATTTTGCGCCCGTATGGCGCAGCCTGTTTAGTGCCTTGTATATCTTCTGAGCAGCGGCAGCAACTCTCTTAAGGCTGCAATCGTATAGTCCAGTTCCTCCTTAGTCGTCTCCACGGAGAAGCTAAAACGAACCGTCGATTCAAGCAAATCCCTGTTCAGTCCGATGGCTTTTAGCGTCTCGCTGACAGCCCGCTTGTTGGAAGCGCATGCCGAACCGGAGGAAATATAGATCTCTCTGTCCTCAAGCGAATGCAGCAGCACCTCGGCACGGATACCCGCAACAGATGCACTGACCACGTGCGGTGCTGTTTCTTTAACGGCGGCGGCGCCTTCAGGCGGCAACCCATTCACCGACACGCCTTCTAATTCCAAAAGTTGTTCAATAAAATATTTTTTTAGTTTATAGAGGCGCGCCATTTTATCCGCAAAATCCGCATAAAGCTCCTCCGCAGCTCGTGCGATTCCCGCTATGCCGGGCACATTTTCCGTTCCGGAGCGCAGACCCTTCTGCTGTCCGCCGCCAAACAGAACCGGCTGGATTTTTACTGCTTCATTCACATATAAGATACCGACACCCTTCGGCCCGTGGATTTTATGTCCGCTAATCGAAAGCAGATCGATTTTCATCCGTTTCGGGTGAAGGAGAAACTTTCCATAGCCCTGCACCGCATCCACATGAAACAGAATATCCTTTTTGTATCGTCTGATCAGGCTTCCCACTTCCTCAATAGGCTGGAGAGAACCAATTTCATTATTGACATGCATGATTGAAACAAGGATCGTATCCTCACAAAGTGCCTGTTCCAAATCAGGAAGACGGACTCGGCCGCTTTCATCCACATCCAGATAAGTTACACGAAAGCCCTGCTTCTCCAAATATCTCATCGGCTCTAAAACGGCCGGATGCTCAATTTTTGTTGTAATCAAATGCGTACCCGCGCGCCGATTCGCCATCGCACAACCGATAATCGCCAGATTGTCCGATTCCGTACCCCCTGACGTAAACAAGAGCTCCTTTTCCTGCACCTTGAGATTTCCGGCTAATACTTCCTTCGCATGCTTCATGTAGTTTTCCGCCTCAATACCCACGCGGTGCATGCTGGACGGATTACCATACGCCTCCGCCATCACGGTATTCATCAACTCCCTGACGCTTTCAAAGCATCTTGTCGTAGCTGAATTATCCAAATAAACCTGCATTGTTTATTTTATTTCCTTCCATAAGATTATTATTCTAACTGATACACGAGCCATGCCAGAACAGTAAAGCCCGCAGTCTCGGTACGCAAAATCCGTCTGCCGAGCGTAATCGGTACAATACCCGCTTTGATCGCAAGCTCTATTTCGTCCTCGTCAAAGCCACCCTCAGGGCCAATAAAAACCGCCACCTGCTGTCCCTGCTTAATCTGTGCAATTTGGCCGCGCGTCTCGCGCATGCCGCTTTGATCTGACAACTCATATGGAATCAGCTTCACTTCAAAACTGCGGCAGTAGTCTGCCGCCTCCTTCATCGTCATGACCGGTATCACTTCCGGTATGATCCGGCGTTTTGCCTGCTTTGCGGCAGCTTCGGCAATCGCATTCCATCTTGCCACTCGCGCAGCTTCCTTCTTAGGGTCAAGCTTAACAACCGCACGTCTCGTCTGCACCGGTATGATCTGGAAAGCGCCAAGTTCCACTGCTTTTTGAACAATCAACTCCATCTTGTCGCTTTTGGGCAGCCCCTGGAACAAATAAATCCGACTTGATAGCTCCACACCCTCTTCCTTGATAAACCGCAGCCTACATAATACCGCATTCTCTTCAAAAGCAACGATCTCGCAGCGGTATTCCTTGTCCTCACCCTTTGTCACAACCGACAGTTCCTCACCAACCCGCATACGAAGCACCTGCTTGATATGATTGACATCGGAACCGATGATGGTAATGTCATTTTGGGTAATTTGACCCTGATCTACAAAAAACTGATACATAAATTTCTTCTCCGATTTCCTCCCTTAAGAAGGATTACCATGAAAGCGGCTTTTTAGCCGTCACATTGACCCATTCGCCTTGATAATTAATCTCAAGCACCTCAAAGCCCGCTTGTTTCAAGGCGCGCACAACAGTTTCTTCCTTGTCGTCTATAATTCCCGACGTGATATAAATGCCGCCCGGCTTAAGCTGATGCCAAATAACGGGCGTTAGAGGCACAAGAACCTCCGCTAGTATATTAGCGGCCACAATATCATATTTTTCGTAGCCGACCGCATCCTTTATTCTCTGATCATCAATTATATTTCCTATTAAAAGCTGGAAGCCCGCGTCTTTCAGGCCGTTAACCTCCATATTGTTCTTTGCCGCATCAATCGCGCAAATATCCAGATCCGTCCCAATCGCCGACCTTGCACCAAATTTATATGCCAGAACGGAAAGAATACCGCTTCCGGTTCCGACATCCAGCAGCGCGGTATCCGGCGTTACGTATTTACGAAGCTGACGAATACAAAGCTGCGTCGTTTCATGCATGCCCGTGCCAAACGCTGTTCCCGGATCGATATGAATGATCATCTTGTCCCGGTCCTCTGCTTTCACCTCTTCCCAGGAAGGAATGATCAAAATATCGTCAACATAAAACTGATGAAAATACTGCTTCCAATTATTCAGAAAATCCTCATCCGCCGTCTCGGAAGATGTGATCGTGCATTCCCCGACATCCAGAAAGCTCTTTAGTTCCTCAAGCTCCCTGCGGACGGCGGCAAGCACCGACTCCTGCTCCTCCTCGGCATCCAGATAAAAGCTCAAATAGGCAATCCCGTCGTCGTCAGAGCCCTGCGGCAGAATATCCACAAACATCTGTGCCTTTTCTTCCTCGGTAAGCGGCACCTTGTCCTCAATTTCCACACCTTCAATCCCAATATCCACCAATGCGCTGATCACAATATCCTCCGCTTCTGTAAGCGTTTTGATCGTATACTTGTTATAACGCATAACCTTCTCCTTTTTTGCTTTCGTATTTCCGCAGCATTATCAATTTTTAAGTATAACACGAAATCCTCCAAAGCACTAGGGGGTTCCCGTTTTTTCTCTATTCTGCGGAGTTTGCTATTTGGCGTCAATTCGGATATAATGAATAGCAAATGTAACATGAAACATACGTGATAGGGTTATTTGATTTTAAACTATTAAAAAGGCAGGTAGCAGTATGAAAAAAACAGCACTTATTATGGCAGGAGGTCGCGGCGAACGCTTTTGGCCGCGCAGCCGGAAAACCCTTCCGAAGCAGTTTCTTTCCCTGACAGACGACGGCAAGACAATGATTCAGCTCACCGTAGAGCGCATCCTTCCGCTTGTCGATATGGAGGATATTTATATCGCCACAAACAAAGACTATTACCCCCTTGTAATCGAGCAGCTTCCCGGCGTTCCGACCGAAAATATTCTTTGTGAACCCGTTGGCAGAAATACCGCTCCGTGTATTGCGTTGGGTGTTGCGCACATTTCAAAAAAATACGACGATGCAATCATGATGGTGCTACCTTCCGATCATCTCATCAAATATAGCAGCATGTATCAGACGACACTTTGTGATGCCTGCAATGTAGCCGAGCAGGGTGACAACCTGGTCACGGTCGGCATCGCGCCGGATTATCCCGAGACCGGTTACGGCTATATCAAATTTGTCAATGAAATTTGTGACGGCCGTGCATTCAAGGTGGACAGATTCGTTGAAAAACCGTCTCTGGAGCTCGCAAAGGAATATGTAAATTCCGACGAATACTTGTGGAACAGCGGTATCTTCCTCTGGAAGCTTTCCACGATCCTGCAAAAATTAGAACGTTTTATGCCGGACACCTATGAGGGCATGCTTACAATACGGGATGCGATTAAAACCTCGGCTCAGAATGAAATATTGGAAAAGGTGTTTCCGAATTTCCCCTCAATTTCCATCGATTATGGCATCATGGAAAAATCAGAAAACATCTATACGATTCCCGGCACCTTTGGCTGGGATGACGTGGGTTCTTGGCTTGCCGTGGAAAGAATTAAAAAATCAAACGAATTCGGCAATATTGTGGACGGCAATATTGTGACGATCGACACAAAAAACTGTATTATACAAGGAGATAAAAAGCTAATCGCAACCGTGGGGCTTGAAGATCTCATTATCGTCGATACGGATGATGCGACGCTGATTTGTGAAAAGAACAGTACAGCCGATATCAAAAAGGTGCTTGAAAATCTGAAAATCTGCAATCGTAACGAATATCTGTAATTTTATATAGCATGTATGAAAAAGAAGCAGGCCTGGAACGGTCTGCTTCTCTTATGACTCATGGAGCAATCTGCTATCCATAGGCACCATATAATTTATTTTATGATCACTTTTTCCAGTTCCGTGTCCTGAATGACACAGATCCATGTCTTTCCATTATTAATTTGAATTTCGTTTCCATCCATGTCATAATAACGAATGGCGCTCATATCGTAATTATCTTCATTGATCTCTCGTTGCCAGGTGCCTACCGTGACCTTGCCTTTCGTGCAATACTGAATCACTCCGCCCGAATGGCAGTCGAACGCGAGATAATCCTTTTCATCGAGCTGAACCCATTTGTTATATTGCAAAATAACATTATCATAGGAAATCTGCTCGCCCGTCAAATCATCGAGCTGCGCTCCCCCGTATTGGAAACGATCGTACTTTTCCGTTTTCTCATTGTATTCAAACCAAGGCTTGTTGATCTTGTATTTCGGTTCAATGTAAATTGCCGACCCGCCGCCTTCATTTGTTATTTCTTCGCCCAAATCAACAAAGTTAAATTTGCCTTTATAGCCGTCGTAATGATCCTCGCGATAGCCAAGCTTCTTAATGCCCGCCGCGATTCCTGCGGCGCTCGTATAGACATTATGCGGTGCCTGCCGCTCGGTCGTCCGGTAAAACGACGTGTCGCCCGCCTCTCCAAGACCATTTAAATTATCCACATAATCCCGATCCAACAGATCGACTGCATAAGCTGCCTGTCCAAAATGCATATAGATGGCATCAAACTCTAGTGCCGTATAAACAAAATATTCCCGGCAGCTTCTTACGGAACCGACTTTATCCAAATCATCATAGTTTTCAAAAAGACCCATCAATCTCGTAATGTAGCCCTCTACAACATACTCATAGACGACGTCGGAATAAGAAATACCGCTCATCGGCTGCGCCGCCTCCAGATTATTCAGCATAATCGCAAGCGGTCTTCTGTTTCCAATTTCCTCGTCTACAGGAAGTCCGCTTAAATAGCTGCGCATTTGCCCCGGCTCAAGTGTCGTCGCAACCTCTTCCGGTTCCTTGACCGGCGTTGTTTCGCCTTCGGGCGAAGTCTCCTGCGTCGGATTTTCCTGCGTCGGATTTTCCTGCGTCTGTTTATCTTTACAGCCGGCCAGCAAACCGGCACAAATCACTCCCGTAAACACCAATATCCATTTTCCTTTAGCCTTTTTTAATATATTCATCTTATATTGCCTCTTTCAATTTTACGACTTCTTTTCCATGCACAGAATTTTTCTCATATTTCTCATTATTCAAAATTCTTTTTATTTGATGCAAGCTCGCATAAAAACGGGCTGTCCGCAAACCATGACAGCTGCAAACAACCCATATTATAATTTATTTGACCATATAAATCAATATTTTCTTTTAAACAGACCTAAAATGGGCTCTAAATGACTCACAAATACTACTTATTCCAAAACCCTTTTTTCCTCTTTTCGCTTTCTTCGGCAGGTCTTTTATCCATATATTCTTCCGATGTGCGAAGTGAATTGCCTGTCATCTCGTCAAATTTACGCAGCAAATCCTTTGCCTCTGCATTCAGAGGATCCGGCACCTGTACGACAAGCGTCACATAATGATCGCCACGCACCTGCTTATTTCTAAGGGACGGTACGCCCTTTCCTTTTAGACGAACCTTTGTATCGGTCTGCGTGCCGGCTTTCACTTCATAAATGACTTTTCCGTCCACCGTATCGATTAGAAGCTCACCGCCAAGGGCTGCCTGCGCGTAGGAAATCGGTGCCGTAGAAAAAATATTGGTATCCTGTCTCTGGAAAATCGGATGTCTGGCAACGACGATCTCGACGAGCAAATCACCTCTCGGACCTCCATTGATGCCTGGCTCTCCCTTATCCCTGATACGCACGCTCTGCCCATTGTCGATTCCGGCGGGAATCGATACCTGTATTTTCTTCTTGTTGGAAATATAGCCGGTGCCATGACAGTCGATACATTTCTCTTTTACGACCTTACCGCTGCCCTGACAGTCCGGACAAGTCTGCACATTTCTGACCATTCCGAACAACGACTGGGTCGTATAGACGACCTGACCCTTACCGCCGCATTTTTGACACGTTTCCGGGTTCGTTCCCGGCTTTGCACCCATACCATGACAGGTTGTGCACGTATCCTTCAGGCTCAGTTCAATTTCCTTATCCACACCGAACACGGCCTCTTCAAATGTAATTCTGATGCTTGTGCGCAGATTCGCACCTTTCATCGGGCCATTGTTGGTACGGCTGGTTCTGCTTCTTCCGCCTCCAAACAAATCTCCAAAGATATCTCCAAAGATATCTCCGAAGTCGGCGCCGCTGAAATCAAAACCTCCGTACCCTCCGGCACCGCCGTTTTCAAACGCCGCATGACCAAATTGGTCATACTGCTGCTTCTTCTCCGAATCGCTCAGTACGGCATACGCCTCCGAAGCCTCTTTAAATTTCTTTTCGGCTTCCGCATTACCCGGGTTCATATCTGGATGATATTTTTTTGCCAGTGTACGATATGCCTTTTTAATTGCGGCTTCATCAGCATTTCTATCAACGCCAAGAACCTCATAATAATCTCTTTTAGACTCTGCCATAACTGTCACCTTTTATAAAATTTATACTTCTTTATAATCTCCGTCAACCACATCATCTCCATAGCTCGTACTCTGACCCATATCAGGACCGGCACCTCCCATGTTGCCCATATCGGGACCAGCGCCGCCGGCTGCCTGCGTCTTCTCATACATCTTTTCAAAAAGCTTCTGTGCCGCCTGCATTGCTTTTTCCTGCGCCGCCTTTAATTCAACGACCTGATCCTCGGTCATGTTATCCGGATCTGCCTTTGCAACAAGCTCCTTCAAAACATTCAGCTCTGCTTCTACCGCGGTCTTATCGTTTGCGTCAAGCTTGTCACCAACCTCTTCCATCGCCTTTTCAGTCTGGAATACGAAAGAATCCGCATCATTCTTTGCATCGATCGCTTCCTTGCGCTTCTTATCCTGTGCTTCATATTCGGCAGCTTCCTTCACCGCCTTGTCGATATCGGAATCGGACATATTTGAACCCGCCGTAATCGTGATGTGCTGCTCCTTGCCCGTTCCCAGATCCTTTGCGGAAACGTTCACAATACCGTTCGCATCAATATCAAAGGTTACCTCGATCTGAGGGATACCGCGTCTTGCAGGAGGAATGCCGTCCAAACGGAACTGCCCGAGAGACTTGTTATCCTTCGCAAACTGTCTTTCTCCCTGTACGACATTAATGTCAACTGCCGTCTGGTTATCCGCAGCCGTCGAGAAAATCTGACTCTTCTTTGTAGGAATCGTTGTATTTCTTTCAATCAGCCTTGTTGCCACACCACCCATCGTCTCGATGGAAAGTGACAGCGGCGTAACATCCAGAAGAAGGATTTCGCCTGCACCCGCATCGCCTGCCAGCTTACCGCCCTGAATGGATGCGCCGAGCGCTACACATTCATCCGGATTCAAAGACTTGGAAGGCTCCTTGCCTGTCAATTGTCTTACCTTATCCTGTACGGCCGGAATACGTGTCGAACCGCCTACAAGCAATACCTGACCAAGCTCGGAAGCGTTTAAGCCCGCATCCTTCAATGCATTCTGTACGGGAGCTGCGGTCATTTCCACAAGCTCATGTGTCAGTTCGTCGAATTTCGCACGTGTCAGGTTCATGTCAAAGTGCTTCGGCCCCTCCGAAGTCGCCGTAATAAACGGAAGGTTAATATTCGTCGTCGTCGCGCTGGAAAGCTCTTTCTTTGCCTTCTCCGCAGCTTCCTTCAATCTTTGCAGCGCCATTTTGTCGTTTGACAAATCAACGCCCTCGGTTTTCTTAAACTCCGCAAGCATATAATCCGTAACGCGCTGGTCAAAGTCATCGCCGCCGAGCCTGTTATTACCGCTCGTCGCAAGAACCTCGATGACGCCTTCGCCGATTTCGATAATGGAAACATCAAACGTACCGCCGCCTAAGTCATATACCATGATTTTCTGTTCTTTTTCATTATCAAGACCATAAGCAAGTGCCGCTGCCGTCGGCTCGTTAATAATACGATTTACTTCCAGACCTGCGATCTTGCCCGCATCCTTTGTTGCCTGTCTCTGTGCATCGTTAAAATAAGCCGGTACCGTGATGACCGCATCCGTTACCTTTTCTCCCAAATAGCTCTCCGCATCCGCCTTCAGCTTCTGAAGAATCATTGCCGAAATTTCCTGCGGAGAATACTTCTTGCTGTCGATCACGCTCTTGTAATCGGAACCCATCTCTCTCTTAATGGATGAAATTGTCTTTTCCGCATTCGTCACTGCCTGACGCTTTGCCGGCTCGCCGACAAGGCGCTCGCCCGACTTCGTAAATGCTACAACCGACGGTGTCGTTCTGGCACCTTCCGTATTTGCGATAACGGTAGGCTTACCACCTTCCATAACAGCCACACAGCTATTTGTTGTTCCTAAATCAATACCAATAATTTTGCTCATAACTAAGCCCTCCTGAAATATATAACTAGTTTCTTAACAAGTTTAATAACATCTATTGTACTACGCCAACCACACTATGTCTGACGACCGTATCACGGTACAGATAACCCTTTAATAACTCCTGTGCCACCACACCGCTCTCAAACTCCTCGCTCTCGACCTGCATGACCGCGTTATGGAAATTCGGATCAAACTCTTTGCCGATCGCCTCAATCGGACTGACGCCAATCTGCTCCAGCTCACCGAGAAGCTGCTTATAAATCATATTCATTCCGGCGGCAAACGGTAAGTCCTTTTCTTCCTCCGGTACCGTCTGTAAACCTCTCTCAAAGTTATCCAACACCGAAAGTATCTTTTCAACGACCGTTTTTGCTCCCATATCATACATCGATGACTTTTCTTTGTCGGTTCTCTTTCTGAAATTATCAAATTCCGCCATCTGACGTTTTACCTGATCGGTCAGCTCCTCGATCCGTTCGTCCTTCTTATCTTTCTTTTCCTTCTTCTCTTTTCTTCCGAAAACAGATTTCACATCCGCGGATTTTTCCGCCTCCGACGCTGCGGACTCCGATCCTGTAACCTTAGGCTCTTCGGCTTCCTGCTCTTGTGTAGTGCATCTTTCTGCCGACCCCTGTGCCGTCGATTCCTCTGTCGGCATATCCGCCGCAGGCTCCTGCGAAACCTCTTCCAGAATTTCTTCTGTTAAATCCTTTTCCATATCAGTCACGCCCCTATCATTCTCCTTTCGTCCTACTATGTCTTTTTATATAACGCATCCAACTGATTTGTCAGCGATTTTAATGTCTTGACGACTTTATCATAATCCATCCGCTTCGGACCTATGATACCTATCGTTCCCTGCATACCTTCCTCTAATTCGTAAGTTGCTGTCACGACACTGCAATCCTTCATATTCTGAACCGGCGATTCCTCCCCAATATAAATCTGAATGCCCTTGTGATCCTCATCCCTCTTGGAAAGTGTCTCATATACAATATCGGAAAGCTGCTTCTTTTCCTCAAAAGCCGTGATGATTTCGCTGGCCTTTTCGTTGTCACTGAGCTCCGGATATTTAAAAATATTGTTTGTGCCGCTTGTATAAATTTCTAGATCCTCATCTGCCTTAATCGCATCCGCTATCGCATCAATCACCTCACTGACAAAGCTGCTGTGAACACCGGCCTGTTCCTTCATTTTAGAAATAATGCCAAGGTTGATTTCCTCGATCGAAAGACCGTTTAAATTCGTATTTAACAAGATGTTCAGTTTTAACAGTGTATCGTCATCGAAATCACACGCCGTATCAATGATCTGGTTTTTAATAATATTTCCTTCAACAACAATGACCGCTACAATCTGATTGACTTCCAAACGAGAAAGCTGGATAAATTTCAGCTTGTTGTGATGGTACTGCGGCGCAGAAATCATCGTCGCGTAATTCGTATTGACTGCAAGCGATCTGGCAACCTGCTTTAACAAACGTTCCATCTTGTCAGCCTTATCAATGAGAATTTCCCTCATCTCATCGACCTCGCGCTCCTTATCCTCCATCAGCTGATCCACATAAAATCGATAGCCTTTGTCAGAAGGAATGCGACCTGCCGAGGTGTGCGGCTGAATGATATAGCCGAGCTCCTCTAAGTCGGACATTTCATTACGGATCGTTGCCGAACTTAATTTCAGATCCGTATATTTGGAAATTGTTCTGGAGCCGACGGGCTCACCCGTTTCCAGATAAGTCTTAATGATCGCATACAATATTTTCTTTTTTCTTTCATCCAGATCCACCCCATCACATCCCTCTCTTTTTTCTGTTAGCACTCGACGCAAAAGAGTGCTAACATTTCTGTACTAAACATATCACTAGTACCTTTTAATGTCAACACCCTAATTCTAAAATAAATATAAAAATTTGCTAAGCCTCACTCTACGCTCTTCAACGATTCGACCATGTTGATCTTCTTAAGCCTAAACGACATGGCCACATTGACAATAAAGGAAAACGCAAATGTCAGGGCGGCGCTATAAAAATAGCTGACCAGTTTGATTTCCCTCCCAAACATCATTAAATCAATTTCCGCGGTTACTATGACAAACCGGTGAAGTAAAAAACCGATAAAAACGCCGAAAATAGAACCTATGATTGTCAGGATAATATTTTCTCTATTGACATAGCTGTCAACCTCTTTATCATAAAAACCAAGCACCTTCAGCGTTGCAAGCTCCCGCTTTCTTTCATTAATATTGATATTGTTCAAATTATATAATACGACAAAGGCAAGTAGTCCTGCCGCAATAACAAGCACATAGATGACGGTATCCAGACTTGTCAGCATCTTGTTGATCCTGTCCGCTGTCTCACTGTAAAATGTCATGCCTGCAACCGCCTTCAATTCCAGATAGTCTGTTGCAAGCGCACTCTCAAACGCTTCGTCTTTTTGGCTGTTATTTAAAAAGATTTGGCTGTAAATAGGAGCTTCCCCGTATGTTTTTTCATAAAGGGAGCTGCTCATATAGACATAATGAAGAAAATAATTTTCTGTCACCGCCTCTATTGTCACCGTTACACCGGATATATCATCCTCCTGCAGCGTAATCATATCGCCGGGCTCCACATCCAAAAGCTTTGCCAGCTTTTCGGAAATAATAACGCCTTCGTCACCCAGCGTACTGCTCTCCTTCGTAAGTCTGTCTCTAAAGCAGATATAGTCCGCGACCTTTTCATTATCCGACGGAACGATCAGATAACCGTTCTTTATTGTTCCGTTGGCCTGAATATCAATTGCGTTTTGTTTTCCATAAAGATAGCTCTCAATCCTCTCATCCGACTCAAGTCGCTCGATCAGCGCTCCCTTTTCTTCCTCCGTGGCTTTTTCCTCTATTGTGATATCCGCATCATAAAGGAGAATTTCACCAAACTGTTTTTCCGCGATCGCGGATATGGAATCCTTGATCCCAAAGCCTACAAGCAGAAGTCCCATACAACCGCCGATTCCAAATACCGTCATGAAAAATCTCTTTTTGTAGCGGATCAGATTTCTGATTGTAGATTTCTTCGTAAAGTTAAGTTTCTTCCATATAAATGGAAGGCGTTCTAAAAAGACACGCTTACCTGCCTTCGGCGCCGCCGGGCGCATCAAAACAGCCGGCGTGGCAGCAAGTTCCTTATAGCATGCAAGCAGGGTGGCAAACGTCGTACAGCCGATCGCAACGAGTGTGGCGCTGACGGAATATTTCAGACTTAATGGCGTCATTACCGTAGTCAAATTTATATACATAATCGCATATGCGTTAATAATGATATAGGGAATTATAGTCTGTCCGATCACAAGACCGGCGAGACTTCCGAGCAGGCTCGCACTTAAGGCATAAAGCAAATATTTGGCCGCTATATTTGCATTACTGTAGCCGAGCGCCTTCAAGGTGCCGATCTGTGTGCGCTCCTCTTCCACCATTCGTGTCATTGTCGTAAGTGCCACAAGTGCCGCAACTAAAAAGAAAATAGCAGGAAATACTTCTCCGATCGCGCCAATCCGATCCGAATCCTGCCCGTACTCCACATAGGTTTGGATATAATTCCTATCCAGCACATACCACTCCGGCACCTCCAGATCATTCACCTTTTCTCTGGCATCCGCAATTTCCTTTTTGGCATCAGAAATCTCGATGTCGGCCTCAGCCTTGGCATCCAGATATTCCTGTTCACCGTCCGCGTATTCAAGCTTTCCGTCCAAAAGCTCTTGCTCACCATCCAAAAGCTCCTGCTCTTTCTCGGCAAGCTCCCGCTTGCCGTCTGCCATCTTTTTCTTGCCGTCCTCTAGTTCCTGTGTGCCATCCGCATATTCCTTGAGGCCGTCTTCATATTCCCGATAGCCGTCCTCCCACTCCACTTTTGCATCGGCAAGCTTGGCTTCTCCATCCAGAATATCATACTCCGCCTCATGAATTTTATCCCAGCCCTCCGCAATCTCCGTTTCCTTAGCGGCAATCTCTGTCTTAGAAGCTACGATCTGTTCCTCACCCGCCGCAACCTCGATCTTTTTTTCCTTTACCGTAGATAACGCAGTGCTAATGTAGGAGCCGGAAAATCCATGCAGTGCCGCAAGCTCCGCCAGTCTTTCCGTCTCTTCCATCGACGTCCATGATGACGCATCCTGATATATCCCCGAAGAGAAATTTATTAAATCTTCAAAAAATTTGACCGATTTCTTACCGCTTGTGCTATCCGACAAGGCCTGCGGTGTCATGCCGCTCGACGAAAGATAGGATGCAAAACTCTTTAAAAATAACTGGCATGCGGGAATCTGACTCCCATCGCTTGGATCAAAGGAAGGATACCCGCTTTGCAGACCATTTAGCGCTGTTTCCTGCTCTGTGAGCGCAGCCTTTCCGGCGAGCAGCTCCTCTTCCTTTTGGAGCAACAGCTCCTTACCCTCCTTAAGCTGCTTCTCACCGTCCCGCAGCTTTTCCTTATTGCGCATAATTTCCACTCTGCCGTCAAGCAGCTTTTGTTCGTTTTCTTCGATTTCATTCTTGCCATCCGTCAACTCCACGAGCGCATCGGCAAGCTCGATCTTTGCATCGGCAAGTTCCTGCTCGCCGTCCTTAATTTCCCGATCCTTATCCTGAATCTCCTGCTTTGCATCGGCAATTTTCTGTTTGCCGTCGACAAGCTCCTCCTCACCGTCCGCAAGCTCCTGCTTTGCATCGGCAAGCTCCTGCCCCACATCAGACAGTTCCTTTTCGGCATCGGCAATTTCCTGTTCCCCATCCGCTATTTTATCATTGGCCTCCATTACGACGGACTCGTATCGAATCTCCGCACGAGAGCCCGAAATTGCCTCAATTTTTTTAACAATCGCCTCCACATGGTCATCATATTTCTCGGTATAGCTGTCCAGCTCGCCCGCGCCCTCCACCTCGATATAGATTTCCGTATAAGCCTCAAGAGAAAAGTCCCCTTTCGGAATAATAAAGAATCCGTCAAGACTCCCGCTCCCAATCACACTGCTGCCTCTGTCAAGCGACAAGTAATAGGATGTCGAGCCGGTGCCTACGATTGTAAACGTATTCGTGCAGAGTGTCTCCTCAATTGCGTCCTCCGTACCAGACTTTACCTGAACCGTATCACCGATCGAAAGACCCGAGGACGTAATAAACGCAGTATCCGCAAGGCATTCGCCGCTTTTTTCGGGCATCCGCCCCTCCCTTACCGTGATTTTATTCAGTTCGTCCGGGTAGGACATCAGCTTCACAATAAGCTGCCTATTTTCCGTATCACAGAGCATATCCGCGGAATAGGCCGGCATCGCCGTCCGGATCCCTTCGATTTCCCCAATAGCCTCCAAGTCCTCCTCGGTCAACCCGAGTGTGCTCAGCACACGTATATCCATCAGCTTACTTTCCTTATAAATGGAATCTGCGGACATTCGCATGTCAGGACTTGTCGCCCGAATACCGGAAAAAAACGCAACACCAAGAGCCACAATCAGAAAGATAGACAGAAACCGATTGAAGCTCTTTTTAATTTCCATATAAAATTCTTTTCTCAGTGCCTTTTTTTTCATCTGTATACTACCTGAATTTTCCTATTTCCAAGCTGAAACGCATTACCATTCAATATCTTCAACGGAAACCACCTGTTCATTTTTTGATATACTGCTGACCTTTCCGTTCTTTATTTTAATAAGACGATCCGCCATTGGGGCAATCGCTGAATTATGCGTGATGACAATGACTGTCATTCCCCGCTGACGACAGGTGTCCTGCAAAAGCTTCAGGATTGCCTTTCCCGTCACATAATCGAGAGCGCCGGTAGGCTCATCGCATAATAACAGCTTCGGATTTTTAGCAAGCGCACGTGCAATCGCAACTCTCTGCTGCTCTCCGCCGGATAACTGCGCCGGAAAGTTGTCCATACGCTCCTCAAGTCCCACCTCACGCATGACCTCCTGTGCGCCCAGCGGATTTTTGCTGATTTGCAGCGCAAGCTCGACATTTTCGAGTGCGGTCAGATTCTGTACAAGATTATAGAACTGGAATACAAATCCTATTTCCTCCCTGCGATATGTCGTAAGCTGCCGGTTCGTATAGGCGGCAATATCCATGCCATTTACGATAACCTCGCCCGAGGTCGCGCTGTCCATACCACCTAGAATATTCAGTACGGTTGTCTTCCCTGCACCGGACGGTCCCACAATGACGACAAACTCACCCTCTAAAATTTCAAAATCAATGCCGTCCACTGCGCGAACCTCAACTTCGCCCATATGGTAAATTTTCTTTACATCTTTCAGTGTCACAAATACCTTCATTATTCGATTCCCTTTTTTCTATTGGTCTTTCTACAGTCTACTAACTAAACAGACATATTTCAATAAACTAAAAATTAAATTTAAATAAAATAAGAGAGACATCATCAATGCCTCTCTTTCATTAAACTATGTAATTAGACTTCAAACTTACCTGTGATATCGCCGTTTACCACATAATATGCGGCGCTTTCCTCAGGCTTCACATAGACATCAATGCTCTTAATTGCCGCTTTATTGCCTGCCGCTTTATAAGCCGCCTTCGCCTGCTTCGTCACCTCAATCTGCTCTAAGTCCTTCCCATAGAACTGTACATAAAAGCCTTCTTTTACAGCTTCCTTTTTTGCCGCCGGTTTTCTTACAGCCGGCTTCTTGGCCACTGTTTTTTTTACAGCCGTCACCGGCTTCTTTCCCTCTTCTTTTTTGACAGGCTCTTTCTTTGCCGCGGTTGTTTTCTTAACTTCTGCCATAACAATCTCCTTTCAGATTTGCGGTTATCCCAATAAACATCTCCATACCCTCATATTACAATAGGAAGATTTTACAAAATCCTCACTTAATTGGTAATATAACGCAAAAAAGAGAAATTGTCAATTTTTTCAGTAGTTTTTATTTCTTTGTCCGATCACTTTAAGATCGACGGATTAACCAAGAATCGAGTAACCAAGACTCTTTCCGTCCCGCGTAAACATCTGCACCGTCTCCAGCGAAAGATGCGTCAAATCCTTCCCGAGGTTCGGCAGCTTCGCAAGGATGTCGTTCGTCACCGTAATAATGTCCGTTCCACACGCATCCGCCTGAATAATATTGTAAACCTCACGACAGCTTGCCCATAACAACAGCGTTCCCGGCTTTTGTCTGCAAAGCTCCGAAGCCTTCTTCATGATAACCGTGGCATCCACACCCGTGTCCATGATCCTTCCCGCAAACACCGATACAATATTCTGCGCTCCCGGCGCAAAAGCAGCAACGGTTTCCCTCACCTGCTCGAGCGTCAGCATTGCGGTCACATTTAGCTTTAATCCGGCCTCCGACAGCCTCTTAATCAATGGAATGCTTGATTCTCCGGAAGAATTTGTAATAGGGATTTTTACATAGACATTTTCTCCTAAACCGGCAATCACTTTTGCTTCTTTTTCCATTGTCTCAAAATCATCCGCAAACACCTCAAACGATAGAGGCAGGTCGTTGATTTCTAAAAGAGCCGCTTTCGCAAAGCTCACATAATCCTTCACGCCCGCCTTTTTCATCAGAGTCGGATTAGTTGTAAAACCTTTTACATATCCTTTTTGATACTCTTCCTTCATGCCTTCTATATCCGCTCCATCCGCATAGATGGTAATCTTCAAATCTTCAAATTTCATAGTCGGTTCTCCTTTGCCCATAGATTTAATCTACATTTAACGCATTGACAAGCAAGTGCCAGATAACACCCTGCCAACCTTCCGCATGCGGAGTAATCCGATCCTCGGCTACTACGGGAATCAGCACACAGGCATCAGAAACTTGTTTGGAATAGCCTCCGTCGCGCGACACGATGGAGATTACCTTCGCCCCGCGTTCCTTGCCTAGCTTCAGCGCATTGACAATATTGAGCGAAGTCGTTTCGCTGCCGCCTCCGACAGAAAATACCATCAGTGTATCCGTTTCTTTCAGCCTTGAAACCTTCAGCCACTCCGTAAATGTCGTCTCCCAGCCCTCGTCATTCGTCCTCGCCGTCAGCTCCGACACATTGTCCGTCGGCGCATAAGTCTCAATGCCGCCGATTTTTCTGAAATCATTGACCGCATGAGAAGCGTTCGCCGCACTGCCGCCGACACCTAAAACAAAGAGCCTTCCGCCATTCTCCCTCGTTTCCTTGAGTATCTCTACTCCCTTTTCGATTTCCTCTCTGGAAACCATCTCGACAATTCTCATTGTCTCTTTCAAATACTGCTCGATGTAACTCCTGTTCATATTTGCTTCCTCCTTTTCTCTTCGCACAAATATGGATAAATAAATAATTTATATTATACAATACCAACCGTCTTATAAACGTCAGGTACAATATAATCAGGTAGATTGCCGTGAAGGCGCTTGCAGACATCACATTTCAGATCGCCCAAAAAAATCGTCTTCACCCCAGCTTTTTTTCCTGCTTCGATATCGGTATAAGAATCCCCTATCATATAGGAGTGTTCCCAGTCGATGCGGTAGCGTTCCTTTGCCTTGAGAAGCAAGCCCGGCTTCGGCTTGCGGCAATCGCAGGATTGTATTAAAAAGTCCTCTTTCGTCATCGGAAGCTTCCTTGTGTAATGCGGACACATAAAAATATCATCCAGCTCCGCTCCCGCCTCTTTCATCTGCTGGGCAAAATAGGTATTAATATCATACAGATTGGCAAGCGTTGTCTTTCCCTTCGCCGCCGCAGGCTGGTTTGTCACAATGAACACATAATAGCCCTTTTCTTTGAAAAGCCGCAGCGCTTCCGTTACCTTCGGAAGAAGCTGAAACTGACCGGCGTTCATCGGAGAATCCAGCTGCTCGGTTTCCTCATTGAATACAATTTCATTCAGCACACCATCTCTATCAAGAAATATGGCCGGATGACGCTCACGGAAGCGATGCTCCACGTATGTCCGAAACTCTTCAAGCGAGGCCGGACTTCCGATTTCATAAAAACGCTTTGTCACAATATGCGCCGTCATTTCTCCTTTAAGGGATAAACAATTTTGGATCTGTGCCACATCAAAAGGAACGTCCTCGGCATAATCTTCAAACAAAGCCCTCTCGTACATACATACGCCATAATCAATATAGTCCATTTCAGGAACGGCGTGGTGCTTATCATACAACACAAGCTCGCCATCCTTCATGACGACATTACTCTTGTCAAATTGATTATTGTTTTTCAGGACGGTCATCAACGCACGTTTTCCCTGCGCTTTTCCACTAAAATAACGATAAACCGTTTCTTCGAAATTGATATCCATAAAGGAGTCACCGTATATCAGAAGAAAGTCCTCTTCTATATACTTAAGGGCTCTGCGCACCGCTCCGCCTGTCCCTAACAGCTTCTCCCCATCATAGCAATACTCTATGGAAATACCGTCCTTCCTACCATCCCCATAATACTGTTCAATCATTTCGGCACGGTAGCCAATTAAAAATACAAATTTACGAAAGCCCCATTTTTTCATTAAATCCAATTGATAATCAAAAAACGGCTTTTCCCCGACGTCTACAAGCGACTTTGGGCATTCCTTTGTAAATTCTTTCAGCCTTGTACCGAGTCCACCCATCAAAACGACAACCTGTATTTCATTTACCGTTCTCATAAAACCTTAGATCCTTCCATCTCAAACCGGAAACGTACCTCTGTCATACCGGTTTGCGCCATCGCATGGCGCAGCCTGACCTTATCATTCGCGTAAAACATCAAAAAGCCGCCGCCGCCCGCGCCGATCACTTTGCCGCCCAGCGCGCCGTTTTTCATCGCATAATCATACCACTCGTCGATCTGCGGGTTGCTCATGCCGCCGGAACGCTTTTTTTTGTATTCCCAATGCGTGTTCATAATATCAGCAAATGTATTCAGATCTCCCCGTTCAAAGGCCGCCTTGCTTTGATATCCTAAGTCTTTGACAAAATCGAGATTCTTAATCATGTCATTGTCTTTTCCTTTGCTCTTATCGTCCTGCTCTCTCAAAATGTTGCCCGCAGCGCGGGAAAAGCCTGTAAAAAACAAAATGAGATTATCTTCCAGATTATACAGTGTTTCCTGAGAAATTTTGAGACGATCCACCCATACGTAGCCGTCCTTGTGAAAGTTCATACACGTCAGCCCACCGTATGCCGCAATATACTGATCCTGCTTCCCGATCGGCTCATGCAGCCGGTTCATTTCGATCTCGCAGGCTTCCTCCGCAAGCGTCCGCGTACTCACGATATTTCCCTGCATCGTATGCAACGCCCGCAGCAGCGCGGTTGTAAAGCTGCTCGATGAGCCAAGTCCCGTTCCGGCAGGAATATCAGCCATTGAACAAATTTCAATTGATTTCAGATCCCACTTCAGCATCTTCAATGCCTCTTTTATAATCGGATGCTGAATTTCATCGATTTCATGTACATGTTCGAATTTGGAATATTTTAAGAGAATGGTCTCCTCAAAAGTCTGGTGCAGTGTAATATAAACATACTTATCAATCGCCGCCGAAATTAAAAACCCTTCACGCTCCTGATAATAAGACGGCAGATCCGTACCGCCGCCGCCTAATGTTATTCTAAGCGGACTCCGCGCAATAATCATTTCCTATTCCTCCTGAATAGCAATAAATAGTTAACTAAAATGTTTTATGATCTCTCTTCAAATACCCATGGATTGGCCTGCAAATATTCCACAGTCTTGATGACACCGTCCTTGATTGAGGCCTTTGGCACCCAACCAAGAGAACGGATCTTTTGTGTATCTAAATAAATAAATGGATTGTCGCCAATCCAGCCTCTTTCCCCACCTGTATAAGTCAGAGACGGCGTCACACCGAGCTCTTCACAAATCCATCCGATCGAATTATTAACCTCACAATATTCGTCCGTGCCGAGATTGAAAATATTGACCTTTTCCTGCGCATTCCGAATAACCGTCAAAATTGCTTCCATGCAATCCTTCACATATAAGTAAGACTTTCTCTGCTTTCCGTTGCCGAGCACATGTAATGTCGTGGGATCTTCAGACAGCCTTTTGCAGAAATCAAATACATGACCATGTGTATAACGTTCACCGAGAATCGATACAAACCGGAAAATGGATACTTGAAAATCAAAACCCTCGGCATAAGCGGCAAGCAACCCCTCACAGGCAAGCTTAGAAGCGCCATAAAGAGATGTCTGAATTGGAAACGGCGCATCCTCCGGCGTCGGAATGACTTCTGCCTCGCCATAAACGGAGCCTGTTGAGGAAAACCCAATCCTGTGAATCCCGTTTGCGCGCATCGCCTCCAATACGTTATATGTCGCAATCGTATTCTGCTCCAAATCCTTCCGTGGATGCTCGCAGCCCATCCTGACATCCGCATTGGCGGCAAAATGAAATACAAATTCACAGCCGGCCATCGCCCTTTTCAGCGCCTCCTCATCCAGATTATCGCCTTCTACCAGCTTAAATCTCGGATTTCTCAAGGCATCCTCTAAAAATTCCCTGCGTCCGGTGGAGAAATTATCATATACAATAACCTCGTTTTCCGGCTCGCTTAAGAGCCTGTCCGCCATATTGGAGCCGATAAAACCGGCGCCGCCCGTAATAAAGTATTTCATGTCCCGTTCCTTTCCTGACTCAAATATCGTATTCCACTTCTTCTTCTACTTTTTTCTTAAACAGCTTCGCATCTCGTTGGTATTCTTCCTTTTTATATTCGAGACAGCCGATCTTGACCTCGACACGGATCGGGGATGTCGCAATGCCCGCAAACGCCAGCGGATCGGAAATCTTGTTTCTGAGTCTGCCCTCCACAACCTGCGTCCCCTTTTTGTCACAAGTCAAAATAATGCCAAACGACCCTTTATCATCGATGCTGTAAGCCCGATCCTCAAGCCTTACCGTATCATATACATACTTTGCAAGCCTTATCAGCACCTCTTCGTACTGCGGTCTCTTGAGTACGCCCTTCAGCTCCTTTTGATAACGCGGCTTTAAGATCATCAAAGAAATCCTTTTATTGTTACGTTCCGCATAGGAAATCTGCGTCTGGATGTCCATAAACATGCTGCGCAGATTATAAAATCCGGTCAGCGGATCGATCATGACAAGTTCCTCCACCTGACGCTGCAGCACCTCTTTTTCAAGCTGAAGCTGTTTGAGGCCGTTGATAAAAAGCACAATGCCAAATACTGAAAATGCCGGAAGCACGATCCATGAATAAGAAATCAAAGCAATCTGCTCATCTGCCACTAATAACAAATACACCTTATAGGCAATAAAAGAAAAGGTCTGAATCCCGGCTAAAACGATCGCCACGGTGGCAAGGCGAAAACTCGCAAATAATATGGAAATAAAAACTCCCAGCAGCATAATGAGATTTTCAATATAAAGCTCTTCTTTGCTGTTTGCCAGAACAATCGCGCCGGCCAGCAGAGCGCCCAGCAAAATACACATTCCCGTATCCTGCATCGTCCTGCCTTCTATTTCCCAGTTTTTCATAATTTGCTTTCCTCCAGATCACTTTCCTCGTGTGTCAACTCTTTTTCGATGAGGTATCGGGGTCTTTCCTTTACCTCTATATAAATCTTTCCAATATATTGTCCAACCAATCCAAGGGAAAAAAGCACCATCCCGCCAATCAGCCACAGCGATAAAATCAGGGAAGTCCAGCCGCTGACCACATTTCCCGTAGAATAGGATATAAGCGCATAAACGCCGGCTGCAATTGTAAGGATAATCATAAAAATGCCGGTTCCCATAATAAAATTCATAGGTTTAATGCTAAAGGAGGTTATCCCGTCAAAAGCAAAACTTAACATTTTTTTTAGCGGATATTTGGACTCGCCCGCCATGCGTTCCTTGCGCTCATAATAGACGCAGTCTGTCTGAAAACCAATCATCGGCACAATGCCGCGCAAAAAAAGGTTACGTTCCTTATACTCGGACAGCCCTGCAAGGGCACGACCGCTCATCAGCCGGAAGTCTGCATGATTGTAAACACTCTTAACTCCCAACAGCTTCATCATCTTGTAAAAACCTTCGGCTGTGATTCGCTTAAAAAATGTATCTGACTTTCTCGCACTGCGCACGCCGTATACGATGTCGCAGCCCCCAGCATAACGGTCGACCATTTCACCTATCACGTCGGTATCGTCCTGCAAATCGGCGTCGATTGAAATACTGATATCGATGTTGTCTTTTACCGACAATAAGCCTGCAAGAAGCGCATTCTGATGACCGACATTTCCCGCAAGCTTTAAGCCCAATACAAGCTCATTTTCCTTATGAAATTTTTCGATTATCTCCCACGTCCGATCTCTGCTTCCGTCATCGACGAATAATAGAAAGCTGTCCCTGGAAATTTTCTCTTTTGCTATCAGCCCCCGCAGCACTTGAGACAATTCCGAAATGGATCGCTCCAAAACGGCCTCCTCATTGTAGCAGGGTACCACTATCGCCAGTCTCGCCATCACACCACCTGATCATAATAGATAATAGGATATTAATGTAAATTAATATCCTATTACCTGTCATGTAAATTTCACACGAAGGTAATACCCCTTCTGTGTGAAATTATACCATATGTTATTGATAAAATCCAGTTATTCCTTTGTGTCTTCCTCTTTATCCTTAGTTAATTTGGAAAGCAATATTACGACCAGCATAATGAGAATAATTACCGTAAAGATGCCGAGCATGCCTTTTCCCATAACTTCAAGAGAAATCAAAAAATTTTCCATCATCTCCGTCACCTCCTATAAGTAACTCGAAATTAAACTCAAAATCATACCGCCCGCTACTACAGAGGCAATCTGACCGGATACGTTTGCACCAGCTGCGTGCATGATAATTACATTTGTCGGGTCTTCCTTCAATGCCATTTTCTGTACAACACGGGAGGACATCGGGAATGCCGAAATACCTGCGGCACCGATCATCGGGTTGAGCTTTTCTTTCCTGAACAGATTGACGAACTTCGCAAACAGAACACCGCCGATCGTATCGAATACAAACGCGATCAGACCGATCGCCATGATCATGATTGTATTGACAGTTACGAACTGCTCTGCACGCATACTGAAAGAAATCGTAATTCCAAGAAGCAGCGTGACCAGATTGGCAAGATCCGACTGAGCCGTATTCGACAAGCTTTCCAGCGAGCCGCATTCTCTGATCAAGTTACCAAACATCAGGAAGCCTACAAGTGATACAGACATCGGTGCTACCAGTCCCGCAATAATGGTTACGATAATCGGGAACAAAATTCTCGTCGCCTTGGATACGGACTTCGGATTGTACTTCATCTTAATGCATCTTTCCTTCTTTGTCGTAACAAGCTTGATTGCAAAAGGCTGTACAACCGGAACGAGTGCCATGTAGGAATATGCCGCCACCGCAATGGCGCCCACGTACTTGGAACCGAATATCTGTGAAACAAGGATAGAGGTAGGACCGTCCGCCGCACCGATAATACCGATAGAAGCAGCATCCCTTAAGTCAAAGCCCATCAATGTCGCCACACAAAGGGCAAAGAAAATACCAAATTGCGCTGCCGCGCCAAATAGAAACAATATCGGCTGAGAAAGAAGCGGACCAAAATCCATCATCGCGCCGATACCAATAAACAAAAGAAGCGGAAGAGCTTCAGAAGCCTCAATTCCTACATCAAAAAGCCATTCAACAATACCTGTTGTTTCTCCGATTCCTTCCATTACCTGATTGATGGCTCCGGAAAGCGGCAGGTTTACAAGAATCGCGCCAAAGCCCATCGGCATGAGCAATGAAGGCTCGAAGTCCTTCGCTAACGCCAGATAAATCAATACGGCGCCCACCACATACATTACACATTGCTGCCAGGTAATCGACAGCAGTCCTGAAACTAGAAAATCCATTATTTATCCCTCCTGTTTTTGCTTTAACTATTTATTTTAAAGAGTCTGAAAGATACACGTCGGATAATGCTGATGATAACAGCCTGTCCTTCTGCAGAAAAATAGACTTATGCCTCCTCGAATCGAGAAATATAAGTCTTGTCATTTCAAAAAAATAGAATACTGACGATCTCCTATATCACTGTCATTATCATTATGTACCTTTATGCAAAAAACCGCTACTATTAATCTATCATCTATTGCCTTGAACGTCAAATAATATTTTATAGAAATGCATCCTTTCTACTCCAATATATATTGCTCATATGGCACACCCTCAAAATTAACCTCTCCCCATCTAAAAAACCCCAGGCTTTTGAGCAGCGATACCGATGCTATATTCTCCCTGTGTGTAAACGCATTCAGTTTTTTCATCGCAAGCTCTTTTGCCGCATAGGTCAGAATTGCTGTGCAGACCTCTTTCGCATAACCCTGCCGCTGGCAGTCTAAGGCAATAGCATAACCAAGTTCAGCCTCCTCATATTCTGTGCGATTTGAAAGTCCTGCGCGCCCGATCAGCCGTCCGTCCTCTTTACGAATAACGACCCACATTCCATACTCATAAAAGCGATACTGCCGTTCAATATAATCCTTTGTATAAGCAAGCTCCTGCGTGCGTGATGCAAATAAATCCTCGGTATAGCGAGAAATTTCTTTATCGGCATAAACCTTATAAAGTGCATCAAGATCCTCCGGCGCAATTTCCCGCACAATACAGCGCTCCGTCTCAAGAATCGTCCACGGAAGCCCATGAAAACGCCGATACATCCGTTCAAGCTGCCTAACGTTCAGCACAGATAACTCCTCAATGCAATAAAGAGCCTCCGGAAAGCTCCGCTCCCTGCCTGCTTCGCTTAAATAAACCGCAAAACCGATCCGCCTTCCCAACGCCCAGTCCGCAGCCCCGCGCTCATCCGTGATTAAGAAAGCGCCAACGTCATCTCCTGAAAAGCTCTTGATGTCCGTCACCTGCCAGCCCGGCCTTTCTTTATGCAGACGCTTCTCCCACCGCATACGCTCGTCCTCTGCATGCAGTTGTCCGATTTCCAAAATAATTGTTTGCAGACACATATGCCCCCCTGTTTTTTAAACAAAAGTGTGCTTTACCACTCTTGTTACCAAATGATACAATAAAAAAGCCCTAAAAAGGGAGGATGCCAAGTGACCGGGTCACTTGGCATTTATTATGAAAAAGTA
>CAZMIX010000030.1:0-28541 GCA_964566545.1 uncultured Lachnospiraceae bacterium | reverse complement strand
CCAGTATAAACCAATTTCTGGGTATCCTTCTCTATGTGCAACTCTTGCCATTGCAAGATACATTCCTACTTCCGTACATTCACCTGTAAAGTTCATTCGAAGATCATTGATAATATCCTCGCTGACTCCCTGCGCAACGCCTACCACGTGCTCTGCGGCCCACTGCATTTCGCCTGACTGAGCCGTAAACTTAGATGCCGGCGCCTTACACTGCGGACAATACTCCGGAGGAGCATCCCCTTCATGAACATAACCACATACCTGACATACAAATTTCATAACGCTTTCTCCTTTTCTTTCCCTTATTTTTTGACTGTGAGTCTATGATTTCTTGATACACTCCTCACACAATCCATAAAAATGAACAATGTGCCCGTCTATACGACCCAAAAAGTTCGTCCCCGCCGCCTCATTGATACTGTCAATATCCTCCATCTCCAAATCAATGACATGATGGCAGTCCGTACAGACAAAATGATAATGCGGATTAGGATTTCCATCAAAATGATCCGCACCATCGCCGAGATTCAACTTCATGATCTCACCAATATCAGAAAGCAATGTAAGATTCCGGTATACAGTACCCAAACTAATATTAGGGAATTCTTCTTTGACGCTCATATATACGACATCCGCTGTAGGATGATCCTTTCTTGTCATAAGAAACTCTTTGATTGCTTCCCTCTGTCTGCTGTACTTAAGATTCATACCTCGCCTCCTTAATATCAGTAACTGTTACTATTTTATTATAATAGTTTCTATTTAGATGTCAATAGATAATTATCATTTAATAGTTTTTTTATAATTTTTTAGACTTATTATAGGTACGGATTCCCATAAATATGCTATACTTAATTTGTTTGATCTGCCGTGCCCATCTTTGCTTTGGCCGGCATGCCATGAATTACGAGGAATCATTTATGAAATTAAAAACCCGTCTGACACTTACCGCGTTTATAACCGTAATTTTGCCTTTGATTTTGACTGCATGCGCTTTTATCGTTTTGAGCTTCTATCAGCTCAAATTTATCTATAAAAATTACGGAATTGAAACAGAATATGATTATGAAGTGCTCACGAATTCCGTGCAGGCCTTCAGCAGACTGACGCGAGCCTCCTATAATACACTGCAGCAGCTCGCCGACACCGATCCCGATCGGTTCGAGGATACTGAGTTCCTATCGGAGTTCAATGAAAAGCTTTCCTCCAAATCCTCTTATCTTGTTGTACAAAAGGATGACTATTTTTATTATATTGGTAATGAAGAAGACAGTCAAGCCCTTCTGACGAAGCTGCCGGGCTTTGGCAGCGGGGACGGCGAAAATGACACGAGGGACTACTATTTTGGTGAGGAACAACGCCTTGTTAAAAAGATAAGCATTTCTTTTTCCGATGACTCTACGGGGATTGCCTACATCATTACAAAGCTTTCCACGCTGACACCGATTTCCTTTATTGTCAATCTTGTTATCTCGGTGACCTTTATTCTGATCATCACGAGCATTTTTACGACGCGGGAGACTTACAAAAGTGTCGTAAAGCCTGTCAGAAAGCTCAGCGAGGCAATGCAGAATATTTCCGAAGGAAATCTTGATTTTTCCATCGCGACGGAGGGCAAGGATGAATTTTGCCTGCTCTGCAACAATTTTGATGAGATGAGAAAGCGCCTGAAGGATTCCACCGAGACAAAGGTGCGCTACGATACGGAAAACAGGGAATTAATCAGTAATATTTCCCACGATTTGAAAACGCCGATTACAGCCATCAAAGGCTACGTTGAGGGCATCATGGACGGGGTCGCCGATACGCCCGAAAAAATGGATCGGTATATCAAGACGATTTACAACAAGGCAAATGAAATGGACAGGCTGATCAATGAGCTGACGCTTTATTCAAAGATTGATACCAACCGCATTCCATATAATTTCCATCGGATCAACGTCAGCGAGTATTTTAATGATTGTATTGAAGAAATCGGTCTGGATCTCGAATCCAAAAATATTACGCTCAACTACAGTAATTATGTGGATAGCTCCACCCGGATTATTGCGGATCCCGAACAGCTCAGGCGTGTGGTCGGTAATATTATCGGGAATTCGGTGAAGTATATGGATAAGCCTGACGGCAGCATCGAGATTCGCATCAATGACAACAGCGATTCGATTCAGGTAGAAATTGAAGACAACGGAAAGGGAATTGCGCAAAAAGATTTGCTGAATATTTTTGATCGGTTCTTTAGGACGGATGCCTCCCGCAATTCCTCGCAGGGCGGAAGCGGCATCGGACTTTCCATCGTAAAAAAGATCATTGAAGATCACGGCGGCTATATATGGGCGACAAGCAGGGAAAGTGTTGGAACGACAATTCACTTTGTTCTAAGAAAATATCAGGAGGTACTGGAAAATGAGTAAGATACTTATTGTTGAAGATGAGGAAGCGATTGCAGAGCTTGAAAAAGATTATCTGGAGCTTTCGGGTTTTGAGGTGGAAATTGAAAATAGCGGCGATTCCGGGCTTGCGAAGGCGATGTCAGAGGAGTTCGACTTATTTATCCTCGACCTGATGCTTCCGAAAGTGGATGGCTTTGAAATCTGTAAGCAGATTAGAAAGACAAAGAACACCCCAATCATTATGGTTTCCGCAAAAAAAGACGATATCGACAAAATCAGAGGGCTTGGACTGGGCGCCGACGATTACATGACAAAGCCCTTTAGCCCCAGTGAGTTGGTGGCCCGCGTAAAAGCACACCTTGCCAGATATGAACGTCTGATCGGCAGCAATGCGAACATCAACGAAATCATCGAAATCCGCGGTCTGAAAATAGACAAGACTGCACGCCGTGTCTATGTAGACGGCGAGGAAAAGGCATTTACCACCAAGGAATTTGATTTACTAACCTTTATGGCGCAAAACCCGAATCATGTGTTCACAAAAGAGGAGTTGTTCCGTAAAATCTGGGATATGGATTCAATCGGTGATATCGCGACAGTCACCGTACACATTAAAAAGATCAGAGAAAAAATAGAATTTGATACCGCAAAGCCTCAGTATATTGAAACGATTTGGGGTGTTGGGTACCGATTTAAGGTGTAATTTAGCAAAACGGACAAGTCCCTTATCAATCGTGGACTTGTCCGTTTTTAAATTTACAGCCTCTTTAATAACTGCTCCCTTGCTTCTTCATAGCCCGGCTTACCAAGTAATGCAAACATATTCTTCTTATAGCTCTCTACTCCCGGCTGATTAAACGGATTCACTCCAAGCACATAACCGCTCACGCCGCACGCAAACTCAAAAAAGTAGAAAAGTTGACCCAGATAATATTCGTTGATCTCCGGAATACGAATAACCGTATTGGGTACACCGCCGTCAGTATGTGCAAGAATCGTCCCGTTCATCGCACTCTTATTCACAAAATCCACTGTTTGACCTGCCAGATAGTTCAACCCGTCGAGATCGACCGGCTCTTTTCCGATCATAATTTCTTCTCCGGAGGTTTCAATATCGAGCACAGTCTCAAACAGGTTTCTGGAACCGTCCTGAATAAATTGACCCATGGAGTGAAGATCCGTCGTCAGATCGACCGCTGCTGGGAAAATTCCCTTCTGATCCTTTCCTTCACTCTCTCCGTAAAGCTGCTTCCACCATTCTGAAATAAAATGGATGCTTGGCTCATAATTTGCCATGACTTCAATCTGCTTCCCTTTTCTCAAAAGGATATTTCTCACAGCTGCATACTGAAGCGCATCGTTGTTCGCAAAGTCTGCCTTCAATGCCTGTTCGCGCCCTGCCTGTGCGCCCTCCATCAGCTTATTGATATCCGCACCGCTGACCGCGATTGGAAGCAGACCGACTGCTGTTAAAACAGAGAATCGCCCGCCGACATCGTCCGGCACAACAAAGCTCTCATAACCTTCCTCTGTTGCGAGATTTTTCAGAGCGCCTCTGGACTTATCCGTTGTCGCATAAATTCTCTTTGCCGCTTCGGCCTTGCCGTATTTTTCTTCCAGCATTTCTTTAAATACACGGAATGCAATCGCCGGCTCTGTTGTCGTGCCAGATTTGGAAATCATATTAACAGAGAAATCTCTGTCTCCGATTACATCCATCAAGTGCTTAATATAAGTGCTGCTGATGCTGTTTCCTACAAAATAAATTTCCGGCGTCTTCCTAATCTCTTTGGACACCGTATTATAAAAGCTGTGCCTTAGAAACTCAATGGCTGCCCTTGCCCCAAGATAGGAACCTCCGATACCGATTACAAGGAGAACCTCCGAATCGCTTTTGATTTTCTCTGCCGCCTTCAAAATTCTTGCGAACTCTTCCTTATCATACGCTGCCGGAAGATCAATCCAGCCTAAAAAATCATTTCCGGCACCTGTCTTTGACACAAGTAATTCCTTCGCATCCTCCACAAGCTTTCCCATTAAGTCGATTTCTTGTCCGCTGATAAAGGGAGAGGCCTTGCTATAATCATAAGTTATTTTTTTGCTCATCTTATTTGCTCCTTTGCATAATTCATATTTATTTAGTTTAGCAAAAGGCATGGTGTTTAGCAAGATAAAATTTCACTAAGAAGCTCTTCGATCAGTATGTCATCATCCTCCCGTTCGATTTCGTCCAAACATTTCTCCTCGTCGAGCGGAGTCAGTAGCATGTGAAGCTCCTCTTCCGACAAGAGGGAAGTTCGCGGTACTTGATTTGCCTCTATCGCATTGGAAATTGCCATTCCGTGTGTTGACAGCTTCTTGTCAACGTATTTATATAGAAGTCTTTCTTTTCTTCTCATTTCGTGCATAAAATAAATAATAAGAAATGCCTGACAGAAAAATAGCAAAATTCCGAATAGGTACCCTTGATTGCTTGAAATTGTCTCAATTATTATTCCCATTGCTTACCCCTCCTATTGATTATCCGTTACTTACATACTCTGTCTTATGACAGACTGATCCTTGTACCTGCCAGTATAACGCTGCTCTCCCGCGAAAAACATCGAAATAACAGCGACTATTCCATTTATTTTTAAAGTGTGTTATACTTGGGAACAAAAAAAGGAGAACCAAACCCATGAGAAAAATTGTGCTTACGGGCGGTGGCACGGCCGGACATGTCACACCGAATATCGCCCTGCTCCCGTTATTAATAGAAAAAGGGTATGAAATCCATTATATTGGTTCTTACGAAGGAATAGAAAGATCATTGATTGGCGACTACGGAATTCCCTACCACGGCATTTCTTCCGGAAAATTCCGCAGATATTTTGATATAAAAAACTTTACGGATCCATTCCGCGTTCTAAAAGGATTTTCGGAAGCGAATAAATTAATGAAGGAGTTGAAGCCATCCATCGTCTTTTCCAAAGGCGGTTTTGTTTCGGTTCCTGTCGTCATCGCAGCAAGGAAAAATAAAATTCCATCGATTCTCCACGAATCCGATATGACGCCGGGGCTTGCAAACAAACTTTGCCTGTCGTCCGCCGCAAAAATCTGCTGCAATTTTCCGGAAACGATGCAACAGCTTCCTGCCGAGAAAGCGGTTTTGTCCGGCTCACCGATCAGAAAAGAACTTTTGGAAGGAAATAAGATAAAAGCACTTGATTTTTGCGGTTTTACCGCAAATAGACCCGTCCTGCTCGTCATGGGCGGCAGCCTTGGCGCCGCAGCGGTCAATCAGTCTGTTCGAGCGATCCTTCCCGCGCTGCTTAAGGAATTTCAGGTTGTCCATCTGTGCGGAAAAGGAAAGACCGATCCGGCTTTTGACCATTTAGACGGTTATCGACAGTTTGATTACATCAAGGAGGAATTAAAGGATTTGCTTGCACTTGCTGATCTTGTCATTTCAAGAGCCGGCGCAAATGCGATCTGTGAACTTGCTGCGCTGAAAAAGCCGAATCTCCTGATTCCCCTTCCTTCAGGAAACAGCCGCGGCGATCAACTTCTAAATGCCCGCTCCTTTGAAAAGCAAGGCTTCTCTCTTGTATTGCAGGAAGAAAATCTGACTGACAAGCTGCTTTTAGATGCGGTTCAAACGCTCTATAAAAAGCGTGCGGACTTTATTGCCAATATGGAAAAAAGCCCGCAGAAGGATGCAATCTCAACCATCGTCCAACTAATAGAAGAAACCGCAATTATTAAGAATTTTTCTTAGCCGGTTATTTTATTTTGAATCATTTTAAGCTCCTCCGGCGAGGGAGAAGTCGGGTTCCATCCGATTTTTTGACCATCATCCCGATATCTTGGAATCAGATGCATATGAAAATGGCAGACAGTCTGCCCTGCCGTTTCCCCGTTATTTTGTATGAAATTAAATCCATCACAGCCAAGTCGCTCTTTCATTTGCGCGGCAAGCCGCTTTGCAAGCCTCATCGCTTTTCCCGCCAATTCCTCGTCCAGTTCATAAATATCTGCGTAGTGTGCCTTTGGAAGCAGCAGCGCATGTCCCTTTGTTGCTGGCGAAACATCCAAAATCACCCGGAAATCCTCATCTTCATAAATGGTTTTAGATGGAAGCTCTCCGTTTGAAATTTTACAAAAAATACAGTCATTTTTTATCATTTTTTAAGATCTCCCTCGACAAAATTTTCGTTTTTTTTTATTTCCATTTTGCTAAAATATAGCCATACATAAATAAACTTGTTAGCTATAACAAATGAAACCACCATTCAAAAGGAGGAATTCTATGCTTAGTTCATACGAACAAAACACATACAAACGTGCAATGCACGACATCATCAATCCGCTTTCTGTAATATATGGATCATTGTATGTAATCCAGCTCCAGCACCCAGAGGTACTGACTTATAAATACTGGAACGAGACTATGGAGGATTTGGAAACTTTAAAAGCCCTGCTCGCCAGCTACAGCTATTCTCCAGAACCAAAGTCAAATACCTGATCCAAAAGGCGCAAAACCCTAAAATCACCCTTCACCTGCATTTCTCCGGACATAAATGCACGTTGAAAGCTCATTCTGCCTGAAATAATATGGCTCATGATATCGGAATTAAGCTTACATAAGACGTCCGGATTTTCATAATTACCGTAAAAACAACTGAGCACGCTTTCCTTAATCTCTATCACTAACGGTTTTTTGCGTTCGTTGATCACGAATTTATAGCTCGCATTTACAATCCCATGCGGCGCAAAATTCTTCGTAAAGTCCGACACAAATACTGTGTTTTCATCCACACTTTTGTGATCCAGCATATCCTTGAAATAGCTGGCCAGTTCCTGAATGTCTTCCTTCTGCCGCTGCACATACGCTTCGTCCGCTACATATTTGGAAAGCTGCTCTGTTTCCTGAGGAGTCAATGTAATATTACTCGTTACCTCAACTATCTGCTTGACCGCTTGATTGCTTGCCGGCAGGCTTGTCATCTTCTGTGAAATTGTGCGGTACAGGTTTTCCGCCTTTTTCTCAATAATATTCTGGAAATCCTTATTCATTTCAAAGGACATCGTATCATTTACATAACCACATAGACCACTGCAGGGAAGACCGCCGAGGATTTCCCACGCGACCGCAAGGCTTGTTTTCGCCTCCCGCTCACCGGAGGTTGTCGACATGACAATGGGACTCATATAAGTAGAAGCTATTTTCTCTTTATTTCCATACAGCCAACAGGCATCCAAAAATTGCAGTAAGTAGCCGCCGATGCCAAACCACTCCACCGTAGTTGCAAGGACAATCCCATCCGCATCATTAATCGTGGCCGGAAGCGTCGTAATTGTATTTTTCATCTCGTATAGATTGAATTTCTCAACCTTTACATTCAGCTCTGTCAGCACCTCCTGCATCTTATTAATGACGTACAGCGTCGGATCATCTAAAATTCCCCTGCCTCCATAGTAAATATTAATCTTCATATGTTCTCTTCCTCTCGTATAAAATCACCGCCAACAAAAACCCGCCAAGCAAACCGGTAATATGTGCGGCATTATCAATATTCTGACCGGTTATTCCGGAATATAGAGCATAAAAAATTAACAGACAGACTTTAAAGGTCGTCATATCCTCCAGACGTCCTTTATTACTTATAACAACCCATAAAAGCGCCCCTATAATACCAAAGATAGCTCCCGAAGCACCGGCCGACACAATATTCCAATTAAATAAATAAGCAAACGCAAACGAACCCGCACTGCCAAGCAGGCCGCTGCCAATATAAATAATCAAATATTTCATTTTGCCCACAGCTCGCTCTACATTGTCCCCCAGAAAAAAAAGGGCAAACATGTTTCCTCCAAGATGCTGAATACCAAAATGCAAAAACATACAAGAAACAAACCGGTAATATTCATTGTTTTCCATCACATATGGCACATACAACGCCCCGTGTTTTAACATAAACTCCAAGTCGAGCGTCGAACCAATAATAGAAAGATAAATAAAGACAATACTATTAACAATGATCAAAAAGATATTGATCGGCGCATAATTTCTTTCAAAAATGCCTTTTCCGCTTAAAGAAGAATTTGACCGCAGCGGTTGATTTGTAGACTGTGTCCCTTGCGAATATCCGGCATTGCCGGTATCTTCGTTTGCTGACACACATGCACTTTCAATGATACTCCGGAGTCCATAAAAATCAGCCGGTTGATTTTCAAACACGACAAGCCTGTTGATCGTCGCATCCACGATCCAGCAGAACTTGTCATCCAGCACAAATTTCTTCGCCTCCTGCACTTCGTCTGTCAGAATAACCGTCAACAGATGAACTGTCTCATAACCTCCGTTATGAAAAAACTCCTTTGCCCGGCTGTTCACCAAGGTATACTGCTCCTTTGTAAGCAGCTCCGCTAACCGATAATCCATCACCTGAACCGCTTGAACGCTTCCTCTCATATAACTGGCATATAGCGTAATCTCAGGAATATTAGATGGTATCTTCCCATATGCACTTTTCATTAACAAATATTCCAGACGCTCTTTCACCAGTTTATACTCCTTTCTAAAAGGGTATCATTTCCGTAAAAAAGTGTCAACGAAAATAAAATAGTTCTCCTCCAAAAACAATCTCATCATTGTAAGCAAGGACGGTACTTTCATTTGCATTCAAACGAACCCCATTTTTACTCGTCCCATTTGTCGAATTTAAATCCATTAAATAATACTTATTCCCTTCGCGATAAATCTTGGCATGCATTCTACTGACGGCCGGGCTTGTAAGTATGCCGTCTGCCAAAGCCTTTTTCTTTCCTATAATAAACGGCGTTTTGTGCAATCTGAATTCGGTGACTTCCCCCTTTGTAAAACGCACAAGGCGGTGCACCGGCTCCGCATCCTGGCCAAAGTCCGTTGTCTCACCGCAATAGTTTTTCTCCGCCAAAGCTTTCTCCTGCTTTCCGTCGATTTTTTGCTCCGCCTGCCTCCTGCCGCGCCGTCCCATTTCCATCTCACACCTTATCTTCTTTTGCCTTCCAAAGAGCAATACCGCCAAAAAAAGTGTAGTGGCACCCGTTCCTGCAACTAAAATTGTCAACGCTTCATAGGGGAAAAAATCTATAATTCGCACCGGTTCATAGATTTGCAGATATAACACAAAACCTATAAGTAACAACAGCAGCATCGCACTTATCATAAAAATTACTTTTTCTGCCTTGCTGCCCGCCAACGCTTCATACTCTGTTGTTTCACTTGCCGCTGCATTTTCTGATATTTCATACGCAGATACCTCTTGATTATCTGGCTCATAATAAGGGATACTATCTGTTAGAGCCATCTGCGCTGTCTCTTTTTCAAATAAATGATACAGATTATAGTCCTCATTTGTGATTTGTTTATAAAAGGCATACGCGAGGACAACCGCCTTTTCATCCGTATGATCTGTCTTTTGTAAAAGATATTCCGCAAAACTCTGAAAGGACTGATGGATATCCACATGATAAAATGGATAAAAACAAAGAAAGGCCTGTTTCGTTTCAATATCTGCATAAATATATTCGGGCAGAAGAATCAAGTTTTTTTCATTTAGAAAGTATTCAGAAACGGCTTCAAAGCCTTTCATCATTCCCAAAAGAATACTTTTCATGTCGGAATAACCAATATCCTGTTCCTCATAAAGTCTTCTTAAGCTTTGTCTGGACGTGATGTCATAAGCAAATTGCTCTTTTCCGTCGATGCATCTGACCGTGCACCGCAGAAAGCCCGGAATACTGTTTTCCTGCAGCATCCGGATTTCAAATTCATTTTTATCAATGGTTGGAGGTTCTTCTGCCAGCACCAAATAGTTTCCATTTAATTTTCGTTCATAAGCTGCTCTGAACAATATCCTCTTCCCTGCTTTCTTTGTGATCGGATAAAAACAGGCTCGTTTATTTGCTTTGCGCTGCATTTTGCAGAAAACGTAAATGACTGTTTTCCCATTAACAACACTAGCAAGCCTTCCCTTATTTTCATATTTCCGCTTTCCGAAACGCATACCTCCTGTCTTGTCACATCAATCTGATGTTTCAGTTCCCAGCGTCCCAGAAGCCGGTCCGGAATTACCTCATCGAGTGTTTCCTGCGCGACGACTTTCATATGATCCGGCTCACTCTGCTGACTTCCTCTCAATGCCGCGGCATAACAGGCCTTTTCAATTATGCATCTGTCATGCATATAATATGCCAAAAAGAAAATAAATAAAAACACTCCGATCAGAAGCGGCATCAGAAGCGCCAGTTCCACTGTAAAGCTCCCCTTTTGCTCACTTAGCACACACTTTTTCTTTACGTTCAACTTCTTTTTCATCTTGCCCTCCCCGATTATTTCTCAAGCATCCTCATTTTATCTTAAACGCAAGCCAGATTATAACCATAATTTCCATCCGGCGGCAGGTGTGATGATAAAAATAAGGATATATGATAAAAATAAAAACGGTACAAACGGAAAGGTGGCTGTTTTTTCTTTTTTCTTAACAAGGATAAGAAAGAACGCACAGAACGCTGACAATAGCAAGGCAACCAGAAGCAGACGCAAGTTATTTTCTCCTCCTAGCATTACCCCTGTAAGCATGGTAAGATAAGCATCCCCCTCGCCAATTGCACCTCTTAGCAGCTTGCTGCAAAGCAGCAGCATAATTCCCGGCAGCGGACTCCTAATAACGCTGCCTATGGATAATCGACAGCAAAGAGTTCTTTCCAGCCAAGACGAAACATCATTTCCAAATATCCACGGCAGCTTTAATATTTTCCCTAGCTGCGGCAGCTGTGCAAGTGTTATCCATAAAAGGGAAATTAACAAAAATGTCAACAGTATCCTCATCGAAATGACTCTCTTTCGCAGATCTGTATAACAGCATATTCCGAGTAATAAAAATACAAGTAATTTCACCTTATCTCCTTTATAAATATGTTATTAATCTACTGCCCGCACCGAGAGCAAGGTCTTCGGCTTCCGACTTCTGATATTGGAATCGCCGTCACGGTTCGCTTCAGACCGCTGCAGGAAAGACTGTTATGGTATCTGTCACCGTCCTCCGTAATATATAGCAGAGCCTTCCCGATGCTGCTATGACAGATTTCACAGCTATGATACTTTCCTCCCGAAGTATTACGCAAACCGTCTATTTTCTCCGGTGAAGCTGCCCGAACGCTTAGTCGGATATGACTGCATTCCCGATCTCTATGATAAACCTCGCTGTCTTTCGTAATATAAACGTACTCCTCTGTATGGTTTTGCTTTCTACCGTCGATTCCCTTTTCGAAGCCGATCCATGTATGTATAAAGCCGCTCTGATAAAACCGGTAATTGAATAAATGAAACAGATCATACGGAAGCATGGCCTCGTAGCTGACAGTAAGCTTAATAAGCTCTCTGTCTGATAAGTCTGTTTCCGTAAAGTCAAGCCCCGCCATACCATCTTTGATCGGTGCCTTTTCTATCCGAGGCTCCCCGATCTCCTTCACGACCGCCTCCTGTACTGCGATCTCATCAGTTTCCCATTCCACAAACGCCTGCTGTGCCAAGTATTTTGTCTGCTGATGCAGAGCCTCCTGCATACGAACAGAAAAAAGCAGCAGACTTAGCAGGGATAGCAGGGATAGCAGGGCAAATAGAAATAGAGGCAGCACAAGCGCCGCTTCAATCGTCAAGCTGCCTGCGGACTCTTTAGTGGCAGATAATAACACCCTCTTTCTGTCGATTCGCTCATGGAAAGGGCGGTGTCTGCATATCCGGAGAGATATTTTTTTGTTTTTCCAGAAAGAGAGTATCATTATCTATCACTCCTGTTTCTATTTTTAGTTTGTTTCTTGCAATTCATACCCAAATTCACGTCTAATCTGATAGCGATATCCATTTCTGCTTTCAAAAAAGACCTCCGCATCCAAGTATTCGACACATCCGTCAATCCGAAACCATTGATTTCCTGACTGCCGGATATTTATCTCTACAATATCCATGCAGCGTGCTATCTTTTGATCCGCCTCAACCCTGCGTAAAAAAAATCCAAGGTATTCCTCGTAAGTAAAGCCGCTCGCGCGCTGCCTTCCCATGTATTTTGGAAATTCTAAGAGCTCTTCTAGCGGAAGAATCCAGTCTTCCGCCTGCTTTTTTATCATAATCCTTCCCCCTGACAGCAATTGGCCGACTTCGATTGCTGATTCTGCATATGCCCAGGCATAAATGACGGAGTCCCGAACCGCTTCCGTAAGACCCGCAAGTTCAAATGCTCCGACGAGCTGTTCAGCAAGCTTTTGAGCCTCCTCGCGTTTTCCTTCCTCCGACAGCAAGCAGTTTAAATTCTCACTTTCTCTAAGCTCCATCAGTTCCTGCACCGCCTGTTTTAAATTTTCTCTGTCACTCGGATTTCCATACAAAATATATTCTAATTCACAGCACAGGACACGGTTTTGATATACATCCGTGTATTCGGCACATTTTTGCAGCATGTATTCGTCAAACAATAGTTCCGCGTCCTCAATCTCCTGCTGTATGTGCGGCAAGTTCCCTTTTTCCATACTTCTTTTAGAAGGAACCTCTGGATACGGAAGTTCGGCGAGTCCGGCAACTCCGTTTCCCACTGCAAGCCTTAGAAGATCTCCGTTGCTATAGCTTCTGATTTCGTCTGCCGGATTGTAAAAGGACTTCCCATATCCGTCAATCCGGTTCTGAATCACTTCCCATTCTCCATAGAAATCTCGTTTCCTATTCTGAACTATGTTATTTGCACCCTGCTCAAGAACGAAACAACGAGAACTGTCCCCGTAGTTTTTCAAGTAACGCGCCGCTTGATTTTGAAATATATGTCCGTTAAAATCGCTTGCAAGAAGATACTGTTTGACCCGCACCGTATCTACGGATAGCTTGAACCAATCTCCCTGCTGCCCTCCTATCCCGGACTTTTCTCTATTACTCTGCGCGCCAATACTCTGTTGGCCGGTACCTTGACTTATATTTTCATTCAAATACTGCTCCAGATGCGTCAATACCTCTTCCACACCTCCAGCTGCCTTATTATAGGAGGAATCTATGTAAAGCAAATCATAACGCCCAAATAGCTCCTGATGATATTCACCAAAACAGGAATGCAACCCCATATCCATCAGTATTTCAATTTGCAACCGCATTGCCTGTGTCCGCGCACTCTCAATAATGACACAAAGCAGCGCGCAGATGCCGGACAACAGCATTGCCAGAAAAATTGTGATTTCTCCCCTCTTCATGCGGCCACCTTTTTTATACAGCCGCACTGTCGCTGACAATTCTTTCAAAAATACCATTAATTAACGTCGTCAATTGATCTCTGAATATAATGACAAGCCCAATCAAGACCACTAATATCAAAATTAGCTCTACAACACCAACTGCTGATTCCTCTTTGATAAATCTTTTAATTATCGTTTTCATTTTTTTCCTCTCGTTTTTCTTGTTTATTACTTCCTTTATGCTCATCCTACATTTGAAAACTGAAAAATGCCGGAACCATAATGACAAAGAGTAGGACAAAGAGCATAAGAAACATCGGCAGAAGCAACCTCGTACCCGCCTTCTCCCCCTGAATTCTTGCCCGATTCTTTCTATCCCAAAACGCCTCTTGCGCTTCTTTTTCTAAAAGCGCTCCCATATTTTCTTTCCCCCTTTGCAATGCCTGTTCGATCAAATTAATAAACAACCGATATTTCGGCAGTCGGCAGCGACACGCAAAGCTTTCATAAGCTGCAATTTCTCCAACACCGTCTGCCATACTTGCGTTCGCGGCAACCATTTCCTCATACACAAAGTGTCGTTTCCCTGTTCTTTCTAATTCCGTCCGGTAGTCGGCACAGAGCTTCTGCCAAACTGCCCTGGTCGTCATTCCCGCGCCGTAATAAAGTGCATATTTATTTACGATCTGCGGATAATCCCTGGTCATTTGCGCGTCTCTCTCATCCACCCTTTTTTGAAGCTCCTTACCCTTCCCAATATAGACTACCGCACCCGCAACAAAACCGATCAGCAGAAAACCGATACTATCAAGCTGGTACACCTCTCTAAAGCTGACGTTTTTTTCACCAAGCCGCTTTGGGAGGTTTTGATATGCCTCCGTTTTCGTTTTTTTATCTTCATCGGCAATGGCGTTTTTCAGCCTATTTAAGCGCTGCTCCCCGGCATCTTCTTCCCGTGAATAAACCCGCACAAAAACAGGTATCTCCTGTACAAACTCCTCGTAAACCAGCTCAGCTGTCAGCCCAATAAGGATTCCCTCCTTTGACTCCGGGCTCTCCTCCAATCTCTCTTGATTTAACCTTCCGCTTTTGGAAAGTAAGAGAGGGTGATCCGATTTCCACCGGATTTGAAAAGGATATCCGGTTAAAGAAGTCACGAGCTTCAAGTTTTCTGTCACTCTGTCTGGCGAACTATGTTCACCCATGATTTCTCGAATCAGGTCATTTTCTGCACTTTCTGCCAATTTTCTGATCTGCTCCTGCGTATATCTTCGTTCTGCAACCGTAAGCTTTATTTTCTCCTTCCATTCGTTAGCTTCTCCGGTTGCCCACAGCCACAACTGCCTTTCTCCTTTCCCATATGCGTTTCTTTCAATTCGCCCTCCCTCCTCCAGTACATTTGTATTCATCTTGTACGATTCATAAATAATTGCCGTCAGGCAACCGATGCACAAGATGAGTAAGCACAGCTTCAGTCTTTTTTCGCAAAACTCCTTGCTTCTTTTACCGGCCTCCCATGGCGGATACAGTTTTTTCATTACTTGAAAAAGCGACCTGGGCAGGATCCGGCTAATCCACTGCTCTTTTTTCTTTTTATTGCTACATTGTAAGTACAACAGGAGCATTATGCCGCTTACTGCCAAAAATAAATAGATTACCAGCATCTTTTTCATCCTCCTTCATAAATCAGACCTCTACTGCAGTGATTCGTTCCGCCAGCAAATGAGCACCCGCATATACTGCCAGACACAGGCTCATTCCGATGGCACCCCCAACATTATGGTAAAGTACCTCTAAAAACCCATTGGTACTATACCTTAAATACCCAATGATCAAAAGCGGAATAATGCTCATGATTTTCTGTTCGTAACGTCTGCCACTAAGCAGTACCTCAATTTCCCGTTCTGTCTCCTGCTTCATAAGCATAATTTCCACACTTCTTTGAATAATTCGGCTAAAATTACCACCATTTCTTTTTGCCTCCGTAAAAATACCACTGAAATCTCTTATATCCTCTATTCCTGATCGTTCTGCAAATTCAGTTAAAAATATCTCCAGCGTCCGACTAATTGACAAATGCTGTATCAGCGCCGCGAGCTCCTTCACAATCAGACCGTCTTCTCCATACAGTCTTTGCATATCCTTCCACGCCTCTCGAAACGCATTTTCCATAGAATACCCCGCATTCAATGCCGTCCCAACTGACGCAATCATTTCCTGAAACTGTGTGCCAAGTTCTTTTTTCCTTTTTAGAATTATTTTTATTTTTTTCTTTTTTAGAAATGGAATCAAACCTGCAAGCAGAAAAACAAACGCAAAAACAGAGTCATAAAAAAGATATGCGATCAGTCCTGCAACCGCCATATATTCTAGCGTAAAAAGCAGGCCTTCCTTCAAAGAAAAACGGTATTTGTCATACCTCATAAATAATTCCCGACCTTTGCAGCTTTTCTGTATGCATGAGCGGACTGCGCTTTATAATTTCTCCATACAACTTTCCATTTACCTCTTTTCGCTCCTCAAACTCAAACAATAACTTCGTCTCTATTTCATTTCCGATTAATCCGCAAAGCTCCCGAATTTCCAATAACCTCCTGCTCTTGTCCCGCAGCCTTCCAAGATGGATAATCAGATCAATGCCCGAAGCAATCTGCCTTCGCAAAGCCGTAAGAGGAATTTCCGTATGAAGCATAATCATTGTCTCCAGACGGCTTAATGCATCCTGCGCACTGTTTGCGTGAATTGTAGAAAGTGAGCCATCCTGCCCTACATTCAGTGCTTGCAGCATATCAATCGCCTCCTCACCTCGCACTTCCCCAACGACAATTCGATCCGGCCTCATACGAAGCGCAGTTCTAATCAAATCCCGAATCGTGATTTCCCTGCAGCCCTCTGTATTTGCACTGCGCGCTTCAAGCCGAACAAGATTGTCGATTCCCTGTATCTTTAATTCCGCACTGTCTTCTATTGTAATCACACGTTCTTCTTTAGGAATAAAACTTGACAGGACATTTAAAAACGTTGTTTTTCCGGCACCGGTTCCCCCGCTAATTAATATATTATAGCCGGCCGCCACAAGCTTTTGTAAAAAAAACAGGCTCTCATCCGATACGGATTCGATCTCGACCAGCTCCTTAGCATCTATCGGCTTATCCGGAAAGCGCCTGATCGTTAGTATCGGCCCGTCGATTGCAGCCGGCTCTAGCACAACATTGACACGCGCTCCGTTTTCCATCCGCGCATCCGCGATCGGAGAAGACATATTTACCGTGCGATTGGCTCCCGCTGCAATCTGCTGAATAATGTCCTGCAGCCGTTCCTTCGACTCAAAGTGCTTTTCACTTTTTTCCAGTCTTCCGTTTCTTTCTATAAAAATTGCGTTGATTCCATTTACCATAATTTCGGTAATCGATTCATCCTCAATAAAATCCTGTAAAACATCCAGTCTCTTGATTGCATTGAACAACTCCCTGCGGAGCTGCTTTTTTTGTTCTAAACTCAAATAAAAGCTGCGGCTGTCCCTCATAATGCATTCATCAATAACGTGCTTTACTTCCTCCTCAGGCATATCCGGCCTTTCTAAAAGGCTTTCCTGTACCTCTCTTTTTATATTCCGCTTTCGTTCTTCTAAATAAATAATCATGGTTCCTCCGATAACAACAGCTTCCTGACATATGCGCCCAATCCGCTGTATTTCAAATTCGAAAAGCCTTCCTCCAAATCTTCAAAATAAGGAAATTCCAGCCGGTGTATTCTTTCTTGAAGGGAAGCTGCTCCTGCATGTTTTCCAAAAGAGGCTGTAAATGCATCGAGTTTTGCCATAGAAATATAATCTGAGCGGTATGGCATATAAATCCGATCGCACAAATGCAAAATTTCCATGATTCCACACACAGCATCCCCCATATCCAAAATAACGGTTTGAAAGGCGCCGGTCTGGGCAATCTCTAAAAGCAAGGCAACCCAACTCTCTTCCGCGATGCACTGCATCTCGGATATCGACTCTATTGGAGAAAGTACAAAAAGACCCTCCGCCGTTTGCGTATAGGAATGAAGGGATGCCGGAATCCGCCCGTCTATGGAAAACTCGTATGCCAGATCTGCCAGATTTTTTTCCGCTTGCAGGGAAAGCAGCTTTGTAAGCCCTGAGCAGCTCTCCAAATTTATATAAAGTACCTGCTCTTTTTCGGCAAGAAGCTGTCCAAGCGTGATTGCGAATGCGGTCTTTAAAGTCCTTTTTACAGGAGAATAAATGCTTATAATCTTTGCCTTGCATTGCCCCGTCAAAACGGCGCCGAAGGCTGGAATTTCTTTCTGTTCTTCAAATAGCCTGCAGAAAATCCCATATCCCGGCTGATATTTGTAAACGGTCTTCTCTACAGCGCCTGTACATGCATTTCGATCCTTTGTCAAAAGTAGAATTTTATTAATATTAAGCTGTTTCAGCTTATTTTCCTGCAATAGCTCCTGATACAGACGATCCTCTATCAAAAGCTGTCCGATTACAGTTTGAACTTCTCGCTCAAAAAACTGCGTGACGTTGGTAAAGGCTTTAATCTCTTGCCCATATACTTCCTTTCCTCTGAGATAATCCGCAAGCCTCTCCGCATAACCCGCTTCCGAATCACAAATTACTATTTGATTTAACTTCAATAGAAACCTCCTTGCTGTAACAGGACACTGAACAAAATCGGAATCGCAAAACGAATTGTCGTCCGATCCTCTTCTCCTTTGCAAAGGAGCAGCTTGATTGCACCAATTATGCCTCCAAGCAGAATAGCAGCTCCCATACAATATAAAATCTTTAACGGGCCAATAAAACTTCCTATCACGCAGAGCAGCTTGATATCACCGGCTCCAAGCAGGCGCAGGATAAAAAATATGCCAAGGCAAATAATCGGGGCTGCTATTCCCGCCAGTCCAAATAAAAAGTCCTGCAATCCGCCTTCAGAAACCCCAAAGAACAGCCCGATTAAAATTCCCGCCCCAATTAGCCAGTTTTTGATCTGACCAGATGTAAAATCCATGATTGCAGCCACAAAAGCAATTCCTACTAATAAAAATATCTTCATAAAAACACCTTGTTTGTTTCACTCCCTTAATGTCAGGAGGTGCTCTAGCCTGCCACTAGTAAACAGGCTAAAGCTGCTTTGAGAAGTTATCCGTTGTGAGGGCTTCCCTGCAAGAAAAATATTCAAATGACATTTTAGCTGTAATTGCTCGAACCAAGCTTGATTTGTAAAACTTATATGCAAATTAATTTGTAATTAGGATTATATAGAAAGATTTGTGCTTTGTCCATACAAAAGCCAAAGATTTTTCATCTTTGGCACTGTTCACAAAATTAAACTTTTTGATCTCTTTTTAAATACTCAAAATTGTATATTATGACAAGTCTTTTTCCCTTTTTTCTTGTTTGGAAGCTATAGCAGCATTACCCCATAAAGCAAAGCGACACCCGGCAGCCCAAGCGCAGCCGAGGTTAGTAGGCTTAGCCCGTTAATGCCGACGGTCATTTCCAGTCCGAAGGCAAGGAGCGCCTCATTTATAAAATAGATCACAATTGCACCAAACACACCTCTGATAAGGAAATTAAGCAGCCACTCCGTATGTTTTTTAAAAACAAGAATGCCAAGCACCAACAGTACGATCACAACGATCATGAGCATCCCTTGTCCCATAGAAACAAAATCCATAAAATTCTCCTGTCAGCAAGTCCTTTTATTCAAATATATGTATAAACAGGAAATATATGACTATACTATTTATAAAAGAAACAGAAAGCAGGGATGATATGACCTTCAAGAGAAAAACGACCTATGAAGAAACGCTGCATGCGGAATTAATGCACGATATTGCTAAAACAAAATGCGCTCTGGATTGTGCTTACTCGAATTTTGACAATGTAGTAGATCCTGACTTGATTGACTGCTATATTTACGAAGTAAACGCGGTCCAAAAGCGTTATAAATTTCTTCTGGATCGCGCCGTCTCCTTAAATTTGATGGCTCCGTTTGCGCCGGAGGTAAGGGAATATACCCCTGAGCTAAACGCGGAAGCCGCGGAGGGTTCCCTCATCACTTAGGTTTTCATTTAATTGACCCTTTCCATATGTGAGACCCGCATATACAGTCTGGGAATTCTGCATGACAGTCGCCGACTGATCCTGTCGGGCAACCTCAGCAAAGGCTTTTTTTAACTCTCCCATAAGCCTTCTTGCATGATGGAGTCCGGCAGGATCTTTTTTTATAGCCGCAAGTGAAATTTCCTTATTGGTAAATATATACAGCCTCATTAAAGGATATGCCAGCTCGTAGCTAAAATCAAGTGCTTCCAATAAATCAGCAACACATCTGCCTGCATAAGCACAGTTATTTTTAAAAGACGCATGATCTCCTTTTTCAAATGCGGCAAGCGCGTCCCCAATATAGAGATCCGCAAGCTCATATAAAATTACAATGATCTCGCTCTTATTCGCCTGAGAGATCTTCAGCGTATAGTTTTGAATCAGCTCTTTATCCATTTAGCGACTTCCTCCCTACTGCAAAAGCTGTAAAGCCTGCTGCGGACGCTCATTTGCCTGTGCCAGCATCGTGGTGCCCGCCTGCGTCAGCACCTGCAGCTTTGTATATTCCACCATTTCATCGGCCATATCCACATCCTTGATCGTGGAGTAGGAATTCGTGAGGTTTTCCGAAGAAACATCTAGATTTGAAATCGTCGATTCAAACCGGTTCTGGTAAGCACCAAGCTGTGAACGGACGCCGGAAATATAAGAAAGAGCTTCCGTTATCTGGTCTATCGCAGTCAAGGCTCCCTCCTCCGTCTGCATATTAATATTTTCAATTCCCATATTCTTTAAAGAAATCTTTGGAATAACAACGCGTATTTCCTGACCCTCTGCAGTTCCTACCTGTATTTTCATGCCACCGATTCCGCCAATGTCAAGATTTGCCGAAACGCTTCCCGGAGCAGCAGTTTGCACCGCCTCCTCATCATAATCGACAATCAGCTCTCCTCCGTCCGCCATTTTGACGGTTGTAGATCCGTTTTCTGTTACAATGGTTGCCGTAAGCGGAAAGGTAGAGCTTACAACCTCAACCTCACCGTCTACATTGATGCCGTATTCAATAGAATATGATCCTGTCTTAAAACTGGAATTATAAAATCTCACACTTACATCTGCATTGTCGGAATAGCCCTTTAATTCCTGCTGGCCACCAAGCAAACTCTGTGTGTTGTATTCCGTGTCGGACGCCACTCTTTCTATTTCCGCGCAAAGCTGGTCGACCTCGTTCTGAATGGCCTCCCTGTCCGCGGTCACGTTTGTGCCGCTTGCAGATTTGACCGCCAGCTCGTTCATTCTCTGAATCATTTTCTGAATCTCTGCAAGAGCGCCTTCGGCTGTCTCTATGACATTGACCGCATTGGAAGCATTTTGGTTCGCCTTGTTCAGACTTTTGATCTGCGCGTTCATCTTATTTGTGATGGCCATACCTGCCGGATTGTCCTTCGCGCTGTTAATACGATAACCGGATGACATTTTTTCCGAGGATTTTGAAAGCAGATCCTCATTTTTCCTTAGTATATTATTTGTGATCATCGCCTGAATATTTGAATTAATTTTCATTTGCCAACTCTCCCTTCTGCTGTAGTACAGTGATAAAAGCTTTTGCTATGTCATATAGCTCCTTCATTGGAGCTGTGCCATCCCCATCGGAGACATCCTTCGTAAACTGATAAAAATCAAGCGTCTTTGCCTTGATAAATTGAAGCTCGCTCACAGTCCTGCCAGCGCCTGCAAGTGCCGTTTCAAAGGCGGCAGCTTTGGTTGCTAATTCTTCGAGTCCTTCTGCCTGATCGCCGGAAATAACTCCTTTCACCTGCTTATCACGAACTTCAAACTGTGCCGCTACCTTTCCGTAACGCTCCGTCTCCATCGCTGCCGTTACCCTGCCGGACGCCCCGCCGCTTCGGATAATTTTTAAGTTAATAGATGTCCATTGACCATCTATCTGCACCGGCACCTCATAATTTTCATCCTTGGCAAACCCGGCTGCAACGGAAAGCTGTTTAAACAGCAGCTTCCTTTCCTTCACATCGACCGATGTTGCTGCATTTTGTATATCCCCTAATAAAAACTCGCTCGCAAGCGTCTGAAACTCTTCATATGCGGCACCTGCCTCCTCCTTGGAGGTAAGCCCCTCCTGCACGGACTCCATCACCTTTTCCAGCTTTTCTTTCCAATCATCTTTTCCGTTCCACTGCTTTATAAGCTTTTCATAAAGACTTCCCCGCACATTCATCAACCGGTCAGCCGCCAGCAGATGATTGACCGTCACAGGCTGCCCCGCATTCTGCAGCGCTTTCATCACATTTTCCTCGACCTTCGCTGCCTCCCTGATATCCATCATCTGTTCCTCTATATAGCTCCGGTCGGCTCGCTGCATATCTGCTGTCTGTCTCATTTCCTCCGCAAGCGCTTCCAGCGTCGTGTTGATTGAAAGCTCCGACTGCTGCAACCCTTCCGGCATCAGCTTGTCAAACACCTCACTTGCGAGACTCGAATAATATTGCTGCCTGCCGCTCTTTTCGCCCCTTTCGCTTCCTGTCTGAAAGCCCACTTCGATCTGCGTCGAAATAGATTCGCCCTTTTGTATAAGCTCCTCTAAACCTCCAAAGCTTTCATCCACCGAAATATCCATTCCCGCCGCTCGGTTTGAGCGGGATGCCGACAACAGGTTTTTCAGCGTCAGGGACTCCCCGCTATTCAACACATTTCCGACGAGCTTTCCGTCACTCTTTTCGATCTGCCTGAACAACCGGTAAACACCGAGGAATGCCATCCGCTCCTGCTCCGTAATTTCGTCGTTCTTCTCTAATTTCCATAAAAACTCGCTGTATTTTTCTGCTTCCTCTTCGGCATCTTTCGTAGAAAGCTGATCGGAAAGCTCGTAAATATTTTCTTCAAGTGGATTTTCGCCGTTCCTGATCATTTGCAGGGTCTTTGCGGGTGTCATCCTCTCTATAACGCTTGTCACCGCCTGATCAGCGCTGCGAACAGCCTCCACCGTTTCTCTGTTGATTTCCGTTCCGCTGTAACCCAATATCCGAACGGCTCTTCTGTTCGCCTCATTTTCTTCAAAGCCCATTTCCTCAAGCAGCGTATCGACATTTTGAAATGCTTTTTTGATCGAATCGCCCATATCGGCTCGCGGTGCGGTCATCAACGCTTCATATGTCCTGCCGGCTTTTTCGTAGGCGTTCTTTAATACCCTACCTTCCTCATAAACGCTGGAAAGCGTCAGAGCCTCCCCGTTCGTGCCAAGTTTTCCGAGCACGGCCGCAGGTACGATCCGGATCTGCTCTAACAGGCTTTCCGTATTTTTATAAAGGCTAATTTTATCGGAAAGACTGCTTTCCTGCGCCGTGCCGCCGCCTCTGTCCTTGCCTGCAAGCAGCGGCCGGTAATATTCCTGTTCCGCAGACTTTAATTCCTCCACGAGCTTTTGCAGAGACGCCGTATCGATGGAAAACCCTTTTCTAAGCAGCCTTAAATTGGCTTCCACTGTCATTTGCAGTCTGGTTTCCTCTAGCAGACGCTTTGCAGACAAAAATGTTTGATCCGTATTCTCATCTGCCGACATCTGCTGTACGCCATCCTGCCCCTTGATTCGCTCTTCATTATTTAAAAGATTGCGGAGTGTCAGATCCTCGTTGTGATCGATTGTTTTCTTAATTGCCTCATCAGAAATATCTGCCGTATTCTTGATCAGCGCCACTGCCTTCTCTACGATGCTTTCCTCTTGCGCAAGCGAAGCTTCCGTCGGTGTTCCTCCGTCTGACACAGCCTTCGCCATTGCATTTAAAACAGCCGCATCGTCCGCCGGCAAGGAAAGGGTTCTTAACTCCTTTAACCGGACAAGCGTTTCTTTTGTCAGCGGAATGTCATTTTCGACTAGCCATCTGGCGTTGTCCATTGTCTTTTCATCTGTGGTCAATCCGGCATTTTCAATAATATGCCCGGCCTGCTCCTGTATCTGCTCCCAGTTGAAAATGTCCGCTTTCTTTGCATAATGACCGGCCGCTTTGTTCTGATAATAGCCCTTCGCCTCTCCGCCTTCACTCCCTATGCTGTGTTCCGCTTTGTATAAATTCTCAATCGTTGGCTCTAATCCATTATTGATCATATATCTGGTCGCATTATCGGAAAGCGGCTTTAAGTTTTCTGCTTGCCTCGAAAGCTCGTTCATCTGCCATACCATTTCTTCTGTGACCGGCAGATCGTTTTCCTGCAGTATCTTTTCTATTTGATTTGCACGCCCGACACTTCCGGCAATCTCCGCCAACTGCTCCGTAGAAAGATTATCGTTATAGCCCGAAACAACAACACCGGACTCCGCCAGTGTCGCCTTGATCTTATCAAGGATCGTCACCTGCGTCTCAATTTCCATATTCGCCGAGGAATATCCTTCCCGCTGCAGCTGCGCAAAATCTTCCGTTGACATAGAATTAGACATAACTGCCATGTAATCTCTCTGTAGGGCCACATCCTGCTGCCCCGCATCCTGCATAAGATCCTTCACGGAATATAATTCCTCTTTTCCATATGCAGCGTTCTCCATAACTGTGCCAGAAATGTCTAATGTATAGCCCGCCGCCTGCTCCGCAATCCTTGCGGAATCCTTTTGGCAGTAGGCACCATATGCAGTTTTCTCTTTGTCAACATTCTGATTGATCGCCTGCGCTCCAAAATCCACCTTCATATGCATCTTCCCTTAATCAAAATGTTTTGTTTAATCTATATTTTATTTCGGCTGTCAGATGCAAATTCTTAACCCTGCAAAAAAGATTACAGGAATTATTTTGAGAATTGAGTTTTCAAAATAATTCCTGTATGATAAAATTTTAAAAAACAAAAATTGCGGCGCCATATGCCGGTAGCGGGTAAGCAATCGAATACGGCCGACCGTCCCATTCCATCTCTTCCGCCGTATAATAAAGATCCTGTTCCGTGCTCTTGCCGCCAAAGCAGGCTTCGTCGCTGTTCAAAATCAACTTGTATTTCTTATCCTCCGGCACACCTACGCGATAATCCTCTCGATCAACCGGAGTAAAGTTCATAACAAACAGCAGACTGTTCTTTTTATTTTCCCCATATCTAACAAAACTGTAAATACTCTTGTACGTGTCATCAGCGTTGATCCAGGCAAAACCCCTTGGATCGTTATCCCACTCATACATGCATGGATACTTTCTGTAAATCCGAAGCAGCTCCCGCATATAGGACTGAAGGCCTAAGTGCAAGTCATCCTCCAGAAGCGCCCAATCCAACTCCTTATTTTCATCCCACTCCGAATCCTGTCCGAATTCCTGCCCCATAAACAAGAGCTTCTTTCCGCAGTGACCGATCATGAACGTATAGCCGACTCGCAGATTAGCAAACTTGTCTTTATAATAGCCCGGCATTTTATTTAACATCGAACATTTCAGATGTACGACTTCATCATGCGAAAGCACAAGAATATAGTCTTCCGCATAATTATAGCTCATCGCAAATGTCATTTTATAATGGTTATCTCTTCTAAAAAGCGGATCGAGCTTCATATAGTCACAAAAATCGTGCATCCAGCCCATATTCCATTTAAAACTGAATCCAAGCCCATCGTTTTCGGGTCTGTCCGTTACTCTCGGCCAAGCCGTCGATTCCTCCGCAATCATCATCGCACCCGGAAACATGCCCAAAATCACAGAATTCAGATGCTTAAAAAATTCGATCGCTTCAAGGTTTTTATTCCCACCGTATTTATTCGCAATCCATTGTCCCGCCTCTTTTCCATAGTCCAAATACAGCATGGAGGCGACTGCATCCACACGCAGCCCGTCTATATGAAATTCCCTAATCCAAAAAATAGCATTGGCAATCAGGAAATTTTTTACTTCACTCTTTCCATAATCAAATATTTTTGTTCCCCAATCCGGATGCTCGCCCTTTCTTGGATCCGCATATTCAAATAGAAAGCCGCCGTCAAAGTTGGCAAGTCCATGTGCATCTTTAGGAAAATGTGCAGGAACCCAGTCCAGAATCACACCGATATTGCTTTTGTGGAACTTGTTGACCAAATAAGCAAAATCCTCCGGCGTACCATATCTGGAGGTCGGCGCATAGTATCCGGTCACCTGATAGCCCCAGGATCCGTCAAAAGGATATTCTGCAATGCCAATCAACTCAACATGAGTATAATTCATATCCAAAAGATACTCTACTAATCTGTCCGCAAACTGGCGATAGCTGTAAAAACCGTCGTCCTCCCGACCCGGATGGCGCATCCATGAACCAATATGGCACTCGTATATCGCCATCGGCTCCGTTTGCATAATCGATTCTTCACGATGCTTCATCCACGCATTGTCCGACCACTTGAATTTTGTGATGTCAGTCGTAGCAGAAGCCGTTCCCGGACGAAGCTCCGCCTTGTTTGCAAACGGATCCGCCTTAAAGAGCTTTTCACCATACAAGGTCGTAATTTCGTACTTATATAACTCATCCAATCCAAGCTCCGGCACAAACGTCTCATAAATGCCCAGCGGCTCTAGGCGGGTCATCGGATTGGCACCCTCCTCCCAGCCGTTAAAATCGCCGATCAGACTGACTTTTACGGCGTTTGGCGCCCAAACCGCAAAATAAATTCCTTTTACTCCATCCTTTTTCGTCAGATGTGCTCCGAGCTTTTTATATACATCATAGTGTATGCCTGAACCAAACAGATATTGATCCATTTCGGTAATAAACGGAGTCAATTTTTGTACTGTGGCCATCCAATATCCTCCATTCTATTTTGTTATGAAATCTTTTTCCCTAAGGATAATGTAATCCTCCTCATCATAACGTTTTGCAAATAATACATCCATAAAATGCGACATATTCTTTTTATCCACATGCTTGATTGCCGTGTCGATAATTTCCTTTACTTCGTCAACGGATACGGTATGATCGAGTGCCTGCAACTCACCAATCCTTGTATACAGCGCAAGTATGCCCATCTCGTCAATGCTGTACTCCTGCTCCTTCGCATAGCCCTTTCCATAGGCAACAAGGTCATCGTTTGTATATTCTGCGATGTCGATCCTTGCGTTAAACACTCTCTTTATCAGCTTCGACGCATTAAGAAGCGGCTGTACCGTATCCTTTGTGCCCTCCAGCACGACAAGCACCGGCTCTGTCTCCTCGGAAAGCGCTTCCGCGATCATGCTCATGGAATCCTTTGTCAGACCGCCCGCATTTTCAACAATCAATGCACCGTTTTGCAGCTTTTTGATCGTCGTCGGAATATTCTTCTTATTCAGCGCCTCGCCCGAGATCTTTGCAACCTTACCGGAAAAATTGGAATCCATCATCTGAATCGCTTTGACAATATCAATCGCCAGACCTTTTCTTCCTGACAGTTCAGAGCCCATCACGATGACATTTCCTTTATCTGCATTCATGCTCATATCGTCCATGACATCTACAATCTGCGCCTTTAATACTTCTATGCCTTCAAAACGGGCAAATATTCTCTGTTCCTCCTCATCAAATTCCCGTCTGCTCTTTGGAGCCTCCTCAAGTGTCATATAGCTCGGATGATTGGTTTTTTTCTTTTTGTTTTCCTTTAAGGACTCCTCGATATCCTCGGGATCCTCTTCTTCCACATCCTCCTGCTCAATTCCTGCTTCATAGTTGGCCTGAGCGATCGCATCCAACGGCAAATCCCTTGTCTTAATAATATCATCCAGCTCCTCCGGCTGTTCGATATCCTCTAACTCCTCTACCTCGCCGTAATCCTCTGTTTCATATGGATACTCCGGTATATTAGAGGGCTGCTGTACCGCGTCCTTTGGCTCCTCTTCATGATCTCTGCTGTCATCCGTTTCCGGCTGTGTTTCCTGTATTGGCAGTTCCTGTAGCTGCTCCGGCACTTCTTCTTCCTCAAACAAAGGAGCTTCCTGCTCAACAGTTATTTCGGGAATTTCTCCTGTTTGCCTTTTGACAAGCTCCCCGTCTTGTTCTCTGACCTTCGCAAGATTTCCGCCGTATTCCTCTTCCAGTGTCATCATTCTGCCGGAAGGCAGCGTGCCCGGAATCGCCATCGTAACCTTGGATTTTGTAATTGGCGCTTTTACTACAGAAGGCGTCGGCAATCCGGAAAATTCTTTTTCTTCTGCCGGCTCCTCTTCGATATGCTCCGTACCAAATAAGGCCTCGTCTATCAAGACCGTTGTTGGCTTTGGCTCAGAAGCTTCCGGCTCCGGTGATGGCACCTCGACAGGCTTCTCAGGCTCCTTTGGAAGCGGAATGCCCGGAATGACGCCGATGAGCTGGGACATAATATCATTTGTCTGCTCTAATGATCTCCTTTTAACCTCTGCCAGCCGCTTCTGTTCGTTTTCCTTTTTCTTCTCTTCCCAGCCTTTTAAAACATCCTCCAGATTGATCTGACCGGTAATCTGCTTTTCAACCATATCCGTATCGGGCAGACTCAACGAAATCTGTCCGTCATATTCCTGAGAAAGCATCGAGTCGTATTCCTTGCCAATCGTAGACTCAGTTTCCGGCTGTGGCTCTGATACGACGAGCTGAGGCTCGTATATCGATAGCGATTCTTCCTGTACGGGCGGCTGTTCATATATCGGCTGAAGCTCCTCTTGTACAGGCAGTTGGTAGCTCTCCTGAATCTCTTGAGGCTCTTGAACATACCTTTGCTGCGGTTCTGCCACGCCCTGTTCATACTCCTCTTGTCCGTAAGGTGCCTGCTCATACCCCTCTTGTCCGTAAGGTGCCTGCTCGTTCCCCCTCCAATCATATGTCTGCTGTTCGCATTCTTGCTGTCCATATTCTTGCTGTCCATATGTCGCCTGGAACCCTTCCTGAAC
>CAZMIX010000029.1:0-30074 GCA_964566545.1 uncultured Lachnospiraceae bacterium | reverse complement strand
ATATTTATCAATGCTTTGAGGGTGGTTTATAAAGTACTGACGTAGAATCTCAGTGAAAGAGTTCTTTTATTTTTTCAGACTAATTTCAGTTTTTTTTATTATGATGGCATAGAAGCAATCAACATAGGTTTTCCATGCCGTTGTTTCGGCCAGACAGCGGTGCTCTTATATCTGCCGGCACATGCTGAGAAGCCGGCAGATGTATTACAACCCTAAACGAGGGCTTTGCCATACAAACATCTTTGGTATGGTAAATCCCTCACCCCTTTTACGACTTTTTTTAGTTTAATTAATCATACAGCAAATTCCAATAAAAAGAAACAGGATTTTCAGTTGTCCTCGACAGCGCATGTTTCTCCGCCGACAATGTTCTGCATCCAAATTCCACTGATCATAATCAGCCATCCGATCAGCGCCTTGATGCCATCCAACAATTGACAAAGCAAAAATACCGTAAGCACGGGCAGCTTTGTATGGTAAGATAGAAAATAGGCCGCCGGCACCGCGATCACCCATAAAAATACGCTGTCAAATAAAAATGTAATAACGGTTTTTCCTCCGGAACGGATCGTAAAATACGTCGCATGCAAAAAGGCCTGCAGCGGCATCACCGCTGCCGAAATCCGGATCATCCAAGTCGCCATCGTACGCACCTCTTCCGTTGTATTATAGATTTGCGGGAACAAATGCGCACTACCCGCCAAAATGCTGCCCAACCCAAAGCAGCAGCAAACGGAAAAGAATATGATCTTATAGGCCGTCTCCTTTGCTTCCTTCAACTTGCCCGCGCCAAGAAGCTGGCCCGCAATGATCGCGACCGAGTCCCCAAGCGCGATAAAGGCGATTGTAAACACATTATAAATTGTCGAATTGATGTTTAGGCCCGCAATAACCGTCAAACCGCGCACAGAATAGCACTGCGTCTGCACGGCAACGCCCGATGCCCAAAGCCCCTCGTTTAACAGCAGCGGAATGCCCATGATCAAAATTTTCCTTGTCAGGCTAAACGGTATCCGAAGGCTCCTGTACGCGCCTTCCATGAACGGATTCCGATCCAGATGCCGGTGTGTCCAGATAACTACGATCGCGGTCTGGACGAAACGCGCGATAACTGTCGCATAAGCGGCGCCCTCTACACCCAGCACCGGAAATCCGCATTTCCCGTAAATCAATATATAATTTAAAACCAGGTTAATAAAAACCGCCGCAATACTCGCCTTCATCGGTACGACGGTCTCTCCGGTCTCGCGCAGCGTCGAGGAATAGCACTGCTCCAAAGTGAACGGGATCAGGCCGACCAACATGATTTTTAAATATTTCTCCCCATATTCAAGCGTCGCCGCCAAATCACCGCCGCCGGAGCCTTCATGCAGATAGAGGGAAATAAGCTGCGTGTCATATCCGATAAAAACCGCAATCGCCCCAAGCAGGAGTATCATGCACATGATCAGCTTGAACCGGAAGGTAGCCCGGATCCCCTCATTATTCTTTTGACCGTAAAACTGAGCACCGAAAATGCCCGCGCCGGATATTCCGCCGAAAATACATAAATTAAATACAAAGATAAGCTGATTTACGATCGATACGCCCGACATTTGCTCCGTGCCGACCAAGCCCACCATAATATTATCGAGCATCCCGACAAAATTCGTGATCCCGTTTTGCAGCATGATCGGGATCGCGATTGCCAGCACGCCCTTATAAAATTCCTTACTTCCGATAAACTTTTTCATGATCCATAGTTCTCCTGAGTGATATAATAAAAAAATGCAGGGCTACATGCCCTGCACCTTAACATTCCTTTATTTTGTAATGGCTCTGGCGATGGCGATGCAAATACATGCACCGATGACGCCTACAATAATTCCCGCTAAACTGAACGTCGCGATACTGCCAAAACCTAAAATTTGAAATATTAACCCGCCGACAAAAGAGCCCGCTATTCCGACTATGATGTTTCTGATCAGGCCGCCTTCCGATCTCATGATCTTACCTGCAATCCAACCGGCAATCGCACCTATGATGATTGTTGCAATGATACCCATGCACTGTCATCTCCTTTCACGCAAGCCGCGCATATGGATATATGATAACATGGCGTTTTCTAATTGTCTATCGGGTTTTTCAAATTTTTTCAAATACCGGAATCCTGTTTAACGGACATGCGGTTCGAATGCTCTGGCCGCCCGCAAAGAGTTCTTCCGTATAAAAATCCTTCCAATTCGCTCCTTGCGGCAGGTAAACGGTCTTTTCATATTCCCTTGCGTTCATGACCGGAGCGATAAGATAACGGCTGCCGTACATATATTCTTCCTCAGTCTCCCAACATTTTGGGTCTTTTGGAAACTCATAAAACAGAGTTCGCATAACAGGTGTTCCTTTTTCATGTGCCTCTTGCATGAGGGACCTTGTGTAGTCCCTAAGCTGCTCCCTAAGCTCCATATAATAACTGCAGATTGCAAGCACCTCTTCGCCGTAGCTCCACACCTCGTTTGCCGCGCCGGAACAGCAGGACGCACCGCCCGTCGTGCCGAACTGTGGCTGCCTCGGCTCTCTGTCGCCGTGCAGACGCATAACCGGACAAAAGGTTCCCCACTCAAACCATCGGACAAACAACTCGCGGAAAGCCGGGTCATCGGGATTTCCCCCGTGAAACCCGCCGATATCCGTCGTCCACCACGGAATTCCGGCAATGCCCATATTTAAGCCCGCGGCCAACTGGTTTTTCATGCTCGCAAAGCTTGAAGCGATGTCTCCTGACCAGACGAGCGCCCCATATTTCTGACTTCCCGCCCATGCGCACCGTAGAAGGTTCACGATGTTTTTTTGTCCTTCCCGCTCCATTCCTTCATAAAAGGTTCTCGCATATTCCCGCGGATACAGGTTGCCTATTTGCAGATTGCTACCCTCGTAATAACGATAGTTATCGAAATCATACGCCGTATACTCCGGCTCGGCTTCATCAAGCCAGAACAGTTGGATCCCTTTTTCGTAATAATTTTTCTTAGCCTTTTCCCATAAAAAACTGCGCGCGCCGGGATTTGTCGCATCATAATGGATCGTGGCATTCTGGAAATCCAACCCGGTCCTCACGCCCCTTTCCGTCCTGATTAAATAGCCGTTTTCCAGCATTGCCTCATAGTTTTCGCTCTCCTGTTCCACCGTCGGCCAGATGGATACCATTAACTTGATTCCCATTTCGTTTAATTCGCTGACCATTCCTTCCGGATCCGGCCAATATGTTTCGTCAAACCTCCACTCTCCCTGCTTTGGCCAGTGGAAAAAGTCTATGACGATCACATCGATCGGGAGCTTCCTCCTCTTATATTCGTGCGCGACAGCAAGCAGCTCCTCCTGCGTCTGATAACGCAGCTTACATTGCCAGAAACCCAGCCCGTATTCCGGCATCATCGGCACCTTGCCCGTAACACATGCATACGCCTCTTCAATCTGAGCGGGACTGTCCCCCACAACGATCCAATAATCGAGCATTTTGGTTGAATATGCTTCAAAGCTCATGACATTTTTGCCGAGCACCGCTCTTCCAATTCCCGGATTGTTCCAAAGCAGCCCATAACCGTGCGAGGACAATAAGAACGGAACGCTCGCCTGCGAATTCCGGTGCGCCAGCTCCAGATCCAGCCCCTTTAAATCGAGATAAGGCTGCTGATACTGGCCCATCCCGTATAACCGTTCGTCTTTATCGAGCGATTCAAACCGCTGCGTCAGATGATAATCTCCGCCTGGGATCGGCTTGAATTCTCTCGCCTCCACCTCCAGCGCGCTGCATGTTTCACCGCAGATATCTTTTCTATTCCTGCTATATTCCTCTAAAAGCAGCGTATTATTTTGATTATATATGCTTATTTTCCCAAACTTAGAGAGTTCCCCCCTTATTCTCCCGTTTGTGATGGTTCCTCCATTTTCGTGCAGTTCTATCGTACTATCCGTCTTGTACGCCTCCGATAAAGCCCAATCCGTTTCTGCCATACAATTGTTTTTTGCAGCCCTTATCCGCAGTGCATCCGACCCCCACGCCTCCAGCCATACGGTTTCTGAGTCAAAGCAAAATATCAGTTTACCCTCTCTTTTTTCAATCATGGAATGCCTCCTTCATTTTCAATTTGAGCAGTTTGCCCCTTTTCATCCACCCGGAATTGATTCAACGCCCTGCTCAGCTCCTCCGTATTGGATTCCAGAACGGAGACGACATCGGCCAGACTGCCGCTCAACGCCTTTTGCCGCTCCACCTTCTCCATCACTTTATCCGAATGCAACATCGTTTCCCCGGAAACCTCGGATATTTCCTGAACCGCCTCCAACGCATCTTTCCTATGTCTACTCATTTTTGATACGCTGTCCGCGATATGTTCCAGACTGACCGTCAGACCGTCTACCTGCTCCCGCATCGCATAGAAGGTTCCGGTAGTCAGCTCCGCCTTTTCCTTCTGAACTCCTACCGCTTTCTTTGTTTCATGGACTGCGCTTTCGGTCCGATCTATCTGCTGCTCAATTTCCTTGATGATTTTGCGGATTTCTTCAGCCGCCTGCGAGGAGCCGTCCGCCAGCTTACGAATTTCCCCCGCGACTACGGCGAAGCCTTTTCCCGCTTCCCCTACCCTTGCTGCCTCGATGGAAGCATTCAGCGAAAGCAGATTGGTGCTGTCGGCCATTTCGTTTATAATTTCCAAAAAGCTTTCGATATTTGCCGACCGCTCCTTTAATTGCAGCATGTGCACTACGGCAGTATCCGACACCTCTCCAACATCCCCGGCATTTTCCTGAAGTTCGGTCATCGTTATTTCCATGTTGGATAGAAACTCGTCCGTCCTATCCGCCGTCACTCTTATTTTTTCCGCGCTTTCGTTTACAAGCTCAATCTGCTCCGAAAGATATTTCATTTTTTCCCGGCATCTTTCAAGCCCCGCTGCCTGCCTGGAGATTCCCTGGTTAATATCTTTCACCACGTAGGTAATAGACACCGCCGTTTCCTGAACATCCGCAGAAGATGTCCTCAGGCTTTCCATCGAATCCTCTATGATGCAGTCGCAGTTCTTGACCTGCGTAATCATACTTTTCGTCTTTTCAATCATCCGATTCATATGTCCCGATAAAATGTTTATCTCCTTTAAGTAAAAGTTCTTCTCCTTTACCAAAAGATTTCCCTCTGAAACTTCCGCCAATATTTGAGCCATCCCTTTCACTGACTTTATCAACTGTCTTGAAATGAATGCTGCGGTCAATATGGCGAGAAAACAGGCGATGATCAGGAAGAGGACGACTACTGTTTTGATCGATGACACCCTCTCCATAATTGTTTCCTCGGGAATCATGGCGCACAGCAGCGCACCATTCTGCCCGCTTTGCATCTGAACATACAAATAATCACGGCCTTTATAGGCAACATATTCGCTCAAGTCGGCATAACCCTCTCCATTCATTTCCCGGAAAAAGTCTTCCTCTGTAAAAGCCATCCCGCCGTCTTCCTGTGCCGCTATTTCCCATCCGTCTGCGGTGATGAAGGAAGTTCTGCTTCCTTCCCCGAAGTCCAATTCCTTTAAAAGCTGCACAAGCGCCTCTTTTCCGATATCCACGGCGACCGCCGCATTATTATCCATGCTTTTTTGTATATAGGACAGCGCATAGTCGTCACGGGCAATATTCAGCCTCTCATCGATCAATCCATGTCTGCCCGTCCAATTGCTTTTTCCCGTAATACTTTCTTCCAATTCCTTGAAGAAACCGGTTTGAATAACAGAAGCCGAGGTAACACTTTGCAGCTTATCAGAAGGAATCAAATGGATGCCGGAAATGAATTTATTTGCCTTTTCCTTTGCAAGCACATTGGTTTTTATCGCGCTTAGCTGCTTATTTTTCTCCAAAGTATCGTTGGATGTTCCCTTTATGTAATTTACCGTATTGTCATCCACGAGAAGCTGCACGCATTCGGACTGCACTCCGGCAAATACATAGTCCAAATATTGCAGCGTCATTTTCATCGTATTTTTCATGGATTCTTCGCTCACCTCTACAATTTCCTCCGAGGCTCTTTGATAAGCGAATACCCCTACTAGGATGACGCAGACGACCGGTATGGAAAACCCGGCTATCAAGAGCTTTCCTATGCTAGTCGACAACCTTCCTCTTCGTCTCTTCTCGTGTTTTTCCTTTTTCATTTTCTCCCTCCTGCTAATGTCTATCCTTTCACAGCACCACTCGTCATGCCGCTGATAATGTATTTTTGCATAAAGATAAAAATGAGCGCGACAGGAATGATCGTCACGACGGCAAACGCCGTCAGATAGCTCCACTTCGTCCCATACTGCCCCATAAAATTGAAGATTCCAGCAGTGATCGGACGCTTTTCCTGATCGAGGATAAACGTCATGCCGTATGCCAGATCCCCCCATGCATAAAGGAATGAGAAAACACCGCAGACGACAACGCCCGGCTTTGCGATCGGAATCAACACCCGTATAAACGCGCTGAAACGATTACATCCGTCAATATAGGCCGCCTCCTCCAAATCCTTTGGAATCGATGCAAAATAATTTTTTAAAATCAGGATCGAAAACGGAATACCAATCGTCGCATCCGCAAGCATCGTCGCGAACAGCGTATTATACAGGTTCATATTTTTAAACATGATGAACAGCGGAGTCAGCAGTACGGATACCGGCAGCATCTGTGTCACTAAAAATCCGAGTACAATCACCTGTTTTCCTCTAAACTCATACTTGGCAATCCCGTAAGAGGCCGGCACGGCGAGCACGATCGCGATAAACATCGCGCCAAGGGAAATGATCAGGCTGTTCCCAAACGAGTGAAACATGTTGAAATCGCCGTTTTCAAGCTGCGCCAAATAAGATTTGGTATTCAGCACCTGCGGCCAGAACGTGGGCGGTATCATAAAGATTTCCTTTTCCGTCTTTAACGAGGTCACAAAGATCCAGTAGAGCGGAAACAGCAGCGCACACAGAACGAGCAGGGCCAGGATACAGTACAGGACGTTTTTCCCTTTTGATAATTTTATTCCCGAATCCATCACACTTCCTCCTTTGCATAAGCGAATTTCAAATAAAAGAGGCTGACGAGCAGCAGGATGAAAAACAGGACATTTGCCGCCGCGGAACCCTTGCTGTATTTGAACATTTCAAAGGAAAGCTTGTAGGAATACGTGGAAAGCACCTGCGTCGAATTGACCGGGCCGCCGCTCGTCATCACATAAACAAGGTCAAATACCTTGAATGTATAAATGAACCCCAAAATCAACACGGACTCGATCGTCGGCTTCAAAAGCGGTACCGTGATGCTGAAAAAGCTCTGCAGCTTATTCGCGCCGTCGATCGACGCGCTTTCATAAAGCTCCGTTGGAATCGTCGTCAGCCCCGTCGCAATCAAAATCATGTTAAATGGGATCCCGATCCAGATATTAGCCAGAATGACCGCCGGCATCGCCGTCGACGTATTCGTCAGCCAGTCGATATTTTCGCTGATAAGCCCTATGCCTTTCAAAAAATAATTCAGGATGCCGACATCGGTGCCGAACATGAATTTGAAAATCAGGCCGGTAATCGTAATCGGTATCATCCACGGCATCATGAGAAGCCCTCTGACCGGCTTGGAAAAGGAAAATTTTTTATTGAACAGCATCGCCAGCAAAAAGCCGATGAGAAACTGGAAAACAAGGCATGAAACTGTAAATACAAGCGTATTTTTTAACGATAGAAGCAAAACGTCGTCCTGCTGCCATAATTCTATATAATTCCGAAACCCGACAAATTCTTTTACCGGATTGCGAAGTGTTTTCACGGTCACGTCCTGAAAGCTCAATATAAAATTCGTCACGATCGGATATCCCACAAAAAAGAGCATGTATAAAAATGCGGGGAGCACGAATAAAATTCCGATATTATCATATTTAAATATTTTTTTCAACCTGCCCATTCATTTGACTCCTTTAATCAGTCATTTTCAAGAAATTTTCAAAAATTTCCTATTACAAAGAGCAGGAAATACAGCTCGTGGATTTCCTGCTCTCCATATAAATTACATGTGCTATTTTACTATTCCGTCAATCGTTGTCTGCGCTTTTGACGCGGCATCCGCCGTTTCACTCGCGCCTGTGATTACTTCATTAAAAGCAAGTGAGATTGCATCTGAAACATCCGGCCACTCCGGAAGCGGACCTCTCGCATTCGCATACTGCATTTCTTCTACAAATGCTTCATATACCGGATCGCCGTCAAACTGTCCCGCCGCGATCGTCGAATCCGATGAAATATATCCCATCATATTCATCATATAAAGGCATGTTTCTCCGCTTGTCGCATATTTCAAAAATGCAATTGCGCCGTCTTCGTTACCGCCTGCGATCACCGCATAATTTTCACCGCCAAGTCCGGAAGCCTGCTGCGCATCCATCGGAATCGGAGCGACGTTCCATTTCAAATCCGGAACCTCCTCACGCATCGTCGGTACCTGCCACGTTCCGTTAATCATCATCGCAAGATTTCCGGAAATAAACTGATTCATTGTATCGCCCTGTGTCCAGTTGATCGCTTCCTTTGTCATAGCGCCTTCGTCAACGAGGCTCTTGACAAAGCTCAATGCCTTGATTCCTCCCTCGGAATTGATTTCATAAGAGGACGCGCCCGCAGACCATACCCACGGCAGGAAGTTAAAGGTTCCTTCCTCGTTTTGCAGGCTGCAGAATGCAAAACCGGAAACCGTATCCGTCGTACATGCCTTTGCCGTTTCAAGCAGTTCATCCCATGTCGCAGGCACTTCACAGCCTGCCGCCTTCAGCATATCCTCGTTATAATATAATAACAGGCAGTTGCTTCCGAACGGAACGCCATACAGCTTGTCTTCCAACGTACAGGAATTGACGGGACCCGGATAATAGTTGCTTACATCAAATTTTCCGGTCAAATCCGCAAAAATTCCCATGGAAGCATAGGCCGCATGATCCGGATTATCAAGAATTACCAGGTCTGGCAGTTCATCCGCAGTCGCGCCGATCGAAAGCTGCTTTTTGAAATCCGCAAACGGAACATATTTTGCTTCTACGGTGACATCGCTCTGCGAGGAATTAAATTCATCGATGATATGGTTCAGCGCTTTCTGGTGTCCTTCTGTTTCCCAGTAATACCAGATCGTCACATTCCCCGCCGCACTCTGACCGCCGGCTTCCGATACGTCCGCTTCCTTTGCCGCAGGCGTTTCCTGCGCCGTTTCTTTAGCCACCGCCGTATCCACATCCTGTGCCTCAGTCGCCGCAGAGGAGCCGCAGCCTGCCAGCATCGCCGCCGTCAAAGCAGTTGTCAACAATACCGATAGTAATTTCTTTTTCATACTTACCTCCTTGAATTTGTCAGAACCGTTCTGACTGATTTGTTTTACACTGCTAATATAGCGGATAATCTTTCTTCTTAAAACACAACATTTCTAAGAAAGGGTGAAAAATCTAATGTGTCTTTTGATAATCGCCCGGAGACTGTCCGACATATTCGCGAAACTGTCTGCTAAAATATTTCGCGTCCGTATAGCCTACGGCCTTTGCGATTTCATACTGCTTCAGCTGCGTGGAAAGTAACAGCTCCTTTGCCTTATTCAGCCGGTATTCTCTGATATAGCTGCTAAAGGAAACGCCAAGCTCCTTCTTAAACTGCGTCCCCAAATATTCGGGCGTTATGCTCAGCTTATCTGCAATTTCCTCGAGTGTGATCCCCGTCTGATAAAATTCATGGATCATGCTTTGCGCACGCTTCACGGTTAGACTCGCCCTGCTCTCCTTTTCCTCTCCGGTCTGCAGCTTCTTAAGTAACAGACATACAACGGCCTCCAGCTCGCCCGTCGTTTTTGCTTCTGTAATCTGTTCCAGAACGGATTGCATTTCGATCTGCCCTTCCCGAATCAAATTAATATCCTTTGCGATGCTGATCAGCGTCCATAAAAACCGAACGTAAGTTTCCTTGATTTCCTTCGGACGGTAGACTGCTCCGTTATTGAAATATTTAAGGAACTCAGTCATGATTTTTTCTGTTCTTTTTAAATCGCCGACGCACAACGCCGTTTTCAGCCGGCTTTCCATTTCAATCGGATAGGTACAGGTGACCGCGTTTATATGAGAAATCTTCGGATAGGAAATCATCACCGCATCGCCCAGCACAATATTCCATTCCAGATATTGATACAGCGTGTAATACAGCTCCCGCAGATTACCGATCCCCTGGCACTCCGCAAAGCCGAAGCTCAGCTCCACTCCGCTGTTCCACTGATTTTTTCTGTTCATGAGTTGAAGCTGAAACCAGCGCTCCCACCAGTGTGCGTCCTGATGCCCGTAAAGAAGCAGCAAAAAGCAGTTATCCTTCGGAAGCTCGAGAAAGCAGCCCCTGATTTCCTGATGTTCGCTGTAAAACTGCTCGATTTCCCGTCTTGTCCGGCCCTGCCGTTCCTCGTAGCCCTTTCCGAGATAGACTGCAAAAAGCAACAGCTTCGTATCTGGATAGAGCATATATTCCTTCTTTAAAATATGTTCGATTTCAGGCCTTACATCGAGGGTCCCTAAAATAATTCCCGTACACAGATAGGGAAGGCTCTTTACCGTATTTTTGTTTTCCTGCAGCTCAAACCGGTATTGTTCTTCAATTCTCTCAAGCGCCGCCTTCAGCTCCACGATATTGATCGGCTTTAACAGGTATTCCTTTACATCCAGCAGCATCGCCTGCTTTGCGTAGGCAAATTCCGAATAGGCGCTCAAAATGATGACCTTCGTATGGATTCCCGCCTGCTTTAACTCCCTCAGCATTTCCAAACCGTCCATTTTCGGCATTTTCACATCGGTTATAACGAGCTCCGGCTTTTCCTGTACAATCAGGCGAAGCCCCTCCTCCCCGCTTTCCGCCGTGCCGACAACCCTGTGCATGGGACTAATCTTTTTGACCAGCTTGCAAATACCTTCCCTGATTCGGATTTCATCCTCTACTACGACAATTCTCATCAGCCATCTCCTCCTTCGGAATTAAAATAACAATTGTTGTTCCTTCTCCCAGGCTGCTCCTGATCTGTATATCGGAACGGTCGCCGTAATACATCCGTATCCGGCTCAGCGCATTTTTGATGCCGATATTGTACTTCCCTTCAACCTCCTTGAATGTTCCTTCGCAGATTTGTTTTACAAGCGCATCCTCCATTCCTTTTCCATTATCCCAAATCGTAATGCGAACCGCCTCGCTCTCCTCTTTCATCACAACGGAAAGCTTATGGATGCCGGACGGCTTCTCAAAGCCGTGAATGATCGTATTCTCAATAAAAGGCTGCAGCAGCAGCTTATGGATTTTATATTCCATCAACTGGGGTTCGATGATAACCTCGCTTTGAAACGTACTTTTTAGACGCGTCTGCTGTAAAAAAATGTACTGCTTCAGCCATTCCGCTTCCTCCCTGATCATGACAATGCCGTTGCTGTTATCGATTCCGTAGCGCAGGATTTTCGCAAGCGCGTTGATTGCGCCGCTGATTTCGTATTGCTCGTTATCAATTGCCATCCAGTTGATCGTATCGAGTGTATTGTAAATGAAATGCGGATTGATCTGGGCCTCAAGCGCGGCAATTTCCGCAACGCGCTGCCTGTCAAACGCTCTTTTTTCACGCGTCATGGAATCCTGAAGCTCCTTAAGCATATGGTTGAACGAAACAGCGATCGCCTCAATTTCTTCGGGCATCTGCCTGTCCGGCGCGATTGGCTCGGATAAGTTTCCCTTTCCCGCTCTCCCTATCGCCTCTACGACACGGTTGATCGAGCGCGTCAGCCCTTTTGACAGCAGTGTGATTATAAAAATAACAGCCGTCATAGAAGCGATAACCACGATGATCATCCACTGCTGTTTTTCCCGCAGCTCCTTGACATACTGATTTTGATTTGAGACATGCACGATGCTCCAGCCCAATTTCTCGGCCCGCACCGCGCGCAGCGACACCTCTACTCCTTCAAATTCTTTTGTCCGTTTTACAAAATCCAGATAGCTTTGCAGCTTCGCCGTTTCTCCCTGTCCGGCGTCCGCAATCTTCTCGTGGATTTTGGAGGTGTCGATATAGGAAATCACGTTTCCATCGTCGTCCACCAGAAAATGGAAGTTATTTTTATTAGAATCTGTGGACTCCGTCAGACAGATTCCCTGCAGCAGCCTTTCATCGATGCTCACGACCACCACTCCAATATCCTGCGTGGGCTTTTTATAGTTGATGAGCCGGTTTCCGATATGGAACAGATAATACTCCTCATTTGCAAACGTAGTCGCATACTCGGTCGGCAGAATCTTTACTTGATTATCCGCGGACAGCCTCTCATAAAGCTCCTCCTGTGCCATATCATAACTATCCATCCACGATGTCTCGTCCGTAGGAGACACGAGCATATCATAATCAATGATTTCCCCCGTTTTGGAAATAATCGTAACCGCTTTTACATGATCCTTTGCAAAAAACATGCCGCGCAGCTTCCGACGGAGCTGACTTCTTGCGACCGCCGTGTCCTCTCCCCGATTGATATTTTCCACAAGCTTAATTACATCCTCATCCGTATAGAGCTGAAAAAGAATATCCTCATAGGAATCCAGCCATACTTCCAGACTATTCTGCGTCTGCTTTAAATTCATGTCGATCATTTCATTCATGCCGCTTTTGATCGTCCGCATACTGTTATAGTAGGACAGCACCGCCACGATCAGAATCGGCACAACTGATACACATAAAAGGGACAAAATGAGCTGTGTGTTATATTTTTTTACATTAATCCATTTCATTTTCCGTTCCCCTCCCCTTCCTCATATATTGCTGTCTGTAAAATTTCGGGTAAATCCCCATCCGTTTATGAAACACATTACTGAAATAGAACGAATCCGCATAGCCCATGCTCCTGCTAATATCCGTCACCGTATCGGCCGTCTCGCGAAGAAGCCGGGCTGCCTCATTCATTCGAAGCTCCGTATGGTATTCGGAAAGCGTCCTGCCGGTCGCCGCCTTAAAAAGCCTTCCGATATGCTTATAGCTTAAATAAAAATTTTCTTCAATTTTGTCAGCGTCAAAGCTTTCACGCGTATGGCCTTCGAGATATTGAATGATCGCATGGACCTTATCCTCGTTCTGAAAGCGCACCTCATCGCGCATCAGCATATAACAGTCCAGCAGTATTTCCTGCAAAAGCGGATTCATATATCCGGCGCGCAGCGGATTCGAGGAATGAAACAGCTCCACGAGACGATGCAGCTTGCCTTCGAGCTTGCCCCCGCCCTGTGTTTTTAAAAGCTTGGGAAGCTCAAGCGCATAGGCATAATCCTGACCGGAAAACTCCTGCTCCTGCAAATGCGAAGTATACGGCTGAAATTCCGCCACAGGAAGCTCCGGCTGCTCCAACAGAAAATGAACGTAAATCCATTCCGTACCCGGCGCGCTGTAGGTAACTCCATAATGTCTGATGCCCGCCTTCAACAAAAGCAGCCGCCCGGCGTCAACCTGATATTCCTCATCTTCTTCGATGACGGAAATGCGCCCGCGCAGCACATAAATCAATACGTGAAATTCCGCCGTCCGATCCACATGGATGAACGGCTTAAGCACACAGACCTGATCGGCGACCTGTACAAGCGGCATGCTTTTCAGCCAAAGAATTACCGACGTCTCTTTCATAACTTCTCCTTCATGCGAATATTTTATATGTTTATGCTATTTTAACCCATTTTTATTTTCCTTTGATAAGATTATAATACATGTAAAGTGCTATTAGCAATCAAATCTATTATTTTAGGAGGATATTATGCAGGAATTTATTGAAAATTTTCAAATATCCGATTCTTTCTGGAATCGTTATGAAACGCTTATTAAAGAAGTGGTAATTCCCTATCAGGAAAAAGCGCTCCATGATGAAATTCCCGGCGCGGAGAAAAGCCATGCCATCGCTAATTTCAGGGCGGCAGCCGATTATTTAAAGACCGGAAAAAAGACAGCGGATTTTTATGGTATGGTTTTTCAGGATAGTGATGTGGCAAAATGGCTTGAGGCAGTCGCTTATGTTCTCGTCCTCTTTCCCGACAGAAAGCTGGAAAAAAGAGCGGATGAAATTATCAATTTGATCGGAGAAGCACAGCAGGCGGACGGATATCTCAACACTTATTTTACATTGAATGAAGACAAGATTCGCTTTTCTAATCTGCATGAGGCGCATGAGCTTTACTGTGCCGGACATATGATGGAGGCTGCGGTGGCCTATTATGAGAGCACCGGCAAGAAAAAGCTGCTTTCCATCATGCTAGATATGACTGATTGTATTTACCGGCATTTTATCACGGAAGGAGCGCCAGGTTATCCGGGACACCCCGAGGTCGAGCTTGCCCTCATGCGCATGTACCATGCGACCGGCTTAAAAAAATGTCTGGATTTGGCCGCCCACTTTATCAATGTAAGAGGCGTTGACCGCGATTATTATGTGAAGGAAAAGGAAGCGAATAAATGGACGGTATGGGGAAACCATCCGACCGATTACGAATACGCGCAGAATAACGCGCCGGTCCGCGACTTAAAGGATGCCACGGGACATGCCGTACGCGCCGTTTATCTCTACAGCGGCATGGCGGATCTCGCAAAGGAAACGGGCGATGGTTCCTTAAAAAAGGCATGTGAAACGTTGTGGGAAAGCATTGCTAAAAAGCGCGTCTACATCACCGGAGGTATCGGCTCAACCTTCCTCGGCGAAGCCTTTACGACAGATTATGATCTGCCAAATGATACTGCTTATTCTGAGACATGCGCATCCATCGGTCTTATTTTCTTTGCAAGACGGATGCTGGAGCTCACTTGTGACCGCAAATATTCGGACATGATGGAACGGGCGCTGTATAACTGCGTCCTCGCGGGTATGCAGCTTGACGGAAGACGATTCTTTTACGTGAATCCGCTTGAGTCCGTCCCCGGTATTTCCGGCGAAATCGCAACACATAAGCATGCTCTCCCCAAACGGCCACAATGGTTCGGATGTGCGTGCTGCCCGCCCAATGTGGCAAGGCTCCTTCCCTCGATTGCCGAGTATGCCTGGAGCGAAACCGGTACGACTCTCTATTCTCATCTCTATATTGCCGGTGAATTAACGCTTGCCAAAAAGAATATGAAAGTGCACGTGCAGTCTGCTTATCCTTACGGCGGCAGCGTAAAATACTGCTTTGCGCCGGAGCAGAAATCGACTTCCCTTACTCTTGCGATCCGCCTTCCCGGCTGGAGCCCGCACACAAAGGTTCTGCTTAACGGCGCAGTCATTTATGACAGCCAAAAGGTATCGCTGCTCGGCGCGGCAGAAGGCATCACCGAGGAAAACGGATATCTGTATATCTGCCGCAGCTTTACAAAGGAGGATTCCGTTGAACTGCTTCTGGATATGACGCCCATAAAAATTTACGCCAATCCGCTGATCCCAAGCAACAGCGGAAAAACCGCCATTCAGAGAGGGCCGCTCGTTTATTGTGCGGAAGGTGCCGATAACGATGGGGATGTGCTCTCCCTCTTCGCAGACAGGAACGGAAAAATTACCTCCCTGCCCTACGACAGCAGTCGTTTATATGGCATTGTTCCGATGGAGGCCGACGGCTTCCGCCTGCTTCCCTCAAAGGAGCTTTATTCGCAAAAAGCGCCCAAGATGCAGCCATGCAAAATCCGGCTCATCCCTTATTACGCATGGTGCAACCGCGGCCCGAATCAAATGCGCGTGTGGCTTCCCGAATGCTGATGTGAGGCCGTTGCTAAGCATTTTTTACATTGCCTGCCCGGACTGTCAAGTTCCTCTTTTGGACCGACTTCGGGTAGGCTTATATTTTTCTTGTGTATCACACGTGTTCATGTTATAATCCGTAGCATGGAGGTATAGCTCAGCCGGGAGAGCGCTTGCTCGACAAGCAAGAGGTCGCTGGTTCAAGTCCAGTTGTCTCCATAGAAAAATCCATGTGACAAGATTCGAACTGTCACATGGATTTTTTGTTTATATATGGTAAGATTTGTGATATAATCATTTTTAATTGTTTATATTTAACGAAGAGGGGGGCTAACTGTATTATGCTACAAATACAAAATAAGAGTTCAGGTGGCAATCATCAGACCTATCAAATATTTGGATGTGGAAAAATCAATCTGGTGATAGAAATCGGGCTGGGCGCAACCGCTGGTGAATGGTGGCATATTGCAGAAATGTTCTCCGCGAAATATACCGTTTTGCTCTATGAACGAAGTCGCAATACCGCAGCTCAACGCACACCTCAAAATATCGCAAGAGAGCTACATACGCTTTTAAAGCAACTTAATTGCGAGGAGCAGATTACGCTTTTAGCGCATTCGCAAGGTGGATTGTATGCACAGCAATTTATACGTCTCTATCCAAATATGGTAAAAGGTATATTGCTGATTGATCCCCTTTCTGCCAATGATAATAAATATAAAACATTATTAACGCCGGAAGAACAGAAAAAGAGTGGATTCGACAAGACAAGTAATCTGGTCGTTATGAGTAAACTGGCAAAGCTTCATCTTAGTTTTTTAATAAAGGCAGTCATGAAAAAGGCTCCGCCATTTTATTACTATAAGGATTTTTCAAAGGATGCTTCTGACTATATTTTGTTGGCGATCACTCAATCATCCATATACACCTCGGCTTTGGAGGAGTATAGATTGGCGCATGAGGAAGAAATTGTTGAGCCTTTAAAAGAAAAATTGGACTTTCCGGATATCCCGCTTGTTTTGATCACGCACACGAGTGAATTTTCTATAAAAGAAATTGTGAAGTTCGGGCGTACCAGCGTAGATTTTGCAACAAAAATTGAAGATCTCTGGCAGTCACTGATGAAGGAATACCTGACATTCAGCAGCAAAAGCAAATACATTCAGGCCCAAAACAGCGGACACTATATCCACTTGACTGAACCAAATCTGATTCATGACGGCCTTGAGTGGATTGACAGTTGCACAAAATCTGCATAATGTGCTAATAAGCGAACTAATTTTTAGATTTTTGACTGAACAGGGCACCAGCTTGAAGCTGGACACAAACCGCGCACTTCACTTTGTGGGGTGCATTTTGTTTTGTGTGCGCAGTTGCACATATAATTTTGTTATATTAGGAAATGAGGCAGTGATTCAATTAACCTTTCAAGCTTTTCAGCATCTGACCAATTAACGATACCTGTTTCATAAAGACTTACTCCCTTGTTTTGGAAAATTCTGATCATCTGCCTGAGCGCACGCTTTCCGCCCATCCAAGTGTACGGCAATTGTTGCATCAAAAAGCAGGCAAATTTTTTGAATATTGATTTCTTCATCATTAACCGCCGATACCCTTTGAATGGATACTGAATGTCCAGAAACCGCTAACTTCTTTTTAAGTCTTTGTGCTACGGAAATTGTATTTCCTGTGTGCGTGACTTTCACATTGACACTTTTCGATTTGATGTATATAATATTCATATCGAAGATTATAGATTTGAGGTGTTGATATGGAAAAGTATTTGGAATATACAAAAGTGTTTAAGGCGCTGGGGGACCCCAAAAGAGCTATGATTGTGGATATGCTCTCTTGCGGTGAGCTTTGCGCCTGCATGATTTTAGAAAAATTTGAAATGTCCCAGTCCACGCTGTCTCATCACATGAAGCTCTTGTGTGAGTGCGGGCTTGTCAAAGGCAGAGAGAAAGGCAAATGGACGTACTACTCACTGGATGCGGATACCGTCAGCAGAACAAAGCAATTTTTCTGTGACATAATATCCGATAAAGAGAACTGTATCTGCAAGGAGGCGACAAATTGCTGCAGGGGGTGTGATGAAAATGGGTAATGAAAAATCCTGCTGCTGTTGTGCCGGTGGCTGCTGTGCCGGGGAACTCATAACGCCGTATAGCGAAAAGGATAAATGGGTAACGGATGAAATCCATACTCCTTGTGGCGGCGTTCCTGTGGTTTCAACAAACCTGACTATCAAGGATATTCTTGGCGCTTGGAAAGTGCGCTGGGGTATCGGACGGATGGATTATAAAATCAATCCGGGGCTTTACGCTGTGGGCAATCCCGATCAATCGTCCCCCGTGCTGGTCAGCGCAAACTACAAGCTGACATTTGATACCTTGCGAAAAGAACTTTCAGGGCTGGACTGCTGGATTGTGATACTGGATACAAAGGGTATCAATGTCTGGTGCGCCGCTGGTAAAGGAACGTTCGGAACCGATGAACTGGTGGCCCGCATATCAAAAATAAGACTGTTTGAAATCGTATCGCATAGGACATTGATTTTACCGCAGTTGGGAGCTCCCGGTGTGAGCGCCCATGAAGTGACCAAACAAACCGGGTTTTCGGTTGTTTATGGCCCTGTGAAGGCAAAAGATATAATGGCTTTCATTGTTTCCGGCTATAAGGCCACAGAAGAAATGCGCACCGTGAAATTTACGGCATGGGATAGGTTGGTTCTTACTCCTGTTGAACTGGCTACGGCGGCAAAAAATTCACTCCTTGTTTGCGGAGTATTGTTCCTGATAAACTTGTTTGCTGCAAGGCCATTTGGGCCGGCGGATTTCATTGCTTATGCGGGCGCTGTGGTAACGGGAACTGTCATTACGCCTGTGCTTCTTCCCTTTATTCCCGGCAGGGCGTTCGCATGGAAGGGCTGGCTGCTGGGGTTTCTTTGGACAGCATGGTTTGTTTGGCGAAACGGCTGGCTTGCACCTGAGTTTTTGCTTCTTGCCATAGGTTATCTGCTGGTGCTGCCGTCCTTGTCGGCGTATCTGGCGATGAATTTCACCGGCTCGTCAACATACACTTCCTTTTCCGGCGTTATCAAGGAAATGAAAGCGGCGGTGCCCTTCCTTGCGCTTTCCTCCGTCGCAGGAATTGTACTGGTGTTGATAAAGAGCCTGTTGGCTTAATAGGAGGGCGTTATGAAGCATAAATATTTGAAAAATGTCGCTACTCTGAATCTATCAGCCGAAAAATGTATCGGCTGCGGAAGATGCGCGGAGGTTTGCCCGCATGGGGTGTTCAAACCAGGCGAAAGAAACGTGCGGATAAAAGACAAAGACCGGTGTATGGAGTGTGGTGCTTGCGCGATAAACTGTCCTGCAAACGCTATCACTGTTGACGCTGGAGTGGGATGCGCTGCCGCCGTGATTATGGGCTGGCTTACTGGAAGTGAGCCGAACTGTGATTGTTCAGGCGGTGGGGAGTGTTGCTAAAACGAAGGAGGAATTCATAATGAAGAATCAAAGTAAAATCCAAAACGCCGTGGCTTGCTTTAACGACGGTTTCAACTGTTCTCAGGCCATACTGTCTACGTACTGCGAGGAGCTTGGCTTAGACAAAAAGACTGCCCTGCAAATTGCCTGCGGTCTTGGGGCCGGAATGGGCAGGCTTCAGGAAACATGCGGTGCTGTGTCGGGAGCTTATCTGCTTATAGGGTTAAAATACGGCATGTTTTCGAAGGAAGATAATCTGGCTAAGGAAAAAACATATGCTTTAGTGAAAGAATTTGCTCAGTTATTTGAAGAAAGAAACACTACGACAAACTGCCGTAAGCTTTTAGACATTGACTTGGTAAACGGCGACAGGCAAACGGCTGCGGAACGTGTGAAAACAATCTGTCCGAAAATGGTTCAGGATGCTGCTGAAATAATAGAGAAGCTTCTGTTTTCAAGCGAGGGGCATTCGCCTGACGAAGTTTGAAATATATTAAACCAATTAGCTTAAAATGAGGAATGGGAAGCTCTTTATATGCCATAAACAGGCTGACTGCCAAAGCACCGCCGTACAGCATGATGAGTGCCTGCGGCAAAAAGGTCGTAACCGTAACTCCGGCAACCATGCTGCCGGAGCCTGTTCTTAATGTGACATACCAAATAATCGCCAGCGATATGATGGACGACCCCGGCAGGGATATTCCCTGACTGATCATATAGGCCGTCAGTTTATACTTCCATGTATCTTTTTTTGATGGTTTCATCGGCCTCCCCCTTACAGATATCTGCCGGTAATGCTGGCAGGATTTTTTTTGATTTCTTCCGGGTTCCCTGCGGCAACAATTTTCCCGCCGCCGGTTCCTCCTTCCGGACCAATGTCTATTATCCAGTCTGAAGCACGAATAATATCCGTATTATGTTCGATGATATACAGGGTATGACCCGCATCCGTCAGCTTTCTGAAAATCAGTAAAAGCTTTTCAATATCTTGAAAATGCAGGCCGGTAGTCGGTTCGTCCAGAATGTAAACCATGTGCTTTTTGTATTTTCCGCCCAGCTCTTTGGCTAATTTCAGCCTCTGCGCTTCCCCTCCGCTCAGGGTAACAATGCTCTGCCCCAGCTTCAGATAGGAAAGCCCTACTTCTTCCATTAGCAACAGCTTTGGCAGAATATCCGGCACATCAGCAAAAAAGGAAACCGCTTCGGCAATATCCATATGCAAAACGTCCGCAATGCTTTTTTCCTTGTAAAGCACCTCCAGCACAAATTCCTGATACCGGCTGCCTTTGCACTCCGCACAGGTGACATAGTGATCCGCCATATACTGAAATGCAATCTTAATCTGACCCTGCCCCTCACATACAGGGCATTGCCCGTCCTTGGAATTAAAGCTGAAATGGCTTTCCGACATTCCGCATGCAAGAGCCCTCGGCTGCTTCGCATATAACCCACGGATTGCATCAAACACACCGATATAGGTTGCCGGCGTTGAGCGTGAGGATTTTCCGATTGGACTTTGATCCATCCGTACAAAGCCGTCGATTGTTTCATATCCCTCAAACGACCGGTAGCCTTTGCTGCTATTCCTTTGATGCTGAATTGTTTCCTCCAGCGCCGGAATCAGTGTTCCAAACACCAACGAGCTTTTCCCGGAACCGCTTACGCCGGTAATACAGCACATCACATGAAGCGGAAAACGGGCATCTACATTTTATAGATTGTTGCTCGTACAGCCTTTTAATGTCAGCCATTTGTGAGGTGTTTTGTAATTTAATGAGTTACACGCATTCTCACCTTTCAGATAACGACCGGTAGCCGAAAGAGGGTCTTCTTTCACTTCATCCACCGTTCCAGACGTTACCACCTCTCCGCCGTAAACGCCCGCTCCGAGGCCAATGTCGATCATATAATCCGCACTGAGCATGGTGTCCCGATCATGCTCCACAACAATCACCGTATTTCCTTTATCCCTTAAATTCCGAATCGTATCGATCATCAGATGATGATCTCTTGGATGCAACCCGATAGAGGGTTCGTCCAGAATATAGGTCAGTCCGATCAAATCGCTGCCGAGCTGACTGGACAGGCGTATACGCTGAAGCTCACCGCCCGAAAGCGTGGGAGCTGTTCGGCATAAGGTTAAATACGGCAGCCCAACCTGCAGCAGATTGGCGATCCGCGTCTGAATTTCCTGCAATACTTCTCCTGCTTTGCTTTTCTGATCTTCAGAAAGTAAGCCCTGTAAACTGAACATCCAGTCCTGCAGCCGGTCAATAGGCATTTGGGTCAGTTCCGGCAGACGATATCCCATTATTGTTGTGTACCGGGCCTCTGGGCATAGAAGTTCTCCATGACAGGTAAGGCATGGAACCTCACGCATATATTGCTTCCACGGATTATCCTCCGATTTGGATTCTCGGAAAAGTCTTTGTATATGGGTAACTACTCCTGCGGCGGGACGGTTGATTTCGGTATCTCTGCCGCCGGAAATGTACTTAAAACTGTAGATCTTATCGCCTGTGCCGTAGAGGACTGCGTTTTTAAAATCCTCCGGCAGCCCTTTCCATGGAGTATCCAAGTCCATTTTCCTGTCGGCTGCTATGGCATACAGCTCTCCGAGCATCCAATTTCCTGTAGGTTTTTTACCCCGCAGCTTTCCAAAGTAGGAAATCGCTCCATCCAGTACAGACAGATTCTCATTGACTACAATGGAATCCGGGTCGACCTCATATAACAAGCCAAGACCGTTGCATGCATGACACGCTCCTGCATGGGTATTGGCATTGAGTGCGGAAACGGTAAGCGCCTGAAAAAGACTTCCACATACCGGACAGCGGTTTTTGTTTTTGCTGTCTTTCCTGACAGGAATGCCGCAGTAGGGACAATAGGGCGTTCCAATTGATACATAAAGCATTCGCAGCTGATCCATAATACCGGTCAAGGTTCCTACGGTGGATCGAGGGTTCTGACTTCCTTTTTTCTGCTCAATGGCAATGGTCGGGGTAAGCCCCTGTATCGTATCGAAATCCGGTTTTTCAATTAATTCCTGCATTTTGGCGGCATTGGACATATTATCAAGATACCGGCGCTTTCCTTCCGCATAAATCGTATCAAAAGCCAAAGATGATTTACCGCTTCCGCTCACACCTGTGATGACTGTCAACTTGTTTTTGGGAATGGATACATCAATATTTTTTAAATTGTTCTGCCGGCATCCTTTTAACAGTAATACGTCATTTTGCTGCTTAACAGGTAAAAGAGCATTGCAGTTTTCGGGTACAGGCCGTACGGAAAACTTTGGTTCCAGCATATCCGGGCCTACAACCTCCGCTTGCTCCCGTACACCAAGCAGCTTGAGTTTGGATTGAATGGTCTCCATGTATTCCTGCGGCAGACGGCCTAAAACTCTCAAAAGATCCTTTTCCGTAACATTTGAGTTTGCAGTAAGCTCTGCCATCTCATCCAGCAGGTCTTTTTCATATCTGCTTAAATCGCCGTATTTTTTTGTGCTAAGATCTGTCCACAAATCCCACGGAAGAAGCTCCAGCCCCAGCAGGCTGTTAAAGTCATGCAGCAGATTTCCTTTGACGGAATGCCAGCCTTTCCAATTCTTGTTGTAACCAAAATCCTCCGGATGTTGTTCACCGGACCTGCACAGCAGCCACGCCTGACCTCCGAGCAGATAGCCCGTATCGGACGGCATATCTTCCGTATTGAATGTAATTCCGTAATGTACTTTCTGAATTTCATCCAACTGTGCGTCCATCCGTATCCACCGCTGTTCCTCCAAGCTGTAATATTCAAGCAGCCAGTGATCCTCATACATGAGTTCGCTCTTGAAGTAATTTGCAAAGCCTACCCTAAGACGAGCAGGAATCCCTTTGTAGCGTAAAAAGGATACCAAAAGCAATGCGTACTCCCTGCACATTCCAATCAATCGCAATTTTGGAGGCCTTATAGAATTCAGCGGACTTTGGTCAATTTGAAATAGCTTTTCCAACATCCGCGGCACGGTGCGGATCAGTTCTTCTTCCAATTGACGTTTACTGAAAGAAAGACCGTAAAGTTTACCCTGATCGCCATGAATGACCAGACCCTGTACGGTTCGCAATAGGTCTGCCGGATCTGACGGCAAGGGTTCATACAAGCTCTTATATTTGTGTGGATCTGTAATAATACTCTGTTTTAAATAAGATGAAAAATCCATTTTATATCCCTCCTTATAATTGACCTTAACCCCTGACACCGTGTCAGAGTCAAGAGGTTTTTGGATGTTTTTGATCTTGTAAAAAAGGGTAACTTTAAAAAACCATCTGAGTACACCGTATTTCAGATGGGATGAACCATGCTTCACCATCCTGCCTCTGTGTGATTCTGTCCCTGAATCATTGATGCCGGGTTCTATTCCGGCACGTATATTGGAGGTCAAATTGAAAAAGCACCAAAAGTCACACATATGTGACTTTTGGTGTATGTATTTTGGTTTAAACAATTGGTCTTCTGATCAAGAAAAAATATGTCTAACTTCGAGTTCCAGACATTTCCAATCCTCGCCTAAAATATGATATGTTTTTACCTCCTCTAACTTCACCTCTTGAAATCCAACGGATTTATAACAATAATAAGCCGGTTTATTGTTTTCAAATACTCCAAGAGTTATCTTCTCGGGCTTAAGAAACTCAAAAGCATATTGTACCGCTAATTTCAACATCTGTTTTCCATAACCCATTCCACGCTTTGAATCATCTACAATAACAAAACCAAAACGTAGTATTTTCTTTTCTTCATCAGTAAATCGCATAAAAAGATGACCTACTACCCCTGTTTCGTCAAAAGCAGTCATCTCATAGAAATCATCCGCGTAGGCAAGAGCATTATAATGGGCATTCATATCATCTTCAGTAATCGGGTAACTCTCATATTTATCTGCACACCACTTACGAAATGTCACCTCGTCTTTTATCCACGATACAATAGTTTTTGCATCACACGCTTTATATGGTCTTAATCTTAACATTTTATCCCCTCAATCCAATTTTATCTGTGTAGTTGAATAGACTAAAGAATGCATAATCCACTATTTCAGATTGTTCCACACATTTAATAGATGTGCTAAAAAAACATACCGTTGAGAACGGCGAGAATATTGCTCCCCTGCCAGAGTCCGATAAAAGCATAATAGATCGGGGGCAAGGCAACCAACGTGCAAAGAATCCGAGAAATTGATTTCCCGACAATCGAAACCACTTCACCATAACACAAATCCTCCTTTGTCAATTCTAAAACTAAACGATACCAAACAGGTTTTTAAGTAAGGGTATTCTTTTAACCAGCTCATAGGTAAACAAAGTCAGCAGTAAAGATAGCGCCATAATTATTAAAAATTGAAACTGGATGCCGGTCGAGTATTGTAAAACAAAATATCCGATTATAACAACCCATAGCTGATGAATCATATAGATTGAGAAAGAAGCTTTTGCCAAATAGGAACTAACCTTATTATTGAAATTCAATGTTTTATGTGCGATGCCAAGCAGCGCCAATACACCGTTCCACCCCACAAAAACATATAATCCATCGATAAAGACGTTTCGAAGCTCCGCTATACAATAAAGGTACACGTATGCAGCCTCAGCGATCAGCCAGATGACTGCTGTTATGCAACAGTTCTCTTCCAGTTTTTTTATTATATGTTGTTTTGATAGGATGCAATATCCCAATAAAAAAAAAGCAAAAAATTGTCCCATACTTTTCCCGGCGATATTCATTATATACAGCGAGGCCCATATCAGCACAAATAAAAGCAATAGGCACGGATAGTTTGGGGTTGGAATTTCAAGCTTTGGAAACCATCGCTTTTTGCATTGACGAAGCAGAATAAAAACAAGCGATATCACAAAAAGGTATAACAAAAACCAAAAGTGTGCAGGGGTAAAGCCACCATGATATCCGCTCAAATCCGTTGTTTTAGTGAAGAATAATATATTGATTTAAATATCCTCCATTATACCCATTAAAAAATACTTCTGCAACATAGGTCATGACAGGCGCCAAAACAAGAATACCGAAAATATGGTAACATCATTTGCGCAAAAAATCGTACACATCTCAGCACATTGATATTTTTCAGTAGTTTCTCTATACAAATAACTGTAGTAATTAAAATGTATTTCCTCATTATCGTATCAATTCTAATTCGTAAATCTAAGTAACTATCCTTCGGTCTTTCATATTCCATTTTGAAGCCTATCCGCATCTCAATTCGGGGAGACTCCCTTTCCCGAACCCTTGTTGCTGGCAATTCGAATGGCTTCAAAAACTATAAAAATATGGATACTACGATTTGCGCAGTATCCATATTTTTCTCCTGCTGACAGCGGGAATCGAACCCACGACCTCCTCACTACCAATGAGGTGCGCTACCGACTGTGCCATGTCAGCGTATAATATCAACGAATGTCATTTTATCATACTGGCTGTTTACTTGTCAATGGCATTTCATGCGGTATTCAAACCATTCCTTGACAAGCCGGCTGCCCTCTGCGATTTCCGGAGGCAAAAGCGCCCTCGCGACCTGGTTTAAATCATCGAGCTGCTTGTCCGTCCGTTTTAAATAAGCATAATCGCCGTCTATTTTTTCTACGGTGTATTCCGCGTATTCCTCCATTTTTTCGCTCCTTCTCTTCTTCCTAGAAATTCAGGACGGCGGCCGCTTTTGCGCTACCCGCTTGATTTTTGATTTAATCCGCTGCAGGGCGTTGTCCGTTGATTTTTCGTCTCTTCCAAGCACACGTGCGATCTGCACGTAGCTCATCCCGGTTATATATAAATCCAATACCTGCTTTTCAAATGGGCTTAATGCCTGTCCGATCGCCTGCTCAAGTCCGTCTATATTCTCTTTATCGATCAGCAGCTCCTCCGGACTTTTATCCGTCACCGATTGCAGCGCCTCGATCAAATAAGCTTCCTCTCCCTCGTTCCCAGCCATATTGCTATAAATGGAAATGTATGTATTGAGCGGCGTATGCTTTCGCCTGCGGGATGCCTGCACTGCGGTATACATCTGCCGCGAAATGCACAAATCCGCAAACGTGTGAAAGCTCGCGTCCCTGCCGATGTCATAGTCCCTGAGAGCCTTAAAAAGCCCGATCATCCCCTCCTGAATCAGATCCTCGGTGTCGGCACCAAGAATAAACATTGCCTTCGCCTTGCTTTTCACGAGATTTTTGTATTTATCCATAATAAAATCTGTGATTTCGGCCTCTCCGTCACGCAGTCTGACAATCAACTCCTCGTCGGGAACATCCGCATATTTCTCATTCACCATATGATATCACCTATTATAATTAATCCGATAACTATCTTTTCCCTTACCCGCGCTGACGCACGATTTCATAGGCCAGCACGCCGGCCGCAACGGAAGCATTCAGGGAATCGATATCTCCCTTCATCGGAATTGCCGCCGCAAAATCGCATTTTTCCTTTACGAGCCGACTGACGCCGTCTCCTTCGCTTCCGATCACAAGTCCGATCGACCCTTTTAAATCCAAACGGTACATCAACTCGCCATCCATATCCGCACACACGAACCATAACCCCTTTTTCTTTAAGTCCTCTATCGTCTTGCTTAAGTTCGTCACCTTAGCAACCGGCGTATAGTTAAGCGCACCTGCCGATGTCCTCGCAACGGTCGCCGTCAGACCGACTGCCCTGTTCTTCGGTATGATGACACCATGCGCACCCGCAAGGTTTGCCGTTCTGATAATCGCCCCAAGGTTATGCGGATCTTCAATATTATCTAGCAGAATCAAAAATGGAGGCTCCCCCTTTTCCTCTGCCCGCTTTAAAAGATCCTCAACCTCTGCATATTCGTAGGCTGCCGCCTGAGCGATAACACCCTGATGATGCCCGGTTTGGCTCATTTGGTCAAGGCGTTCCTTCTCCACAAATTTTAAAATAGCATCTGTTTTCTTTGCTTCGCGCTTAATCGTAGAAATCGGCCCATCCTGACAGCCATCCAAAAGATAAAGCTTATCAATCGGCTTCCCTGCCCGCAGCGCTTCTATTACAGCATTTCTTCCTTCTATCAGATATTCTTCGTATGCCATAGCTCCTCATTTCTGCCCTTGTAAGTTGTCCACGCCCATCTTGATCAGCTCCACAAAACGCTCTGTGCGACCCTCCAAATACAAATATCCAATCAGCGCCTCTAAGCCTGTCGCCTTTCTATACTCAGAATGGGTGGCATTTTTAGCAATTGTGTTGGACTTTGCATTGCGGCCGCGCCGCAGAATATTTTGCTCCTCCTCCGATAAAACCGGAAGCAGAAACTCTGCCATCTGTGCCTGAGCCGCCGCCTTCACAAGCGCGCTCGTCTTTTTATGCAGCTTATTGGCTGCACAGTTCGCCTGTTCCACAACGACTGTTTTTATAACGATATCAAACACGCTGTCGCCAATATAGGCAAGCGTCAAAGGAGAATAGGAATTGGCGTTCACCTCTTTTAACGCAAACTGCTTCTGAATATTTTCCAGCATATCTTCTCCTTCATGCGCGGTGCCATTTGACGCCTTCACGCGTATCCTCCAGCACAATACCCTGCTCCAACAGTATATCACGGATCTCATCAGAACGCGTAAAATTTTTCTCTTTTCTGGCCGCCTGACGATCTTCAATGAGCTTCTCAATATCCGAATCAAGAATTTCTTCCTTCTTATCCACAATAAGCCCAAGAATATCGGAAAGCTCAATAATTTTGTTAAGAAGCGTCTGCAAATATTGGGCGGAGTTGTCTGAGGAAGTACTCATATTCGCAAATTTCACAAGCTCAAAAATTACTGATATTGCATCTGCCGTATTAAAATCATCATCCATCGCGGCGTCAAACTTATCCTCATAGATGGCCATTTTATTTAATAACTCCTGCTCTGTATTTGATATGCCGGCATTTCCGATACTGCTATTTTTGATCAGATATTTCAGGTTTTCCACCGCGGTTACAATTCTATCAAATGAATTCTGCGCCGCTTCCATCAACTCTGCGCTGAAATTGAGCTGACTGCGGTAATGCGCGCTCAGCATGAAGAAGCGCAGTATTTGTAAATCATATTTCTTACTGATATCGCGTACCGTGAAGAAATTGCCTTCAGATTTACTCATCTTTCTATTATCGATATTCAAAAATGCATTATGCAGCCAGTATTTTGCAAACGGCTTTCCATTTGCGGCTTCGCTCTGTGCGATTTCATTTTCGTGGTGTGGGAATACCAGATCCTCGCCGCCCGCATGGATATCGATCTCATCTCCAAGATATCGTTTGCTCATAACAGAACACTCGATATGCCAGCCCGGTCTGCCCTTACACCAAGGAGACTCCCAAAATGGTTCTCCCTCCTTTTTGGGTTTCCACAATACGAAGTCAAGCGGATCTTCCTTTTGATCTGCGCCCGAAACGAGCAGCGAACGGTTTCCGCTGCGCAGATCATCAATATTTTTATGAGAAAGCTTTCCGTATTCTTCAAATCGGCGCATCCTGAAATAGACCGTACCATCCTCTGCCGCATAGGCATAGCCTTTTTCGATCAGCGTGCCAATCATGTCGAGCATTCCGCAAATTTCCTCCGTCGCCTTCGGATGTGTCGTAGCAGGCTTAACATTCAGCGCGGCCATATCCTTTTTGCATTCTACAATATAGCGCTCCGAAATTACAGAAGCTTCCACGCCCTCCTCGATCGCTGCTTTAATGATTTTATCATCGACATCGGTAAAATTGGACACGTAATTGACTTCAAGCCCCTTGTGCTCCATATAGCGCCTTGCCGTATCAAATACGATCATCGGTCGGGCGTTTCCGATATGAATCAAATTATAGACTGTCGGACCGCAGACGTACATCTTCACCTTTCCCGGCTCCAGCGGTACAAATTCTTCCTTTTTTCCAGATAACGTATTATAAACTCTCATTTTGCTCGCTTCTCCTTTTCTCACTGTTCATTTTTCTGTTCTTTTTTCAGGCTCCGTATTTCCTCTTCCAAATTCAGCAGCCGGTTTGTCAGCATACTGTTCGACTTTTGCAGATTCATAATATCCTCGTATACCGGATCGGGCAAATCGATCTGGTTCATATCCTCACGCGGAATCGATACGTTTTCACGCTTCACAACCCTTCCGGGCACACCGACCACCGTTGAGTTTGGCGGCACCTCCTCCAACACGACCGAACCTGCCCCGATTTTGGAATTGGCACCGATCGTAAAGGAACCAAGTACCTTGGCTCCGGCGCTGATCATGACATTATCCTCAATCGTCGGATGGCGCTTTCCCGTCTCTTTCCCGGTACCGCCGAGTGTCACTCCCTGGTACAGTGTCACATTATTCCCAATGATCGTCGTCTCACCGATGATCACGCCGTTTCCATGATCGATAAAAAATCCCTCGCCGATCTGTGCACCCGGATGAATTTCAATTCCGGTCTTTCTGGATGCGCGCTGCGAAATCCAGCGGGCGAAAAAATAGTGTTTTTTTAAATACAACTGATGTGCCACCCGATAATGAAGCATCACCTTAAAGCTCGGATAAAGAAATACTTCTATCGCACTGTGGATAGCCGGATCCCGCTCCCGAATGATGCTGATCTCATCCTTTAATTTCCTGATCATTCCCATAAAATCGGCTCCTTTCCCAATTTCTCAAATTTAAGCAGTCCATCATAAAACAAAAGTGTGCTTCTCCCGCTCTCGCGGCCAAATACTCAGGCGGCACAGCTTTTGTTTCGCGCGCGCAGCTGCGCATAAAATTTTATTATATAGGAACTTGGGAAG
>CAZMIX010000028.1:0-30932 GCA_964566545.1 uncultured Lachnospiraceae bacterium | reverse complement strand
AATCCTGTCACTTGGTTTTTGTTGGGACAAAAGAACAACCGTCTCAACGTGCCCCGTCCCTGGAAATTGATCAATCGCGCAAGCCCTCACAACCTCATACCCACTGCCAAGAAACACCTCCAGATCCCGTACAAGGCTCGTCGGTTTGCAGGAGATGTAAACGATATTCTCCACTCCATAATGGATGATCTTTTTTAAGGCCTTTGGGTGGATGCCATCGCGGGGAGGATCGAGGACGATGAGATCGGGCTTTTCTTCGATTTCGTCCAGTACTTTTAGTACGTCTCCGACAAGGAACTCGCAATTATGTAAACCGTTTAGCTCGGCGTTTTGCCTTGCGGCTTCTACGGCTTCTTCTACGATTTCGACGCCGATCACTTTTTTGGCGACTGGGGCGAGAAGCTGGGCAATCGTGCCAGTTCCGCTGTACAGATCGTAGATGACCTTCCCCTGCTGGTCTTCCTTTTTCTCGTTTTTGCGAGCCAGCGTCACGTATTCGCGCGCCGTATCGTATAGCACCTCGGCGCCGAGGCTGTTTGTCTGGAAAAAGGAAAACGGGGAGATTTTGAATTTCAGCCCTAGAAGCTCTTCATAAAAATAATCCTGGCCATATAAGCATTCCGTCCTATCGTTTTGCACGGTATCGGACAGGGAATCATTAAAGGTGTGCAGGATGCCTACGATAGTTCCATGCAATTTCAAATCCAGCAGTTGCGCGCGCCAATCCTCTAAAAGGCCCGCTTCCATACAAACGGAGGGCGGCGGTGTCTGTGTCGTTGTGATCAAGTCCAAGAGTATTTCCCCTGTTTTGACCGCTTTGCGCACAAGAAAGTGGCGAAGATATCCCTCGTGGGAAATCTTATGGTAAAAAGGCGTCTCTTTCTCTCTGAAATAAGCCAGCGTGCAGCTTAAGATTTTCCGATAATCTTCGTCAATGATCTGGCAGTCTGTTACCGAAACGATATCATAAAAGCTGCCTCGCTTGTGCATACCAAGCTCTAACGGGCCGCCCTTGCGGCTATCGCCGAAGGAAAACTCCATTTTATTCCGATAAGAGAACTGAACCGGACTTGCCTTGATGCCTTCAAATAGATATTCTTGTTTACATAACTTTTGTGGGCTGCATTCCCAGCCGTTTACACTCTTCAAAGAAGATCCGGCCACACTGTCTGTTTGCGCATCCTCTCTCAACGCCAAATCTGACGTTCTTTGCTCCACGGTTGCCTCTTCTCCCCCGCCAAGCACAGAAGCCAGCAATTCCTTCACCTGTTCTTCCTTTAGCTTCAGCTGTTCTTCATAGGGAAGGTTCTGATAGGCGCAGCCGCCGCACTCCGCGAAATGACGGCACGGGCTTTCGATTTCGACCGGTGATTTTTCGAGCACCTCCAGCAGACGGCCTTCCGCATTGCCGCTTCGGATTTTATTTACTGAAAAACGGATCTTCTGGCCCGGAAGCACATTTTTGACGACGACGCGTTTCTTTGCTGCGGCCGGAGTCGTACTGATACGCTCCTGACATCTTGCATTAACCGGCTTACCGACATTTTCCGGCCTGCCCGCATTTACCGGCGCATCAATACGCTTATTTACTCCTGCCACCACATCCGCCTTCATCCCTTCACAGCCTGCCTGTCCACTGGACTGCGATACATCCTCCACAAATACAATTCCTTTATTGGGAAATTTCAGTTTCTCGACTGTACCTTCCAGCACCTGTCCTTTTTTCATAACGCTCTCCATTTCTTAAAATACCATTTCCCCGCTCACCATCTCAAATACCGGAATCACATCGATCGGAGCATAAGCCTCGACCGGGCGGCCGCCGTCAAATACCTTGCCGGTCGCCGTTTCCTTCCACTGATGGCCGCCCGGCAGATAAACGCTGCGGGTCGTCACATGAGGCTGCATGACCGGCGCAACGAGCAGCTTTGAGCCGAACATGTACTGATCCTCGGCCTCATAGCAGCGCTCCTCCTTCGAGAAATCATAAAACATCGGGCGCATAACGGGGCTGCCGTTCTCACTCGCTTCCTTCATACAGGTGCGGACATACGGACGAAGCTGCTCCCTGATCAGCAGGAATTTTTTCAAAATTTCATAGTTTTCTTCGCCGAAGCTCCACACCTCGTTATCCTGGCCGGACGTCAGCTGCCTGACGCCGTCGATAAACTCTTCCTCGCGCTCATACCATGGAGAACGCTCTCCATGCATACGAAATACAGGGCAAAAGGCGCCCCAGGCAAACCAGCGCAGCAGCAGCTCCTGAAAATCCGGATCCTTGATATCCCCGCCGAGAAAGCCGCCGATATCCGACGTCCACCACGGAATGCCCGCGATTCCCATGCTGAGTCCGGCCTGAAGCTGTTCCTGCATCGAACGGAACGAGGAATGAATGTCGCCGGACCACGTCAGCACGCCGTATTTCTGGCTGCCCGCCCATGCGCAGCGCACAAGGCTCAGCACATCTGTTTCGCCCGCTTCTTTTAATCCGTCATAAAAACCCTTCGCATACATCAGCGGATAAATATTCGTGCACTGCAGCGCAGGCCCTTTATAATAGCGGTAGTTGTCAAAATCATAGGGACCGTATTCCGGCTCCGCCTCATCGAGCCAGAAGCAGCGGATTCCCTTTTGATAATAATTTTCCCTGCAGCGTTCCCAGACAAACTTCTGGGCACCCGGATTCGTCGCGTCATAAAAGACCGCATCTCCCATCCATGTCATATGCTGCTCCATGCCGCGATCCGCCTTGACGAGATACCCTTTGTCCTTCATCTCGCCATAATTCTCGCTTCTGTCATCAATCGTCGGCCATACGGACACGACTGTCTCTATTCCAAGCTCCTTGAGCTCCTTTACCATCGCCTCGGGATCCGGCCAGTCGCGCGGCTCAAACTTGAAATCGCCCTGCCTGGTCCAATGGAAAAAGTCCACAACGATCGCATCCATCGGAAGACCCCTTCTCTTATGCTCCCTCGCGACCTGTAAAAGCTCCTCCTGATTGCGGTAGCGCAGCTTGCACTGCCAATAGCCGAGGCCATATTCCGGCATCATCGGCGTCCGGCCTGCTGCCGCGCTGTAATTGCGTTCGATCTCCGCCGGCGTGTCGCCTGCCGTGATGAAATAATCCAGTTTTTTCGTGCTTTTTGCCGTCCATTCCGTATGATTCGTACCAAACACAGCCGTGCCGACCGCCGGATTGTTCCATAAAAATCCGTATCCGCGGCTTGAAATATAAAATGGTACGCTCGCCTGGGAATTGCGGTGCGCAAGCTCCAGCAGAGCGCCTTTTTTATTCAAATGCCCATCCTGGTACTGTCCCATTCCGTAAATTTTTTCATCGTCAAATGATTCAAAGCGTGCGGTTAACATAAAGTCTGTCGTGCCCGGTATCGGCTTCAGCTCGCGCGCATCAATTCGAAGAGGCACGCAATAGCGGTTGATTCTGTTGCGGTTTCTCCAATATTCCGCCGTCAAAAGCTCGCCGTGCTGATTATAAAAGCAGATCCAGCCCTCGGTGCTGACGCGAGCCGTGATTTTTCCGTTCTGCAAAGCCGCCTGCTTTGCACGGCGGTGGTAGCCCGCATATTCCTCACTTAGGTACCACGGGTCCGTCACATCGATTTCTTCAAAGGTAATTGCTGCCCTGCAAGGCGTAACTGGCTCGCAAAGCGCCCAATCCTCCTGATCCATCTCGGGCTGAGCCGTCATCCTGACGCGCAGGGAATCCGTGCCCCACGGCTCGATCCAAACCTGTCTTCCTTCCTCCGCGATCACAAGCTTATTTTGTTCTTCATAAATCTGCATGTTTACATACCTCCCTGTCGTAAGTTAGTATCCCGTTTACTTCCTCTTCCACGTCCGAAAGCTGCGTATAAACCGTAGCCGACAGACCGTTTTTTATTTCCGGCTCAATGACTTCCTTCATCAGCTTCGCATAAGACTGGTGAAGCTCCGTAAGCGACCGGCACGGATGGTATCCATACACCTTTTCGCAGCAGCTATGTCCTTCCACCCGGTACGGAAAACCTCCAAACTCCGACAGCACCGTTGCGCGATGCTTCTCCCACGTGAGCACGAGCTTAAAAAAATAATAATGCTGGCTGCGCAAATCGCCGCAGCGCTGGTCAAACCAACCGCTTGTCGAATCGATAACGCGGGTGTCATCCAGCTCGCTCAGCCGCTTTGTCATGCGAACCGCGTCAAACTGCCCCCAGCCTTCATTGAAAATGACCCATGTACCGATGCTCGGATGCCCCTGCAAAGCCTCTACGGTCTGTTCCATTTCCTCTTCAAACTGCTCCCTGCCGCGTGGGTCCTTTCGCGCAAGCAGCCCGTAGCAATTGTCTTTGATCCGGTAATTGAACATGTTAAATGCCGTCGCAAGATAAGTGACAAACCAGAATTGGTAATCGCCGCCGCCATTCACCATATCCTGCCAGACGATCATTCCCAGCCTGTCGCAATGATAATACCACCTTTGCGGTTCGACTTTGATATGCTTGCGGAGCATGTTGAAACCAAGCTCCTTCATTTTCAAAATATCGTAAATCATCGCATTGTCACACGGAGGCGTATAAAGTCCGTCGGGCCAATAGCCCTGATCCAGAACGCCCTTTTGAAAATAGGGTACGTGATTCAGGCACATGCGCATCACACCCGCTCTATCCGGCTCCACCGTAAAGGTACGGAATGCAAAATATCCGGTTATCTCATCCCCGCCACACCTTATCATATAATAATACAAATAGGGATACTCCGGTGTCCAGAGCTTCCTGTCTAACTCATGAATTCTTATCGTTTGGCGTATTTTTTTGATCGTCCGGTGTAGGGTCTGTGAATTATGAGTAGCGCTTTCTCCCGCAACCTTCTCATAAGAAAGAACCTTAAGCGCCTTTCTTCTTTCGCGCTCCGCCAAAGCATGCGCCTGCCCATCCAGCGGCTCCATGCTCTTACAGGCTTCGGCCGATATGGACACCTGCTCATCAATACCGGCTTCATAGATTTCAATTTGTAAATCAGGCAAATCATATTTGATCTCTGCTTCAAACCGAACCTCGCCCGTATCCGCATTTGGTTTACATAACACATTTGACAGATATGCCTCCTGCACACATTCCATCCATACGGTCTGCCAAATACCGCTTTGCGCTGTGTAGAACATTCCTCCGCGTTTCAGCATCTGTTTTCCGCGGCTGTAATAGGATGTATCGCTGTCGTCACGGACGCATACGACAAGTTCATTGCTCCCGTCAACATGCAGAGTTTCCGTAATATCCGCTTCAAACGGCAGATACCCGCCGATATGCGCTGCTACCGGTTTTTGGTTTACATAAACCTTGCATTGTTGATCTACCGCGCCAAAATGAAGCAAAACCCGCATCCCTGCCCGGTAATCTTTCGGTATCGGAATTTCCCTGCGATACCACAACTGCTCCCCGGGCTGCAGCTGCCTGCCTACTCCCGACAAATATGCTTCCGGAGAAAAGGGAACCATAATCTTCCCTTCCCATTCAATTTCGGAACGATCTTTTACCTCCTGTTTCTTAAAGGCATAATCCCATGCTCCGTTTAAGTTTACATAACTATTTCTTCGCATCAGCGGACGCGGATATTCTTCTAAAAGATGCTCCTGATTTATCTGCCGTCCCCAAACCGTCATCAACTGTTTCAAATAATACACCCATCTTTCATTTTATGCACTTCTACCTATCTTATCGTAATTCTTTCGGAAAGTAAACAACCGGAGCTTTATTATTTCATACTGAAATTGTCCAAAAAAAGAACCCCGCTCCCGCAAGGTTCTTTTACACATTCACACTTATTCTTCTTCCTTCTTCCCCGCGTCTGTCTCGTCTTCGAAGAATTCGTCATCAAATTCATCATTTAAATCGTCATCAAGGTCGTCCTCGAAATCTTCTAAATAGTCCGGGGTAAAATAGCAGTACAGCCCATATGCAATTGCCGCGATTGCTGCGACACCAAGAATAATTCCGATTGCCCATGCCCATTTATTGCACTTCTTCTTTTCTTCTTCTTTTTTCCTTAGGTTCAAAAATTCATTTGCTTTTACCGCATTAATAAAATCGTTTGCTTTTGCCACGCCAAGCGCCTCCTGTGCCTTTACTGTTTTCATTAACTCCTCAAATTTGTCCATTCTCTCCGCCCATCCTTTCGTTTTTCTATAGTGTATTCAAATGATTATAAATTTCCACGTGAACTGTCTCCCGATCATTTCCGCCACGCCTCTCACTTTGCTTCCTTATATAACGAGGCCTTGCCTTATTATAGCAGAAACGGTATGCATTTTCCATTGCTTTCCTTAAAATTTTATAGTTTTTTAAGTTTTGCAAACGAGGCAAACATCTTCTTGATTCCGGCTCCCTTAAAGTCCACCGTGACCTCATAATCCCGTCCGCCGCTCACAATATTTTTAACGACACCCTCGCCAAATTTCATGTGGCGGACACTGTCACCGACCTTATAGTCCGGCGCATTTCCTCCTGCGCCAATATCCTTTGCCTCACCTTTGGCAAATCTTTTTGCCGGCACAAATCCGTTGCGCGTGCCTCTAACCGTATTTTCAAAGCTGATCACTTTCCCGGCCGCCTGATTTGCGGACGCGATAAAGGGCTTTGCATAGGCGTCCCGCTCCGTTACGGACATCGCGTAGGGCTTTGCCCGAAACACTCCCTTTGCATACTCAGAAGTGGAGGGATTCAAAGTATCCCCCTCCCGTACTCTATTAACAGGAAGCCTGCCGTCTAAAAGAAGCGGCGGTATCTCCTTTACAAACCGTGATACGGCGTTGTACTGCGTCTCGCCCCGCACCATCCTTTGTCTTGCGCAGGTCAGCGTCAGATCATCCATCGCGCGCGTAATGCCGACATAGCAGAGCCGGCGCTCCTCCTCTAACTCCTGCGGATCGTCGGATGTAATATTCATATAGCTGGGAAATAGGCCGTCCTCCATGCCCGCCAGATATACATGCAAAAACTCAAGACCCTTCGCGCTGTGAAGCGTCATCAGCAGCACCCGGTTATCGTCCCTATCCACACTATCGATATCGGCGACAAGAGCAACCTCTTCCAAAAACTCAGAAAGCGTTGGCTGCTCGTCTGCGTTTTCCTCAAAAGCGACCACCTTGCTGATCAGTTCATCGATATTTTCAATTCGTGCTTTTGCCTCCTCTTCATCGGAAGCCTCCAGATTTTCAATATATCCCGTTGTCTCTATAATATCATTTACCAATTCTACTAAACTTATGTATGGCAATTTGCTGCGAAACACCTGAATCATATCCACAAATGGTGTCAGCTTGACTGCACTTTTCCCGATCGCGGCTATCTGATCCGCCTGCTTCAGTGCATCATAAAAACTCAGATCATGCTCGTCCGCATATGCCTGCACTCTGTTCAGTGTCGTGGCGCCGATGCCGCGTTTTGGCACATTGATAATCCGTTTAACAGCCAAATCATCCTTTCCGTTGTCGATCGTTTTTAAATAGGCGAGAATGTCCTTGATTTCTCTTCTGGAATAAAAATTCACGCCGCCTACAACGTCATAGGGAATGCCCGACAATATGAATTTTTCCTCCAAAAGACGCGCCTGTGCGTTCGTCCTGTAAAGCACGGCACAGTCACGGTAATCTGCGAGACCTTCCCTTTTTTTCTGCGAAATGCTGTCAACAATATATTCCGCCTCTTCATAAGCCGTGTCAAACTGAATAAAATGAATTTTGGTGCCTTCTCCCTTATCCGTCCAAAGCTGCTTGTCCTTCCTGCCAAGATTGTTTCGGATAACGGCGTTGGCCGCGTCCAAAACCGTCTGTGTTGAACGGTAATTCTGTTCGAGCTTTACGATCTTCGCTTCCGGGTATACCTTTTCAAAATCAAGAATATTCCTAATATTGGCTCCCCGGAACTTGTAAATAGACTGATCGTCATCTCCGACAACACATAAATTTTTATTCTTTGATGCGAGCAGACGGATCAGCTCAAACTGCGCCGTATTCGTATCCTGATACTCGTCCACCATAATATACAAAAAACGATCCTGGTAATAATCCAGTATCTCCGGCCAAACCTTAAATAATTCCACGGTCTTTCCAATCAAATCATCAAAATCCAGCGCGTTGTTTTTTTGCAGCGCTTTCTGGTATTCCGTATAGATCTTCGCCATCTGCTTTTTCCCGAAATCGCCCATCGCATTCAGATCCATGTCGCGGGGCGAAAGCAGTTCATCCTTCGCATGGGAGATTGCGCTTAAAAGCGCCCTTTCAGGATACTGCTTCGTGTCAATCTGCAGCCGTTTGCAAATATCCTTCATTACCGTTTTCTGGTCGTCCGTATCATAGATCGTAAAATTCGTATCATACCCAAGCTTATCAATATAACGGCGCAGAATCCGCACGCAGGTACTGTGAAATGTCGCAACCCAGATGCTCTCCGCCCCATGTCCGACCATATCGTTGATACGTTCGCGCATCTCACCCGCTGCTTTATTCGTAAACGTTATGGCCATAATGTTCCATGGATTAATACCGCGCTCTTCTATCATATAGGCCGTTCGGTTCGTAAGCACGCGCGTCTTTCCAGAACCTGCTCCCGCAAGGATCAGAAGCGGGCCTTCGATCTGAAGGGCTGCCTCCCTCTGCTTCTCATTTAACATTTCAATTAAACTAACGTTCATAATTCCTCCAAAAAATATGGTATAATGCTAAATAACATTATACCATATGCTTTGCACATGATGCCTGCGGCTTGATGCGCACTTCTCTTCGTTTCGGCGCGGTATAATGTCAAATGACATTATACCATATTTCGGATTCCCGTTAAAGCAAAAACATTATTTTACTTTAAAGCATCGGCTGCCATTTGAGCCGCAATTGCCGCTGCCATTGCCTTTTCATAATCTGCCACTGCCGGGGCAATCATGCTTTTAAAGGAAGGATTAAACTTTGAAAGCTCCGTATAATTTGTGACAATTTCTTTTTTGATTCTGGCGGTTTCCTTAGCGTTGTTGGCTACCTGCTGTGCAAATAATGCCTCATGGGCATTTCGGTCTGCTACCCATCTTGCCATATTTGCCGCATTCTCCGCATTATAAGCGGCCAGCTGACGTGTAACCTCTTTTGTGTGTTCCCTTTGATCTGCTTCCCATCTTGCTTTATTGGCCGCATCCTCCGCTGTCATTGCTTTCACCGGCACTGCTAAAATGATTGCAAAGAGCGCAATTCCGGCTAAAGCAGTTAAAACCTTAGTAAAATTTTTCATTCCTAGTCCTCCTATATATTATTTGAGCCAGTAAAAAAAATCTTTACTTCTATATTATTCCTTTGATTTCATTTTCGTGCGGACTAAAAGTGATTTTCTTAAATTAAATTTTAATCCATGTAAAGAAAATACAAAAGCCTTGCAAAGTAGTTTTTAAAACTATATAATAAAAGAAATAGGCTTGCGTGCCTGCGGCCAAGGCTTTCAGTCTGAGTAAGGATGAGGGAAGAATATGAACAAGGATTTGGAAAAGATCATAAAAGAAACCGCCGAAGAGGTGGGGCGGATCAAATATATTGACTCCTCCAAAATTCCAAATATTGATTTGTATATGGATCAGGTGACGACCTTCATGGAAGAACACCTTGCTTCCACAAAGCGCTATGAGGACGATAAGATTCTGACAAAAACGATGATCAACAACTATGCCAAAAACGAGTTGATCCCCGCCCCGCAAAAAAAGAAATACTGCAAAGAGCATATCATGCTGCTCACGCTTATTTATTATTACAAAAACCTGCTTTCCATCAATGACATCCAAAAGCTGCTGGAGCCTCTTGTGGAGAAATTTTACCAAAATGAAAACTCCGATTTTTCCATAACAAATCTCTACGATGGAATTTTTGAAATGTGCGACGGAAAACGCGATTATTTTATGGAAAGCATCAACCGCAATTTAAAAATTGCGCAGGACACCTTTTCGGAAGCGCCGAAGGATGATCTGGATTATCTGCAGTTATTCGCATTTATCAGCATTCTCAGCCAGGATGTCTATGCGAAAATGCTTGTCATCGAAAAACTGCTTGACACACTCCCCGAACCGGAGAAAAAATAAAAAGAAATAGGGCAATCCCTATTTCTTTTTTTTCATACGATCCAGCACCATATCGTAGCCGTCATTTCCGTAATTGAGCGAGCGGTTTACCCTGCTGATTGTAGCGGTAGAAGCGCCCGTTTTCTCTGCAATATCCAAGTACGTTTTCTTTTCCCGCAGCATACTCGCCACCTCAAAGCGCTGAGACAATGACAGCAGCTCGTTAATCGTACAAATATCTTCAAAAAAAATATAACACTCTTCCTTACTCTTCAACTGCATGATCGCATCAAACAAATAATCTACTGCTTCTGTTCTTATTTTAGGATTCATAATTTAACCTTCCTCCGAGAAAACACTTTCATACAAATACAGTTTACCACGTTGAAGTATCCAAGTAAAGACCTTTTAGCAATTTCTATATTGCTTTGTATGCGCTCTTGTCCGTTTTGGGTCTGTATTCACGATAAGCTCCTGAGGGAATCCGATCTCCTCAAGCAGCGCATGGGCGTATTCATGGGAGCCAACTAGGCGATCAATATGAGCGTCCGAGCCGATAATGATTTCCGCACGGTATTCCTTACACCATTTCAGCATTTCCAACTCGTTTTCACGTGCATTTGCACGCGGCGAATACGGACCAAGAGAATGGTTATTCACCTCAAGCAGCGTCCCGTATTCAGCGGCCGCCTGTACGACGGCTTTTAAATCGAGCGGATAATATCCATCGTCCGGATGCCCGATAATATCAATATATGGATTTTTGATACAATTGATCACAGCCTCCGTGTTCGCTTCCCTGCCAAGATTTCCAACACACGGCACATGAAGGCTCGCAATCACGACATCCATATCCTTTAAAATATCCTCCTCCAAATCCACCGTTCCCTTTTCATCGAGAATATTCAATTCCACTCCCATAAACAGCTCGATGCCATACGCTTTGCGGTCGATAATCCGCAGATTGCCAAAATGCATCCGATGGCAGCTTCCCGGCATCGCCGGCCCGTGCTCGGTAATCCCATACATGGCAACTCCGTTCTCCCGCGCTGCCGCAATCATTTCATTCATCGTATTATAAGCATGGCCGCTCATAAGCGTATGCGTGTGAAAATCTACGTAATCCTTCATTTTTCCTCTCCTTTTTCAAAAATAATGGTGTCAAATTTCTTTTTCGCATCCCTAATCTGTTCGGAGCCCTTTATCGTCCAGGCGACGCAGAACGGGCGATATAGCCTCCTGCATATCCGATAGCCGAGCGTCCTGATATCGGAAAATCGATAGGCAATAAAATCCGGCCGCGAAACCCGGTTAATCAAAAGATGAGTCATAAACAGATCCGTCGGAAAAAGTATTTTATGTTCCCTGTTCATATTATTGGAAAGCTGCCCTCTGATAATCTCCGGTCTGTTTTTAAAAAACCACCGAAGTAAAAAGGGACTAAATGATTCAATGCAGATATTCCCTTGATAAGCCTTGATTTCTTCACAGATGCGCTCACAGAAATAATAATTAAAATTACCGTTATTGTTTTTTAATTCACAGATCACATCTGTCTTCTCAAGCAGCTTAAGAACTTCCGAAAATAAGGGGATTTTCTCCTCCGTATCCTTGAGCTTGAACTGCCGCAGCTCCTCATAGGTGTAATCCCTAAGATGCCCTTTTACGCCGCACATACGCCATAAATCACCGTCATGAAACACGACCAGACAATTGTCCTTCGTCATCTGCACATCCAACTCCACGCCATATCCCTTGTCCTTCGCCGCCTGAAAGGCCGCAATGGAATTTTCCGGAGTCTTTGCATCGTGCAGCCCCCTGTGCGCATACATCTTTCCTTTGAAGCTGGAAACATCTCTCTTTTTATTGGGCTTTATGAGTATTAATAATAGAAGAAGCAGACTCGTACATAAGAGCGAGCCGGCAACAGCACCGCCGGCAATTCCCTTTTCAGTTGCTTTTTTCATCTTTTTCACCGCTTTCGATTTCCAATTGTAACACCTTCTCATTTCTTTTTCAAGTATGCCTGCAAAATCGCTGTCTATCAATGTTTCAGACGCCCCATTACTCTGGGTTATGGTATCTATAACTCTTATGAATACATTTGACAACAGCCCACGAAACGGGTATGATATTTTGGTAAATAGTGATTACATCATTTAATAGGGAGGAATTATTATGAAAAAGAAATTAATCAGCATGATGCTCGTTGCGGCAATGGCTGTAACAACGCTCATCGGATGTGGCAGTGCCGCTACGGCAGAAGGAGCCGAGACATTCTTGATCGGTGGTATCGGACCTCTGACAGGCGGTGCTGCTTCTTACGGTATTTCCGTTAAGCAGGCAGCTGAAATTGCGATTAACGAAATCAATGCCGCAGGTGGCGTAACAGTCGGTGACAAAACTTACCAATTTGCGATGGCATTCGAGGATGACGAAGCATCCGAGGAAAAGTCCCCGCAGGCTTACAACACTTTGATGGATCAGGGAATCAACGTACTGATGGGAACAGTTACTTCCGGCGCTTGCCTCGCTATTACGGATTTGACCTATGAGGATGGCATTCTTCAGATTACACCTTCCGGTTCTGCGGTTGATTGTACAAAGAACCCGAACGCGTTCAGAATCTGCTTTACCGATCCTTTACAGGGAGAAACGATGGCAGATTACGCGATCAATAAATTAGGATATTCCAAAATTGCCATAATCTACAACAACTCCGACGAATACTCGACGGGAATCAAGGATGCGTTTGAAGCAAAGGCTGCGGAGCTTGGCGGAACGATCGTAGCGAGCGAATCCTTTGTAACGGATGACGTGGATTTCAATACACAGCTCACCTCCATTAAGGGAACGGACGCCGAGGTTATTTTTGTACCGGCTTACTACAATGACGCAACATACATCACAAAGCAGGCAAAGGAACTTGGCATGACGCTTCCGTTCTTAGGTTCCGACGGATGGGACGGCGTTCTTGGAACAGTTACGGATACGACCACGATTGAAGGTGCCGTATTCTTAAGCCCGTTCTTCGCTGCTGATACATCTGAAAATGTCGTATCCTTTGTAAAGGCTTACGAGGCTGCCTACGGCGCAACACCGGATCAGTTCGCGGCAGATGCATATGATGCGATTTATGTCATCAAGGCGGCAATGGAAAAAGCTGGCTCTATCGAAAACGCTGATTTGATCGCAGCGATGACGCAGATCGAAATCAACGGCTTAACCGGTGACAACATGAGCTTTACGGCAGATGGCGAGCCGAATAAAGGCGCCAAATTTATCAAGATCGTAAATGGTGAATATACGGCTGTTGAATAATTACGGCATTCACAAAATAAAAATCCTGTGTTATAATAGCATAGGTATGCAGAGGCGCAATACGAGGGCATAACTGCCCTCGTATTTGTGCATTATGCATAAAACAGGATATCTTCGAGTTTCCTGATTGGTAGCTGTTCAGTACCTTCACAGTTGCCCTGATTACAGTAAAGGTATGGTGAAAACAATGAATATCTTAAACAGCATGATCGAACAGTTGATCAACGGCCTTCGCACCGGAAGTATTTATGCATTGATCGCGCTCGGTTATACGATGGTGTACGGCATCGCTAAAATGATCAATTTCGCTCACGGCGATATTATCATGGTCGGCGCCTATGCGCTTTTTGTATTTGTCACGACGCTGCAAATGCCGGTCATTCCGGCCGTCATCCTGACAATCTTATTCTGTGCGCTGCTCGGTGTCGTCATCGAAAAGGTCGCTTATAAGCCATTAAGAAAGGCACAGCCGCTGGCCGTCCTGATTACCGCGATTGGTGTCAGCTATTTTCTGCAAAATATTGTTCAGATTATTTTTGGTGCGACACCCAAACCGTTTGCTTCCATCATTCGGGTTCCAGCAATCAGGCTCGGCACGATCAATATTTCCGGCATTACGCTGATCACGTTGATTGTCACGACCATCTGCATGATCCTGCTCTCGCTGTTTGTCAGCAAAACAAAGGCGGGACGCGCGATGCGCGCTGTTTCGGAAGACAAGGGAGCGGCAGAGTTGATGGGGATCAATGTGAACGGCACGATTTCCCTTACCTTTGCGATTGGCTCCGGTCTTGCGGCCGTGGCTGGAATTTTGTTCATCGCCCAATACGAATCACTGCGCCCGACGCTTGGCGCCCTTCCGGGCATTAAAGCGTTTGTTGCTGCGGTGCTCGGCGGCATCGGCTCCATTCCCGGCGCGATGCTCGGCGGCATCATCCTTGGTATCATCGAGAGCCTTTCCAAAGCTTATATTTCCACGCAGCTTTCCGACGCGATCGTTTTTGGCGTCCTCGTGTTCGTTCTCCTTGTAAGGCCGTCCGGCCTTCTCGGCAAACAGAGAAGGGAGAAGGTGTAAATCATGAAAAATAAAAAAAACATTCTGACACTCATTATTGCAATTGCAGTATATGCGCTTGTTATGATCCTCGTACAGAGCGGGGCGCTCAGCAGACAGATGACCTCGATTATCGTTCCGGTATGCGTCAATGTCATGCTGGCGGTTTCCCTCTGCCTGATCATCGGTTTCCTTGGCGAGCTGACGCTCGGACATGCGGGCTTTATGTCCATCGGCGCCTATACGGGCGCATTGATCACGCTCAATACGACGGGGATGCCTACTTTGCTCTCCTTTGTCCTGGCACTTCTGGCAGGCGGGCTTGTCGCAGGCATTTTCGGCATTTTGATCGGTGTGCCGGTGCTCCGCTTAAAGGGCGATTATCTGGCCATCGTGACGCTCGGCTTCGGCGAGATCATCAAATCCATCATTAACTCGCTGAAGGTCACAAACGGAGCTGCCGGATTATCCGACATCCCGAAATACTCTACCTACAAAAATTTTACGATCGTCTATCTCATCATGGCACTGATGATCCTTCTCGTGGCGAATTTCGTGAATTCAAGACATGGCCGCGCCATCTGCTCGATCCGCGATAACTATATTGCAGCCGAAGCGACCGGACTTCCCGTCAGCCGCTTTAAAACGCTCGCTTTTGTTATATCCGCGGTTTTTGCTGGCGTCGCAGGAGTCATCTATGCTCATAATGTCGGTATTTTGAAGCCCGCCACCTTTGATTACAACAAATCGATCGAAATCCTCGTTATGGTAGTGCTTGGCGGCATGGGCAATATCAAGGGCTCAATCATCGCCGCCATCGTGCTGACGCTGCTTCCTGAGATGCTGCGCGGCATGGACGATTATCGGATGCTCATGTACTCCATCGTGCTGATCGCAATGATGATCATCAACAACTCCACGGTAAAGCAGGTAATCCTTTCTAAATTTATCAAAACTGCAAAGGAGGGCGAATAACGATGGCATTATTAGAGGTGAAAAATTTAGGGATCTCCTTTGGCGGCCTGCGCGCCGTAGATAATTTGAATATGTCCGTAGAAGAAGGCTCTCTCGTCGGTCTGATTGGGCCAAACGGCGCCGGCAAAACGACCGTCTTTAACATGCTGACGGGTGTCTATCTGCCGACGAACGGTATCATCACGTTAAACGGCAGCAGCATCGTCGGCAAAAAGCCGAACGAAATCTGCAACGCGGGAATCGCGAGAACCTTTCAGAATATCCGCCTGTTTTCAAAAATGAGCGTACTGGATAATGTCAAAGTGGCTCTCCACAACGAAATCAAATATTCTCTGCTGGAAAGCTTTCTTCATCTCGGCTCCTATCTAAAAAAAGAAAAAGAAATGACCGAAAAGGCGATGGAAATCTTAAAAGTGTTTGATCTTGACGGGCAGGCGGGCTACAAAGCCTCCAACCTCCCTTATGGAAAGCAGAGAAAGCTTGAGATCGCGCGTGCGCTCGCTACCGGTCCAAAGCTACTGTTGCTCGACGAGCCGGCAGCCGGCATGAATCCGAACGAGACGGCCGAACTGATGCATACGATCGAAATTGTCAGAAACCAGTTTCATGTGACGATCCTTTTGATCGAGCACGATATGAAGCTCGTCGCGGGCATCTGTGAATACCTTTATGTGCTGAACTTCGGAACGCTGCTGACAGACGGCAAGCCGGAACAGGTACTCAACGATCCAAAGGTCATCACGGCCTATCTCGGGGAAGATTAAAACGCAAGGAGGACAGCCATTATGTCAATGTTAAAAATAAGCGATCTGGAAGTATACTATGGTGTCATTCAGGCGATCAAGAGCATCAGCTTTGAGGTAAACGAAGGCGAGGTCATCGCGCTGATCGGCGCAAACGGCGCAGGCAAGACGACGATTCTGCATACGATCACAGGTCTCGTGGATTCCAGGGCAGGCAAAATAGAATTTGAGGGAAAAGACATCACAAAGCTTCCGGGCTATAAAACGGTCACACTCGGTATGGCGCATGTGCCGGAGGGTCGACGGGTTTTTGCGGATCTGACCGTCTATGAAAACCTGCTGATGGGCGCTTATACAAGAAAAAACAAGGAAGAAATCACTGCCACGCTCGCGATGGTATTCAAGCGGTTTCCAAGGCTTGAGGAGCGCAGGAACCAGCTCGCAGGAACCTTAAGCGGCGGCGAACAGCAAATGCTCGCCATGGGGCGCGCGCTGATGTCAAAGCCGAAGATCCTTTTGATGGATGAACCGTCCATGGGACTCTCTCCTATTTATGTAAATGAAATATTTGATATCATCAGGGAGGTTAGCAACAGCGGAACGACGGTGCTTCTCGTAGAACAGAACGCAAAAAAAGCGCTTTCCATTGCCGACCGCGCCTATGTGCTTGAAACAGGGCGGATCGCGCTTTCTGGAAAAGCGGCAGACCTTTTAAATAATGACGCTATTAAAAAAGCTTATTTAGGCGAATAAAAGTAAGGGGGCAGACAGCAGCTATGGATCACGTAATCGTTACGATCGCCCGCCAATACGGCAGCGGCGGAAAAACAATCGGACAGATGCTGGCAGATGATTTAAACGTCAACTGCTACGAAAGAGAGATTTTACAAATGGCTTCCGAGGACAGCGGCATCAGCGAGTACCTGTTCGCACAGGTTGACGAGCGGGTCCGCACGAATACCTTTTTCAAGATGAGACAGGTGTACAAGGGTGCCCTGATTACGCCGGAAAGTGATGGTTTTACTTCGGATGCGAATTTATTCAACTACCAGGCAAAAATCATCAAAAAGCTGGCGGAGCAAGGTTCCTGTGTCATCATCGGACGCTGCGCGGATTTTGTCCTCAAGGACTATCCGAACGTCGTTTCCGTTTTTGTCCATGCCGATGTGGATTTCTGCAAAAAGAACGCGCTCGAAAGGGCTTCCGTTCCTGGAAAGGATATCATGAAATACATTGAGAGAACCGACAAGTACCGCGGCGAATTCTATAAAGCGCATACCGGCCGCCAGTGGCACGATTTGCGCAACTATGACCTCTGCCTCAACAGCGGCAAGCTCGGTTTTGAAAAATGCGTGGAGGAAATCAAGGAATATATCCGTATCCGGTTTTCGTAAATGCGAAAGTCCGGTTAACTCGTTTGACTGGCCCCCGAAAATAAATATTGAGGAAGCTAAATGCGGCTGTATATCAAAATTTACAAAGTATTTTGAACATTAAATTGCAAGATAGACAACTTATTGTCCATATGAAAATATGCGGGCATATCATAAGAAGCCGGCTTCTTATGATATGCCCGGGGATAAAAAACACTCGGTTCTAAAACAAAATAAAACAAGGGGTCCCTTGTTATTAGACATCTTACTTGGGAAAACTGCTTCCTACTTCGCGATCGAATCTCTTCTGTTTTTCTTCACCGTATATAACGCCTGATCCGCCTGATTGATCACATCCTGCAGCTGTAAATCCTCTCCGCAGAGAAACCTTTTAAAGCCAAGCGAGCATTCTACATAATACGGCTTATCGGAGCTTTCGTTGAATGCGGCCGTTTTCTGCTTAATTTTATCTGTGATCACTTCCGGCGCGTTGGCTCCCTCACAGAGCATCATGATGACAAATTCGTCACCGCCAATCCTGCTGACCAGTTGATCTTCACCAATCGTTTCCTTCATAATCTCGGCAATTTTTTTGATCGCAAAATCACCCTCGCTGTGCCCGAACTTATCGTTAATCTCCTTCAAATGATCCAAATCACCAAAAATAATGACCGCTTCTTTGCCGTAGGATGCATTATTTAAATCCAGTGCCTTCTCGATAAAGCCTCTTCTATTCAGACAGTCCGTCAGGGCATCATATTCTGAAATGAAACGCAGAATGCTATTTTTGTCCTCGACTTCCTTAACAAGCTGCTCCAGACGACTCTGTGTTCTCCTCTGAGCCCTGCTCATTTCACAATATTTCAGTGCAGTTCCAATCTGGATACTCGCATAATACAACGACAACACATTCTCGGGATTTATCTCGCTGATCAAAACACCATACTGCATTTTATCAGAATACAGATTGATCAGCGTCACCTGATAGCCCTTTTCCCGATTTTCACTCTGTCTGATGTATTCACCGAAGCCGTTATGTACCGTAACAGCCGGACGCTCTTCAGGTTCATAGGCGACCACAGCGCCATCGGTCATATGAGCCGCCAGATACATTTTATTAGGGCAAATCCACTCCTCATCGCGCATATGCTCGATCGGCTTTTCAAATGTATAGAGGTAACTGTTTCCGATATTCAGCGTTTTCAGCTTAATCATTGCGTTGCGAAACATTTCCTTTTCATCACTGATATGATTCGCCATATCGCGCGAAATCAGAGACATAAACCATGTGGTACTCTCATAATCGGCAAGTGCATCTTTCGCTTTTTTATAAATGTAGGACTGTAAATAATTCATGCCCTCAATCAGTATTTCAGTCAGCAGCACCTCTGCCATATGATCGTCAATCGTGTGGATGACAAACCATAAGTAATCCGAATAAACCGTTGCAAGCGCATTCGGGGAAATATAGTCCGCATAAGGGCCTGTCATCAACATCCGGAGCTGCTCCACAACATATTTAGATGAAATCTTTTCCTTTGCATAGCCTAGAAATAAGATCGTATTTCTATAAACCACCTTATAAATGGCATCGTAAACCCGATCCCCCATCTCGTCATTCACGTCAGAAATAAAAATCGCATTTTTAATTGTCTCGGAAATTTTGGTTGCATAAAATTCCGGGTTGACACGCTCTGCTTCAGTCAATCTCTCAAACTTATGCTTTTCTGCATCCTGACAGCCGCATGAATTCCTACGAATCAGTAGTGGAGGAAGGATAATATCCTCTCCCTCACCCTTGTGGTAGATATCCAGTACGTTATAAACGGCTTTATAGCCGCTCGAATAGGCATTTTGCAATACGGTCGTCAACGGAGGATCCATTGTAGAAGCAAGCACCCAATCGTCGTATCCCGTCACGGCGATACCTTCGCCCCGATCGATGTCATGCCCGATCCGGTAGCGCATTCTGCTTCTGGAAAGCCAATTTTTTGCCCATTCCGTCGACTGGTAAATTTCCATCCGTCGTTTTTTGCATATTTTATAAACGGTGTTAGCCATCAGGTCATTTGCGCATACAAACGCTTGTGCATGAGGATTGTGATCAAAAAGATATTCCACCTCTTTTTCGACCGACTCCGAAAAATCGCCGACCCTAACCATTTCCGGCGTAACCTCGATGTCCTGCTCCTTCATAACATCCAAAAAAGCAGAGTAACGCTCATCTGCGTCCTTATTTCCTTCCGGTCCGCGCAGACAAACAAAACGCCTGTAGCCGTGAGTAATTGCCAGATGCTCCACCACCGCACGCATTCCCTTATAATTATCCGCAATTTGATAGTGGGCATTCTTTTTATTGATCACTTCTTCCAAAATTACATAGGGGATCCGATCAAATTTTCCCAGAAATGTCCCGCGTTCTTTCTCATTTAAAAAGATAACAAGCTCGCCATAAGAAATAATCAGCGCATCAACCTTTGCCAGCTTCACATAATCATATACTGTTGTTACCTGATAATCGTAGCTTTCCTCTTCTTCAAAAAATTCACGATAAAAATAGCTCGTATGAACGCCAAGGAAAATAATAATATTTACCCCAGTCTCCATCGCCGCCTGTTGGATCCCATGCAGTGTGTTAATCGAGTGCGGTGAATTCGCATTTCCGATAAGCACCCCAATCGTCAACTTCTTTTCCGCCATTTTATCCTGTCCTTCCCCTTTGTACCCCACGGATAAATCTCTTTTTATATTACCATAGGCGCTTCAAAAAAACAAGGGTGCATGCTTTATCGACCCTATAAATAAAATGGCAGCAAATTGATACCTTTTTAAAATGCGGAATCTGTAACACAATTTTTTTTAATAAATATAATAGAATTATAACAAAAAGGGAGACTGTTATGAAGAGGAAGAAAATGAAAAAAAGAGACCGGCTCAAGTCGGCTCTCATTCTCACGCTATGTCTGGCTCTCCTGCTGCCCGTCTTTGCCGGATGCGGCGGCAAACAGAATGGCTCCATCGGAAATACAAAGGTTATTTTAAACGAGGTGGCCCACTCTATCTTTTATGTTCCGCTCTATGTGGCTATTGAGGAGGGTTATTTTAAGGAGGAAGGCATTGACCTGACACTCGTCACCGGTTATGGCGCCGACAAAACAATGACCGCCGTCCTCTCCGGCGAAGCGGACATTGGGTTTATGGGAAGTGAGTCCAGTATCTACACCTATCTGGGCAATCCAAATGATATTGTTATCAACTTTGCGCAGTTAACGCAACGGGCGGGAAACTTTCTTGTTGCGAAAGAGCCGATTGATGATTTTTCCTGGGATATGCTCAAGGGAAGTAAAGTGCTTGGCGGACGAGCGGGTGGAATGCCGCAAATGGTGTTTGAGTTTATTTTGAGAAAAAATAATATCGACCCGGCAGCAGATCTTTCTATCGATCAATCCATCGCCTTTGGTGATACCGCCGCCGCTTTTGTTTCATCAGATGCGGAGTTTACGGTTGAATTTGAACCGCACGCCTCCTCGCTTGAGGCGAACGGGAACGGCTATATCGTAGCGTCGCTCGGCATTGATTCTGGTTATGTGCCATACACCGCTTTCAGCGCAAAAAAGAGCTTTATCGAAAGCAATCCGGCGCTGATTCAGAGCTTCACTAACGCGCTACAGCGTGGCATGGACTATACACAGAGCCACACGCCGGATGAACTGGCGGCAGTCATCCAGCCACAATTCAAGGAAACAGACATTATGACTCTGACGACGATCATTACAAGATACTATGATCAGAATACCTGGAAAGAAAATTTGATTTTTGAAAAAGATAGTTTTGAACTCTTGCAGAATATTCTTGAGGACTCCGGCGAGCTGGAACACCGCGTGCCGTATGAGGAGCTTGTGACGACCGGATTTGCGGAGAAAGCGGCAAAATAAATCATTTAATATTCAAAAGGAGATTCCCCATGAACGGATGGTATACGATCAAATCGATTCCGCACATAGGGAGTCTCTTTCATATTGACGGCAGAACAGCGCACTCACTCACGCGCATTTTTCAGCGGAAGAATGCGGTAAATGAGCAGTAAATCACTTTCTTTCGTCTTTGAAAGAAATGTGGATTTTACACGCTGCATGACTTTTTGTGCGTCCTCATAGTAGGATACGGGAAACATGATCCCAAATTGATTGTCAGAATAGCGACAGATCGAATCACCGCAACGCAGAACGTGGCGGCAGCATTCCAGCATCGCTGCCATGATCTTCTCATTTTGAAGATCATCATACGTCTCCCCTGACGCCCGTCCCATCGTAAGAAGCGCGAAGAACATCGTATCGCCCGTTCTGGCGAGCGACCTTCTCTGCAGATGATAAATCTCCTTAAGCATCGCATAGTCGCATACAAACGCCGTGCATTCCGTATCATCGACCTCCATACCGCGCTGTATAACTCCTATTTCATCACTGATAGCCCTTTCATACTGCAAAATCCTGTCACAGCGAGCTTGTAGCCGCTCCGACAACCTCCCTTTTGCTTCGGCAGACTGGCGCAGCAAAATCAGTAGTTCATCATTGCCGATCAGTGTAAGCGCACGGTCACATACCTCTATCACATCATCGTATTCCTCTTTGGCATTTAACATCTCGACATAAGCTACAACATCCCTGAAATACAAGTCACGGTAATAGACGGCTTTTGACACGACCCAATGCTCCGACCCCGAATCAGGAAGCAGCCTTCCCTTGTACAAGCCGATTGCCTTGTTAAGGCATGCCTCTCTCTTTTTCATACTTAAATCTTTATTTAAGCCAATCCTGGAATACTCTTCAAAATCAAAAATATCAATGGAAATCTCCAACTCCGGATTCCACTGGTAAGCTCCCCTGCGGCTGAGAATGGAGTGCTGAAGCTGCTTGATACCAGCCTTTTCAATCAAAACGCGATATCGATATAAAAGCGTCCTCAACGCCGTTCCCGGATTGGCATAGTCCTCGCCCGACCAAAGCAGCTCAAACAGCTCCTTATGAGAAACCGGCTTTTGCTTATGAAGTAACAAATAGGATAAAAATAGCTTTGTCTTCCTCGTATTGCTAAGGCTTTCGAGGATCAGTCTCCCATCCATCCTGATTCCGAAGCCATTAAACAGTGTGATCTCAATTGCAGGTTCCATTTACTTCCTTCTCCATTCTGTCACATTCTGCGAATAAATTGATTCTATCATAAAGTGACAGTAAGTACAACCGAAAAGCCTTTGCATTTTGCAATTTGACAAAACAAAATATGTTGTTTATCATTAGAAGAGACGACAAGGAGAAAAGGATGCTTCATATATTAATTGCAGACAAAGAAAATTCCATAGCCAGCCTGATATTTGAAATTATTTCGGAGAAAAAAGCCGAGATGGAAATCTGTTATGCCGCGCGAAACGTCGATGAGGTACTTCACGCACTGGACAGCTACCATCCCGATCTTGTACTGATTGACGTTGCTCACTTTTCATCCGACGAGCTTACGCAGATTCAAAAAGCAAAGGATATGACTACCTGCCGCTTTATCGCCGCAAGCGCCGACAACTCCGCCGCCCAAATACAGCTTGCTATCCTGCTTGGCGTCGATGCCTATTTGATCAAGCCGGTATCATCCGAAGAGCTTCTTACAGCCGTTTTAAACAGCGCCGCAAAACTGGACAACGAACAGTTTAACCAGCTTTCCTATAAATCCTATTTTCAGAACCGCCGCTCCGCTCTGTTGCTCGATATACTTGCGAGCCAGAAAAAGTTTACTCATAGAGAGCAGGAAATTTATTTTCCAAAAAGTGCGGAAAAACTGTTCCAAATTCTCCTGTGTGAGCCGTTCAGACGCGATGGAAAAGAAATCACAAAGTTCTCAGACCAATTGAAAAGTCTGCAAAAGGAACAGGATTACCTTTGCTATGATATAGAAAACAATCGCCAAATCATCCTTTTGATCGGAAAGGCAGCTCATAAGGCGGCTCATAACTTTTTCCAGAATCATCACGAATATGAGGATAAAACCACTCCGTATTACACATTTTTTATTACGTGCGGCCGGATTGTTTCCTCTCTCGACGAGGTGGCGCTTTCCTATACAGATGCCAGGCAGCTCATAGACCGCCGTTATTTTATGAATGAGGATATACACGTTTTGACGGCTGAATCCGGCTTTGTGCAAACGGGTGCATTTCAGCTGGAAAACGTTGGAGAATTCTGCGAACAGTTTTGTACCTATCTGCAGTCTTACAGCCGTGTGAAGCTGCAGGATACGCTTTTAGATTTACAAATTCGGCTTAGCGGCTGCACGAACAGCATCCCCGAGGTCAAACTCTTCCTCTGCGATATTTTCTTATCCATCAAGCAAATGATGATGAAAAAATATCCGGACGCACAAATTCGCTTTCCGGCAAACTATACGATTTTGTATTTAATCGAGCATTCGGAATGTCTCGATGATGTTCTTGATTTCTATAATACACAATTTGAATCGATCATGAATTCGATCGGAGATTCCACCGGCAACAATATTTTTTACGATATTATATATTATGTAAACCATAATTTTCAGGATAACATCAAGCTGGAGGGAATCGCAAAGCTGTTTGGCTATAATAGTTCCTACCTCGGAAAGCTGTTTCAAAAGAAGGTCGGCGAAAATTTTAATTCGTATTTGGACTACGTACGGATTTCCCATGCCAAAATATTACTGACGCAGGGAAACATGAAAATTTATGAAATCTCCGAACGTGTCGGCTATAAAAATGTTGATTATTTCTATAAAAAATTCCGCAGCGTTACGGGGACGACTCCCGCCGATTACCGAAAGAATCTCCTATAAAATTGTGCCCATGCTAGGCACACTACCGTAAAAAGGTGTGGCAAAACAGCCACACCTTTTTACGTTTTTGAAATTTATCCTTTTACGGCTCCTGCAACCATTCCTTTGATAATCTCCTTACTGAAGGCGAAGTAGAGGACGACAATTGGGGACATTGTAAGAAGCATGGCAGACATCATCTTCGGATAGTCAGATGCGAACTGACCCTTGAACATTGTCATCGCAAGAGGAACTGTCTGTAAGCGGACGTCCTGCATAAGTACCAATGCGAAGGAAAACTCATTCCAGCAGGAAAATGTCTGAATAATCGCCACGGTAATCAGCATGGGTCTTGTGATCGGCAGAATGATCTCAAATAATGTCCTTGAAAAACTGCTGCCGTCGATGGCCGCCGCTTCTTCCAATTCAATCGGCACCGATTTGACAAAGCTCTCAACAAGAAAGACGGCAATTGGCAAACCAAAGGCGACATATGGAATCATTAGGGTAAACCACTGGTTACCAAGTCCGGTTTTATTAAATACAATGTAAATAGGTACTAGTAAAGAGTGCACAGGAAGCAGCATTCCCATTAGGAACATGACATAGAGAATTCTGTTGCCCTTAAATTTTACTCTCGCAAGAATGTAACCGACGATGAACCCAAACAGTACGATGAAGAGTAAGGATAGTATTGTCGTTCTGGCGCTGTTGCCCATTGACCCCCAAATATGATAATCTTCGTTTGTCGTAATCTTAATGTAATTTGCCATTGTGGGTATCGAAGGCAAACCCACAATATCCGCATTAAACTCTCTCTTCAGCTTTAAGGAAGAATAGAACATCCAAATCAGCGGGAAAATACAGGTAACAGAAAATATGACCAGAATTCCATTCAAGAGGAGACTCAAGGCACCTTTTTTTACTTTCTCACCGGCAGTTACATTTTTCTTTCCGGCGATGTCATCTGGATTATATGCCATGTTAGTCCACCCCCTTATCCTTTGTATAGAAGTTAATAATAATCTGACTGCCTGAGATAACAATGAGGCTGACTACGAAAATGCCGACAGAAATCGCGCTGCCGTAGCCCATATTCATCTGCTTAAAGGAAATATTGTATCCGTACATCGCCATAACCATCGAGGCCGAACCGGGTCCGCCCCCCGTCATCGTGTAAATATGATCGAAGGCTTTCATGTTTCCCGCAACACAAAGCGTGATACACACAAGCAGCGTATTCTTCAAAAGCGGCATTACTATGTAAATCGCTCTTTGAACCGCATTGGCACCATCCAGCTCCGCAACCTCAAAAATCTGACTGTCAATCGCTGCGATACCGGATAACAAAATAACCATATAATAGCCGATAAACTGCCAAACCAATGGAATCGATACAAGAAGCATAACAAGATCCGGCTGATTTAACCATACTTTACTTAAGTCATCTTTTCCGATCCAATCCAAAAAGTAGTTCAAAAGACCTCTTTTATTGTCATAAATCATTTTCCAGATAAATCCAACGCACACGGCCGAAATGGTACTCGGAAAAAATCCGAAGGTACGATGAATTCCCTTGAATTTTACAAGTCTGGAGTTGATCATCAGCACAAAGATAAATGCAATGCCAACCTGCCCGATGATACACGCAACAACCAAATACAGATTGTGTCCAAATGATTTCCAAAATGTCCCGTCAAAGATCAGCCTTACATAATTATCAATTCCGATAAATGTCTTGTTAGGGCCTCCCTTCCACTCAAAAAAGCTGTAGAACATGGCTGTAATCAGCGGAACAAATACGGAGAACACATACCATATAAATGGTATTGCAAGATACGCAAGAATCGTACTTGTCTTTGGCTTAATAGATTTCAGCATCTTAGAAAAACCTCCTTCATTTTTATCCCAGTCCCCATAAACGGACTCAAAACAGCTCCCACTTCTATTTTGACTCAGTTCATAGGCTCCTGTGCATTACCATAGCTATTATAGCATATTTATACATGTTCCTCAATATTTTTCATAATTTTATGTAACTATTGCTATTTTCCCAAAAAAAGGGGTCTCATCCATGAGTCGGACGAGACCCGCATTTTTTAACTACTTACCACTATGTAAGTGTATTAAAAATCCTATTAGATTTTAGTAGTTAGCCTCATAAGCTGCCTGTGTATTAGCCGCTACTTCTTCAGGAGTCTTGTCGCCATTCAGCATTTCCTGAAGGTCTGTGTTGCAAACTTCCCAAACTGCACCAGAGATGTAGGAGTCATAAATCTCACAAGGAGTTGTATCAACATAAGACCAGTTGTAGAAATCCTGTGTGATCTGGTCGAATGCGCTAAGGTCAACGTCTGCAACCTTTGTCAATCCGCCGAGTGCATAGTTGGATGCTACGAAGTTTGCGAAATCAGAACCTGTCAACTTGTAAGCCAAGTCGATCGCTGCTGCCAACTTATCCGGATCCTCTGCTAATTTAGCATTAAGAGCAACGCCGTATCCTAAACCAATGTTCTGACCCTGAGGATCATAGGTAGCGTTAGCCGGCTGAGGAAGAACTGCAAAGCCGATGTTGTCATACTGATCTGTGTCAGCCAATGTAGCCTGGATATAGGATACATCCCAGTTTCCGCCGATGAATGCTGCTGCGTCGCCAGCGATGTAGTACTCACGAGCATCTTCGTTTGTAACTGAGTTGAAGTCTTCATTGAAGATACCGGACTGGAACAGTTCCTGTGTGCATGTCAAAGCGTCAACGAATTCCTGATCTGTGAAAGCTGCGCCGCCCTTATTGATGATCGATGCAAACCAATCAGGACCGTGGAATCTGTCACCCAATGCAGAGAGGAAGCAAGAGTTTGCCTGCCATTTTCCGCCGTTACCAAATGCGACCGTATCGATGCCTTCGCCGTCAAAGTATTCCTTAGCAGCCTGAACATCTTCCCATGTCGAAGGGAATGTGTCATAACCGGCAGCTGCCCAAAGAGCCTTGTCATAAACAACAACTGTACAGGTACCGCCTGTTAATGCAGGAAGAGCATAAGTCTTGTCGCCATCCAAAAACGGTGTAAAGTAAGCTTCATTGTAATCTGCTGCATAAGGAGAAGAAGCAATGATGTCTGTCATATCCATGATAAGACCCTGCTTTGCCCAATCCTTCGTGTTCATACCCTGAAGTAAGAATACGTCCGGAAGATCATCTGCTGCTGCAAGTGTAGCGATCTGTGTCTTGTACTCTGCGTTAGCAAGTACGTTTTCAACTAAGTTAACACCTGAGTTAGCTGCCTTCCACTCAGCGATCATTGTACGGAATCCGTCGGAACCACCGTTGCCTTCAGACTCTTCTGATGTGGAGAAGTGCATTAAGTTAAGGTCTCCTGCATAAGCAAGTCCTTCTGCGGGAGCTTCTTCAGCCGGAGCTTCTGCTTCTTCAGCCGGAGCTTCTGCTTCTTCAGCCGGAGCTTCCGTAGCTGCCGGAGCCTCTTCTGCCGGAGCTGCAGCACTGCCGCAACCAGCAAGAAGTGTAGCAACCATAGCTGTGCTAAGAATTACTGATAATAATTTCTTTTTCATCTTTTTTCCTCCATTTAATATGATGACTAGTTTTTATCGTTCATTTTGGAAATCACTTAACAAAATCAATTTCGTAACTTAATTTTTTGTAACTTAACTTTTGTTAGAAACCAAATTTTGAATTTGTATTCCCTTAAACGACTAAGTTAATTCTAGCATGAAAACAGCCCTCTATGCACCCCTTGTTTTTAGATATTATTTGTTGTTATTTTTAGACTTTTTGGAAACGTTTCTATTTTTTTTCCATGTTTACTTAATCGTTTTAACAGTTTACTGAATCACTTAATTTATTAGTTTTCCGCAATAAAAGGACTTCCGAAGGAAGTCCTTTGTTCACTATTCATTCATATTTCGTTCAAGTTCTGTTAATTCTTTTGTAACATTTCCACATAATTAAAGTTCGTATCGTAGAGACCGGGAGATTGTAATCCATATAAATAATCAGACAAATTATGGCTGATTTCTTCCGACACTTCAGGAACGGCTTTCTGCTCCTCGCTGAGCATCGTGCGCAGCACCTCCCTATTGGAAACGATGTTATTATTTCCCTGTATATAAATGCGATCCCCCGCAAAAATCATGCCTTCCACATTACAGCCCGCATCAACAATGACATTCCCCGACGTAATCACGATTCCCGTCACATCGTCTGTAATTGTCACGTCCGTACCCGCTATGACTTTGCGATAGGTGCCGCTATAGTCCTCATCGTTGTCGGAATCATAATAATATTCAAGTGTGTAGAGCTTTCTTCCCGCATTGATGATCATCGTGCGGATACGCTCATACTCACTGTCATCTTCCTCGATATCCACCCGTAAAACTTCCGTTCCTTCTATATAATAGTCTGTCCGAATCGGATATCCATTCATCTCGTTAATTTGGTTTGCATAAATGCTGATGGGCAGCTCTTCATTTCCAAATACGGCAAACGCTCCCCTCAGATTGATATCTCCCTCCGAAACAATTTTATCCGCCTGCACACCAAGCTGGGTCGATAGAATATTCAGCCCGCCGTAGACCTCCTTTTCTCCATAGATGGCCTCTGCCTTCCGGCTTTCGGCGGCGGGATGCGCACCCGCATATACATTACCGACCATGGAAGAGGTTTTTCCCGTCACATAAATTCCTTTATTTCCTATTAAAGAGTATTCAAACAGCTCATCATTTCCGTGAAAAAAATGAGTATTTGGAACGCGAATGACAAACTCATATGTGCACTCTTTCCAATAACTTTCCCCGTAGCTGTAAAGCACTGTTATGCCGCTTACCACACATTGGCTGTCTATGTTTGTCTCTTCGTCGGTTAAAATCGAAAACTGAGGCGGATGTTCGGTATCCACCGTCAGTTCTCCCGTATCAATCTTCGGAAGAGCCTCCTGCAAGCGACTGCACAGCACTTCCCCGCTGCCATATGCTTCTTGCAGGGCATTGCAATAGTTCGCAGCAAACATTCTTATCGCTTCTTCCTCATCAATGGCACTGCTGCTTCCCAAACTGCGCAGCAAGCTGTTGTATTCTTCTGCCGCACATCTCCTCGCCTGCTTGTCAATGACTGCCGACAGCTCCTGTCCCGCCTGCTTGAGTCCGTCTTTCGACCAGATTTCCAATTTCTGATTAATCTGCTGTTTTGTAAGACCCACCGATCTGCCGGAAAGCGTCAGCACAAAAAAAGCAATTACAGAAAGAAAAAAAACGGCCGCCACTGTAATTACCGTACCGGAATGTTTCACCGCAATTCTCCTCTTTCAAAACAAATTCAAATATGTCCGCCTCAGGCTACATGCTTTTCACAAAATCATATAACAACACCATCGGCTGCACGAGTGACATAATCAGCAAACCTACAATCAGTGCCATCAAAATGACCGAGAGCGGTTCCAAACATGCCTGACGCCTGCCTGCCGTCCTGACCGCCTCTTCCTCATAATAATCGGCAAGTCCTTCAAGTACCTCGCCGAGGTTGCCAATTTCCTCGCCGATAGAAACCATTTGCAAAAGCATCGGAGAAAATAGTCCGGAAGCGGTCAGCGCCTTGGAAAGCGTCATGCCCTTCCCCAGCTCCTCCGATGCCGTAAGCAGCGTGCGCCGAAACAGCTCATAACCCGTAAATCCGGAGGACGCTTCCAATGCTTCCTGTGCCGGTACGCCCGCATAAAACATCGCTGAAAGCGTTCTTGAAAAACGCGCATAAGCAAGCTGCTTATGCAGTCTTCCAAAAAAAGGAGTCTCCAGTCTGATTTTTGAATAAAACAGCTTTCCCTGTGAGGTAAGCCCATAAAGTCTGTAAACGAGAAAAATACCGGTCAGAGCCGCAAGAAACAGATACCGGTATTTCAAGCAAAAGCTGCTGATCAGGATCACAAACTGCGTCATATACGGCAATGTAAAGTTGATATCCCCAAACATGCCGACAAAATGGGGAATGACTACGAGCAGCATAACAACTGCGACAAAAAGACAGACTACAGCAACAAACGCCGGATAATAAAAAGCTTTTTTTGTCATTTCCTTCAGCTTTTCCTCCGACTCAAACTGAGCCGCCATATAAGTAAACGCTTTATCAAGACTTCCTGTAATTTCGGCCTCCTCGACAGCACGAATCAGCAGCGCCGGAAAAATCCCGCCCTGCTTTTTCATCGCAAGAGACAGCAATTCTCCGGCTCCTGCTAAATCGGCTAACGCCGTCACACCTCGTTTCAACCGTTTGTTCTCCGTCTGCTCCACTAAAATCTGCAGCGTATTTACCGGATTGATGCCCACATGCAAAATACGCGCAAACTGGCTGCAAAACATCGCATAATCACATGGTCGGATTGCACGTGAACGCAGGCTCCATTTGTTTTTTAAGGAAATCTCCGCAAGTTCCGACACAATCAGTCCATCCGATTTCAAACGCATGGATGCCTGCTCCTTTGTCGCGGCAAACATCGTTCCCTTTCGTTCTTTTCCCTCTGAATTGATCACCTTGTA
>CAZMIX010000027.1:32842-34082 GCA_964566545.1 uncultured Lachnospiraceae bacterium | reverse complement strand
AGAGTTTATTATGAAAAAGAAAATTTTATCGGTATTGATATCTGCCGCAATGGTAGCAGTACTCGTAACAGGATGTGGTGGCAGTTCTGAGGAAGTTGCAGAAGAAGCAGTGGAGACAGAAGCAACTGCAGATGGAGAAATGGTATCAGATGAGACATTTGCTGCGCTTCAGGAAAATTTTGCAGTCATGAAAGAAGCTTATGATGCAGTAGCTGAACTATATAATTCAGATGAAGTTGCGGCAGACGAAGATATTGAGGCAACAATGGCAGACGCAGCAGATGTTATTGAACAGATGGGTCAAATCACACAGGAATCTATCACGGAAGAAGATGCGGAATCATTAAACAGCGCTATGCTGGATATTTTGGAAGCTCTTCAGCTTACGATCGATTCCATGTCATAAACAAAAATATTTAAAAGTATTAGGCAAAATAGTTAGTAATTTGTATAAATCAAACTACTGCATTGATTATTCAATGCAGTAGTTTTTTTGTAAAAATTTTATTCGCAAAAAATAATTAAAAAATTAGCACTCGCCTATTGACACTGCTAACAGTATGTGATATATGTTATATAACAGACAGAAAATGGTGGATGGAGCGAGGAGGCGATCGGATGAATATCAGTAAATTTACGCAGAAATCAATAGAAGCGGTCAACGCATGTGAAAAGCTGGCCTATGAGTTTGGCAATCAGGAAATCGAGCAGGAGCACCTTTTGTATGCACTTTTAACGCAGGAGGACAGCCTGATTTTAAAGCTGATTGAAAAAATGGAAATTCAGAAGGAGCATTTTGTCAACAATGCGGGGAACTGGCTGGAAAAGCGCGTCAAGGTGCAGGGCGGACAGGTTTATATCGGGCAGCATCTGAATAAGGTGCTGATTCATGCCGAGGATGAGGCGAAGCAGATGGGAGATGAGTATGTTTCGGTGGAGCATCTGTTCCTTGCGCTTTTGAAATATCCGAACGAGGCCATGAAGGCAATTTTTAAGGAATACGGCATCACGCGTGAGCGTTTTTTGCAGGCGCTTTCGACGGTACGGGGGAATCAGCGCGTGACGAGCGACAACCCGGAGGCCACTTATGATACACTCGAAAAGTATGGGCAGGATCTGGTGGAGCGCGCCAGAAGCCAGAAGCTTGACCCGGTCATCGGCAGGGATAACGAGATCAGGAATGTGATCCGTATTTTGTCAAGAAAGACGAAAAATAATCCGGTGCTGATCGGAGAGCCGG
>CAZMIX010000027.1:0-32832 GCA_964566545.1 uncultured Lachnospiraceae bacterium | reverse complement strand
GGGCAAGACGGCGGTCGTGGAAGGACTCGCACAAAGGATCGTGCGCGGTGACGTGCCGGAGGGTCTCAAGGATAAAAAGGTTTTCTCGTTGGATATGGGGGCGCTTGTGGCTGGCGCGAAATACCGCGGCGAATTTGAGGAGCGTTTAAAGGCGGTGCTTGAGGATGTGAAAAACTCCGACGGGCAGATGATTTTGTTCATCGATGAGCTTCATACGATCGTCGGCGCAGGAAAGACGGACGGCTCGCTCGACGCGGGCAATATGCTAAAACCCATGCTTGCCAGAGGCGAGCTGCATTGTATCGGCGCGACGACGCTCGATGAATACAGGCAGTATATCGAAAAGGATGCGGCTCTGGAGAGACGTTTCCAGCCTGTTTTAGTGGATGAGCCGACCGTGGAGGATACCATTTCGATCCTGCGTGGTTTGAAGGAGCGGTATGAGAATTTCCATCATGTAAAAATCACGGATGCGGCTCTTGTGTCGGCGGCGGTATTGTCACACCGGTATATTTCCGACCGGTTTTTGCCGGATAAGGCGATCGACCTTGTCGATGAGGCGTGCGCGCTGATCAAGACAGAGCTGGATTCGATGCCGACGGAGCTGGACGAGCTGAGCCGGAAGGTTACGCAGATGTCCATCGAGGCCGAGGCGCTGAAAAAGGAAACGGATACGCTGAGCAAGGATCGCCTTGCGGCGTTGCAGAAGGAGCTAGCGGAGCTGAGCGATGAGAAAAATACGCGCATGGCTCAGTGGGAAAACGAAAAGGCTTCTCTCGAAAAGCTGCAAAAGCTGCGTGAGGAAATCGAGGAAGTCAACAATCAGATCGAAATCTTAAGCCGCGAAGGTGATTTAAGCAAGGTCGGCGAGCTGCAATACGGCAGACTGCCGAAACTCAAGACGCAGCTTTCGATCGAGGAAGAAAAGGTAAAGAATGAGGGGCTTTCCCTCGTGCGTGAAAATGTATCAGAGGAGGAAATCGCAAAAATTATTTCGCGCTGGACAGGGATTCCGGTCGCAAAGCTGACGGAAAGCGAACGCAGCAAAACGCTGCATCTGGATGAGGAGCTACATAAACGTGTCATCGGGCAGGACGAGGGCGTGACGAAGGTGACGGAGGCGATCATCCGCTCCAAGGCGGGCATCAAGGACCCAACAAAGCCGATCGGCTCGTTCCTGTTCTTAGGACCGACCGGTGTCGGTAAGACGGAGCTTGCAAAAGCGCTTGCGCAGAGTTTATTTGACGACGAAGGCAATATGGTGCGGATCGATATGAGCGAGTACATGGAGAAGTATTCCGTATCTCGTCTGATTGGTGCGCCTCCCGGTTATGTCGGCTATGAGGAGGGCGGCCAGTTGACTGAGGCGGTCAGGAGAAAGCCATACTCGGTCGTGCTATTCGATGAAATCGAAAAAGCGCATCCCGATGTGTTCAATGTACTTCTTCAGGTGTTGGATGACGGAAGGATCACCGATTCGCAGGGCAGAACCGTGGATTTCAAAAATACGATCCTGATCATGACATCCAATATTGGCTCGGAATACCTGTTAGAGAGCATCGATGCAGACGGTATAATTAAGCCGGAGGCGGAGGATCTTGTCATGGATGAACTGCGTGTGCATTTTAGGCCGGAGTTTTTGAACCGTCTGGATGAAATGATTTTGTTCAAGCCTTTGACAAAGGGCAACATCGGCGGTATCATTAAATTGTTAGTGGCTGATTTGAACCGGCGTCTGTCGGATCGGAATTTGCGCATCGCGCTGACGGAGGAAGCGGAGCGTTTTATTGTGGAAAACGGCTATGATCCCGTATACGGCGCAAGGCCGTTGAAGCGCTACGTCCAGAAGCATGTCGAGACGCTCGCAGCCAGGCTGATTTTGTCCGACGGCGTGAAGGAGGGTGACACAATCCTGCTCGATGTGGCGGACGGATCGCTTGTTGCCCGCGTAAAACAGGACTAAAACCGTACGAAGCGAGGTTTGAGAATGATCAGGGGGTAAGGTTGAAAGCAACGGAACAAATGAAAGGGCAGATGATGGCTGCCGGACTGGTGATCCTGCTTTTATCAGGCTGCATCGGCTGCGGCAGACGGCAGGATATTCTGGCACAGGAGCCGGTCATACCGCTTAAGGAGCACAACGAAAAAAATACGGAAGAGGCAGAGGACGCTGCCTCTTCTTTGTCATACCCTGAAAATGGGGTGTCGGATGCTGAGATACCCGTGGAGCAGGATCAGACGAAAGGCGCGAACGCCGCGGCACCAAATGGTGCAAAAGACGTAGGCGGGGCGGCGGCAGTAGAGATGGTCAGTACACAGCTGACAGAGGAAGAGCTGGATTTTTTTACCGATTATTTCAATGATGCGAGAACGAATGGTTTTTTATCCTGCGGCTATGAGATTCCTTCTCATATCGATTTGACGGCGGTAATGAAATGTATCGGCTCTACCGGCGAACAGCTTTCTGAAAAGGAGAAGACCGAGGCCTCCATACTCTTTGGGAAAACAACAAAGATCGATCTGGTAAAATATCCTTCATTTTATTTGGAGGCGCTTCTGCATGAAATGACAGGAATCGGTCTGGCAGAACTGGACGGAAAACCGGACTGCCCGTATAGCGGCGATTATGATGCTTTTTACATAAGAAAAAGCGATATTGTGCTGCGCGAGATCACCTGTACGGCGGGAAGTGTCGACGGCGACGGGGTTTACAGCATCTTTTATACAAAGGCCGGTAACGAGAGCCTTTGGAATGTCATTTTAAGGAAAAGCGGCAGCGAATTCCGCTTCCATTCAAACATAAGCTTGACACAGGAAAACTGAGTCATGCGGTCTCATACAGTTTGTCATAACTTCGCGTGACAATTGTCACGACCTGTCGGAATCCTATTTACAGCCTCTTTTTTGTGTAGTAAGCTTCATACATAAAACATAGGAGGAAGGTATCAAGATGTCAAATAATAACGGAGTTAAGGTAGTGCTGTTAACGCTCCTTTGTATCCTTGCTGCGCCGATCATCATCCCGATCGGGCTAACGGTGGGAATCGTCGTTTTATCGATTGCGTTTTCCATTCTTGTAACGCTGGCTGCTCTTGTGATCGGCTTCGGTCTGGCGGCGGTTGGCTGTCTGGCGGCTGGAATTACGGCGGTCATTTTTGGGTTTTTCTATTTGTTCCATGTTCCGCTTGTGGGCTTTATCGTGCTTGGGGCAGGACTGTTGACACTGGCGATCGGACTTTTGTTTCTGATATTGACGATCCTCATTTGCGCAAAGCTGCTGCCGGCAGTATTTAGAGGCATTGTGAAGCTGTGCGGCACGCCGTTTCAGAGGAAGGAGATCATCGTATGAACAACTTTATAAAAAGATGTCTGGTTGTTGCATCAGGGCTTTGTGCCATCGGACTTGTGCTAATTCTGATCGGCGGCATTTTCGGCGGTCTGCGTCAGACAGAAGAGATTGCGCTTAGGGGCGGTTTTTCCTATCCGTTTTACGCTAATGCGGCAGTATTTGAAACTGTGGTCGTCAATTCAGATATCGATATAAAAGCCGATGATTTCTTTTATACGGAAACCGCAGGCGGTTACTATGAAAATGATAATATTTGCGCCAAAGAAGAGATTGAAGAGCTTTCCATGCAAGTCGGCACGTGTGAGTTTGAGGTACAAGAGTGGGATGGAGATGTTTATAAGATCGCCGCCCAGAATGTGCCCGACTTAAAATGCTCCGTGCAAAATGGTACGCTGTATATAAAGAATATTCGGCATCATTTAAAGTTTTCTTCCAAAGAGAGGTTGATGCTGTATGTTCCAAAAGGAGCTGAATTTGAATTTGTCAAGTTGGAGCTTGGCGCCGGAAAAGGGACCATCAAAGGTCTGACAGCGGAGGAAATGACGGTAGAGGTTGGCGCAGGCGAGCTTATCTGCAGAGATTTGACGTTGGATAAGCTGCGGATGGAAATCGGCGCGGGCAAAGCAGACTGCAGCAATTGTACGGTTCAAGATGTGCGTTTCGAAGCCGGTGCAGGCAAGCTGTCGTATGACGGCAATATAAGTGGTGATTTGGATGTTTCTTGCGCGCTTGGAGAGATTGAAATCTCCATAGACGGAAAGTATCAGGATTATGATTATGATATTGAAGCCGCTCTCGGCAGCGTGACGATCGATCAGCAGTCAGAAGGCCGCATCACTTTTAGTGGGATCAGCGAAAAAAGAGTTGATAACGGCGCAGGGAAAAAGATGGATTTAGAGTGTGCAATGGGCAATATTGATATTTCTTTTGAATGACAGTAAACCGGAAGGAGGAGTTAAACATGCAGGATGAATACAGGAGATTGACGAAATCAAGGACAGAAAGAATGATTTGTGGAGTCTGCGGCGGTTTTGCGGAATATTTGAATATGGATCCGACAATCGTACGCCTGATCATGGTTGTGTTTATGTGTATGGGGTGGGGTATTTTGGCTTACTTTATCGCCGCCATCGTTATGCCGGAAAAATCAATGTGAGGACTATCGGTTCCGTGAATATTTACTAAAAATTATGAAATACTTCTTTTATATAGAGTCTATATAGAAGGAGTATTTTTATGGGCAAAAAAAAGAAGGAAGAACTGCGCTATCCGCGGGAACTGTCCGAGGAAGAAAAGATGAAATATGAAATTGCAGCAGAAATGGGTCTTTTGGATCGCGTGCTTACCGATGGATGGGAATCGCTGTCTGCCAAAGAAACGGGTAGCATCGGCGGAAAGCTCGGAAGCTACAGGCGGAGAAAATAGAACCGGTTTCTGCTGCAAAAAGCTTCTGTTATTCGGCGCTGATCCACATGCGAATATCCGGGATTTTTTTAAGTAGGGGCAGTAAAAGCACCGTGATGACAATGCCGGAAAAGCCCTGTACGATATTGAACGGAATGCCCGTGGCGGAGGAGCTGACGCCTGCCGTGAAGGTCGTATTCGTAAACTGTCCGGCAGCGATCATCGCGAGGAAAATCTCATATACAAAATAACCGATCACCATAAAGGCCTCTCCGGCGGCACCCGCGATCAGAACGCCGGCATATTCTCCCGAAGCGGAGGCGAATAACTTTTTCAGCAGACGAAATAACAGCGATGCAATCAGGGCGGTAACAGCCTTGATGACAAAGGTTGCCGGCGCAAAAGCGGCATAGCCGGAAAACAGGTCGGCAAACAGAGAGCCAATGCCGGCGGAAAGCGCACCATAAAGAGGCCCTAGCAAAATGCCGCAAAGCAGGACAAAGCCGTCGCCTAAATGAATATAGCCAAATGTAGGCGTCGGTATTTTAATAATCATCGTCGCAATGCAGGTGAGCGCGGCAAGCATCGCAGCCGCAACAACAAATTTTGTATCTTTTGATTTTTTCATAAATAATTCCTCCTCATGCTTTGAATGTAGATTCTTTTTTCCATAGTTTATCGCTTCATCACGGAAGAGTCAATAAAAAAACTTCCTAAATTGCTTTTCCGTAAGAAAATTGTTATACTATATAACAGTGAAACACGGCAGAGGAACGTAAAGGAAAAGGGCTAAAGGATGCAGGCGATTATCTTAGCGGCAGGTATGGGAAAACGATTGAAGGAGCTTACGAGCAACGCCACGAAGTGTATGGTCGAGGTGAATGGAAGAACGATGATCGAACGTGCGCTAACCGCGCTTGACAGATATGCGCTTTCTAAAATTGTGCTTGTAGTCGGCTATGAGGCGGAGAAGCTGAAGGCGTATGTACGGACGCTGCCGATCAAAACGCCGGTCGTATTTGTGGAAAATACGGTTTATAACTCAACAAACAATATATATTCGCTCTATTTAGCGAGGGATTATATGCTCAGGGAGGATACGCTGCTGCTCGAATCAGACATCGTGTTTGAGGATCGGCTGTTAGACCGGCTGCTTAACAATCCCTATCCAACGCTTGCGCTCGTGGCTCGTTATGAGAGCTGGATGGATGGAACCGTTGTGACACTCGATGCCGAAAATAACATCACCCGGTTTATTTCTAAAAAAGAATTTGATTTTAAGTGTACGGGAGACTATTTTAAGACCGTCAATATATATAAATTCAGTAAGGCGTTTTCAGAAACTTCTTACGTGCCGTTTCTTGAAGCTTACTGCAAGGCGCTTGGACACAACGAATATTACGAGCAGGTGTTAAAGGTCATTACGCTGCTCAATCAGTGCGAACTAAAGGCATGTTCGCTTGAGAATGAAAAATGGTATGAGATCGACGATGTGCAGGATCTGGACATTGCGGAGACAATTTTTTCATCAGGAGCTGAAAAGCTACATAAAATTCAAAACCGCTATGGCGGCTACTGGCGCTATGAAAGGCTGAAGGATTTCTGCTATCTTGTGAATCCCTATTATCCGTGCAGCCGTCTGAAGGAGGAACTGAAGGCCGGCTTCGACACGCTTCTTTGCGAATACCCGTCAGGCATGTCGGTTAACAGTCTTTTGGCTGCTAAATACTTTGGTTTAAAGCAGGATCAGATTTGTGTCGGAAACGGCGCGGCTGAACTGATCAAGGCATATATGAGTACATTTCCGGGATTGACCGGAGTGGTCTACCCCACATTTGAAGAATATCCGAATCGTATGAAGCCGGAGGAAATTGTCGCTTTTTACCCGAATCATGCGGACTATTCCTATACTGCAAAGGAGCTGATGGAGTTCTTTGAGGGCAAGGACATCCGGCAGCTGATTCTCATCAATCCGGATAATCCATCGGGTAGCTTTATCGATCGCTCCGGCATTTATATGCTTGCCGACTGGTGCCGAATGTGTAATATCCGGCTGCTTTTAGATGAATCATTTGTGGATTTTGCAGATATTGACCCGGATGCGCAGGAGAATCAAAACTCCCTTTTAAAGAACGATATTTTAGAAGAATATAAAAATCTTGTTGTAGTGAAAAGTATTTCAAAATCATTCGGTGTGCCGGGGCTGCGTCTCGGTGTGCTGGCTTCCTCAGATAGGATGCTGATAAAACAGATCAAGTCCGAGACGGCGATCTGGAACATCAATTCGTTTGCGGAATTTTATTTGCAGATTGCGGAGAAGTATACGGCGGACTATGTGGCATCTTTGGTGCGGATCAGGGAGAGCCGCAGCAGCCTGTTTGGTGAGCTTTCCAAAATCAAAGGTATTCGACCGATTCGGTCAGCGGCAAATTATATCCTGTGTGAGCTGCTTCCGGCGGAGATATCCTCAGCTGCAAAGACAGTTCCCCAATCGGCCGAGGCGCTTGCGATCCGGCTTTTGGAGGAATATGAGATATTGATCAAGGACTGCAGCACAAAAAAAGGTTTTGAAGGGAAGAACTATATTAGAATTGCGGTACGTGAAGATGCTGACAATGCGCGGCTTTGTGCGGCGCTGCGCGAAATATTCTAAATCGGAGGAACGACTATGAAGCTTGTGAGGATTAAGAGAGTCGGTTCAAAAAGTTTGTACAGCACATTTTTGTATATGACCCTGCTGCCGCTTTTTTTGTTTGGGCTGGTCATGATTGTCTACAGCTCCAGAACGCTTTCTGCCAGCATTCAGGAGGAAGCGGCGAATAATATGAAAAATGTGGGGATTTCCGTGCTGTTGGCGTTTGATATTATGTATCCTGGAGACTACAATATTGTGATCAACGGAGAGGATGTTTCCTATTATAAAGGGGATCATCTTTTAACCGGTGATTATGCGCTTATTGACGCAATCAAAGAAGAAAGCAATTTGGAGATTTCCCTTTTTTTCTATGATACACGTCTGATAACGACGATTCAGGATGATGTGAGCGACCGTTTTACCAATACCGGAGCCAATATACAGATTGTGAGGGAGGTTCTGGAGAAAAAAATGCCGCATTTTTTTAACAATATAAAAATCAACGGCGTCCCCTATTTTGCCTATTATGAGCCGATTTTCTCCAAAGACGGCGAAGTATGTCTCGGTATGATCGGGGTGGGCAAGCCTGCGGAGCAGATCGTAGACAGCGTAAAAGAGGCTGTATATAAAAATCTTGCAATTATGATTTTGACGCTGCTCATTACAGCGTGGTTTATTGTCCGTTTTGCTTCCAAAATGGTTATGGTAATCAAACGCATGATGGATTTCCTAAAAGATATTTCGCTTGGCAACCTTGAATCGTCGCTGGATCCGCTCGTATTGTCCAGAGAGGATGAGCTTGGCGAGATGGCTCGTCTCACCATCACCCTACAGAAGTCGCTTCGAAAGCTAATTGAACGGGATGTGCTGACGGGTCTGTATAATAGAAGGAGCGGAGAAAAAAAGTTGGATGAATTCCGGAAAAAGGGCACTTCGTTTGTAATTGCGCTGGGAGATATTGACTTTTTTAAAAAGTTCAATGATGATTTTGGGCATGAGTGTGGGGATGTTGTTTTAAAAGAGGTTGCGCGCGTACTGAATGATGAAATGAGAGGACGGGGATTTGTCGCTCGTTGGGGCGGGGAAGAGTTTTTGTTTGCATTTGAAAACATGGAGACGATAGCGGCGGGCATCGCCGCAGATAAAATCCTGCATGCGGTCAGAGATAATAAGGTTTTGCATGAGGGAAAAGAGCATACGGTTACGATGACCTTCGGCGTTGCAAAAAATCAGGCGGAGGTGCCGATCAACCTTCAGATCAAGGAGGCCGACGAGAAGCTCTACAAAGGAAAAGAAGGCGGGAGAAACCGCGTAGTCGTTTGATAAAGGGGCAGAAATTTTGAAAAGAGAGCTTTATACCACGAATAATTTTAAACCGTTGGATAAAATCAATGGATTTCAAGTGCGTCCCGGCTTTTTTGATATCAACGGTGCGACAGCATTTGCGCACGGTGTCAGTTTTACCGTGCATTCCCATAACGCGACGGATTGTAGCCTTGTGCTGTTTCATCATAGAGAGACGGAGCCGTTTGCCGTATTGAAATTTCCGAAGCACTACCGGATTGGAAATACCTTTTCGATGTTTGTCTTCGGACTGGATGTCGAGGATATCGAATATTCTTATTGCTTTGACGGATCCTATGACCCGGCAAAGGGGCTGCTGTTTGACAGGACAAAGTATATTCTTGACCCATATGCGCGTGCCGTTACAGGACAAAGTATGTGGGGAGAAAAATTTGACGATAGTGATTTTTATAAGGCGCGTGTTGTTAAAAATGATTTTGACTGGGGCGATGCGAAGCAGCCGCTTATACCGATGGAGGATCTGATCATCTATGAGCTGCATGTGCGAAACTTTACGCAGCATATTTCCTCAGGCGTGAGTGCTCCGGGTACGTTTGACGGTATCAGGGAAAAGATACCCTACCTGCGTTCCCTTGGGGTCAACTGTGTCGAGCTGATGCCGGTATTTGAATTTAACGAAATGCTGAACCGGCGGGAAATCGACGGAAAAGAGCTACTAGAGTGCTGGGGTTATAATACCGTCAGCTTTTTTGCACCCAATACGTGCTACAGCTCGGAGCGCGAGCAGAATTATGAGGGAAGGGAGTTAAAGGAGCTAATCAAGACTTTAAACGAAAATGGCATTGAGGTCATTTTGGATGTGGCGTTCAACCATACCGGAGAGGGCAATGAGTTCGGCCCGTTCTTTTCCTTTAAAGGGGTGGACAACAACATTTACTATATGCTGACGCCGGATGGACATTATTATAACTTCAGCGGCTGCGGCAATACGCTTAACTGCAACCATCCGATCGTACAGCAGATGATTTTGGAGTGCCTGCGCTACTGGGTCATCAACTATCGCATTGACGGTTTTCGGTTTGATCTTGCCTCGATTCTTGGAAGGAATGAGGACGGCTCTCCGATGAGCAAGCCGCCGCTTTTGCAGAGTCTGGCCTTTGATCCGATTTTGGGCGATGTCAAGCTGATTGCGGAGGCATGGGATGCGGGCGGCCTTTATCAGGTCGGCAGCTTTCCGTCCTGGAATCGATGGGCGGAATGGAACGGGAAATACAGGGATGACATGCGTAAGTTCTTAAAAGGCGACGACGGGATGGCGCGGGCGGCGGTGCTCCGCCTGACTGGTTCTGCTGATCTGTATCCCGAGGAAACCCGGGGTCGTAATGCGTCGGTGAACTTCCTGACCTGTCATGACGGCTTTACACTCTATGATTTATATGCCTACAACCAGAAACACAACGAAGCGAATGGCTGGAACAATACGGATGGCGATGATAACGGAAATTCCTGGAACTGCGGAGAAGAAGGACTGACGCAAAACAAAGAGGTTCTGTCTCTTCGCAGACGCATGATTAAAAATGCATGCGTAAGCCTGTTTTGCAGCATGGGTACGCCGATGTTCTATGCCGGAGATGAATTCGGAAATACGCAGTTTGGGAATAATAACCCATACTGTCAGGACAACGAGATTTCGTGGCTGGATTGGGGACTGCTTAAAGAAAACCGGGATTTGTTTGAATTTTTTCAGTTTATGATTCGTTTTCGAAAATCCCATGCGGTTCTGCGTAAAAGACTGAAGCGGTGTTCTCTTGATTTTCCGCAGATCAGTGCACATGGAAACAAACCGTTTGCATCGGATTTTTCGTGGGAAAGCAAACAGGTGGGGGTCATGTTTGCGGGACGCAGCCGTTCCAAGGATGATATCGTTTATGTGGCCTTCAATATCTATTGGGAGTCTGAGACGATGGAACTGCCTGACTTAGGCGGTCGTGGAAAATGGCAGCATGTCGTAGATACGGCGCAGGAAAATCCGTTTCCCAAAAAGTTATTAACCTCCGGCAGGCTGACACTTGGCCCAAGAAGCGCCGCTGTGCTTACTTTTGTGGAAATTTAGGATAAATTGTGAAAATTGTGAAATTTTAATGACGCTGTTGCATTTTTTATAAATGTCTGATATTATAATTGCTTGTGAAACTGAGATGATAATATGCTGGGTAATAAAGAGGAGAGCAGAGTAGAATGAGAAAAACGAAGATAGTCTGTACGTTGGGACCTGCGACGAGAAGTCCCGAAATGATTGAAAAACTGATTGAAAGCGGCCTAAATGTGGTAAGATTGAATTTTTCACATGGCGACCATGAATATCATAAGGAATCGATTGAGATGTTTCGCGCGGTACGGGATAAAATGGAAGTGGCGGCCGCTGTTCTTCTTGACACAAGAGGACCGGAAATCAGAATTGGAAACTTTAAGAACGGTTCCGAGCTTCTTGCGGAAGGCGAACCATTCACTCTGACAACAAAAGAAACAGAAGGAACGAAAAAGTGTGTAACGGTTACTTATCAGGATCTTCCGGCGCAGCTTGGCAAAGGAGATAAGGTATTGCTGGATGACGGAAATATTGAGTTGCGCGTCAATTCCTGCACGGAAACGGACATTATTTGCACCGTTGTACACGGCGGGAAAATCAGTAACCATAAGGGTGTAAACGTTCCGTGCATCAAGCTGCAAATGCCATATATGAGCGAGTTGGATAAAGAGGATGTGCGTTTTGGCATCGAGCAGAAGGTGGATTTTATCGCAGCTTCTTTTGTCAGAAGAAGAGAGGATGTCATTGAGCTGAGGAAATTCATCGATTACTACGGCGGTCATGAAATTAAAATTATATCTAAAATTGAAAATACCGAGGGTGTGGATAATTTTGAAGAAATCCTTGCACATTCCGACGGCATTATGGTAGCGAGAGGCGATATGGGCGTGGAAGTCGAGTTTGAGCGTTTGCCCGGTCTCCAGAAGCGTTTTATCAAGCGCTGCTATCAGGAGGGGAAGATGGCGATTACCGCGACGCAGATGCTGGATTCCATGATTGAGCATCCGAATCCGACGAGAGCGGAAATTACCGACGTTGCCAATGCGGTGTTTGACGGCACCTCTGCCGTGATGCTTTCCGGAGAGACAGCGATGGGCAAATATCCGGTGCAGGCAGTCCGTGCGATGGCAAAGATCGCAAATCAGGCGGAGCATGATATGTTCGATATGAAGCTTTACGCGGATAAGCGTTATGAAATCGATAGTAATGAGACGACGCCTGACGCGATTTGTGATGCGGCGTGCCGTGCGGCAAGGGATCTGCATGCAAAGGCGATTATTGCAATCACAAAGAGCGGAAGGACGGCAAGGATCATTTCTAAATACCGCCCGCAGTCTCCGATTATCGCCGCTACTTATTCGGAAAAGACGTTCCATCAGCTTGCGCTTTCCTGGGGTGTAACGCCGGTGCTGGCATTGTTTCAGAACACGGCCAACGACTTGCTGCGCCACGGCATCGACTGTGCAAAGAAGCTTGACATGGTCGGGGATGGGGACAAGGTTGTCGTTACGGTAGGAGTGCCTGTGGACACACAGGGCAATACAAACCTGATTAAGGTAGAGGTTGTCGGCAGCAGCTCAGTCGGGATTTAACCGCAGATTTGATCGAAAACTTTAAAACTATTTGACAAATCGTGCATTCTTTATTATGATGAATAAAATTAAAGAAATACAAAATGGTTGTGAGAAAGAGGAGTACGTATAGGAACTCACCAGAGAGGGCGGTCCGCCGGCTGCAAGGCTGCCCGGAGAAGAGTATGCGGAAGGTAGCTTTTGAACCGATATCCCGGCGTCAGGTCGTGCGATATCCGTCTTATCCACGTTACAGAACAAGTGATAAATCAAGGTGGTACCGCGAATTTCTCGCCCTTGCTATAGGTGTGGCAGGGGCTTTTTTATTACAAAAGAAATTTCCATAAATTTCCTATGCAATAAAATACTATGCACTTTCATTCAGGAGGGAAAACAAATGAGTAAGGAGCTTGCAAAAATATACGATCCGCACGGACTGGAGGACAGGCTGTATCAGAAGTGGCTTGAAAAGAAGTATTTTCATGCGGAAATTGACAGGAGTAAAAAGCCATTTACGATCGTGATGCCTCCTCCGAATATTACAGGCAAGTTGCATATGGGACATGCGCTTGATAATACGATGCAGGATATCCTGATTCGATTTAAGCGGATGCAGGGTTATAACACGCTTTGGGTGCCGGGGACGGATCATGCCGCGATTTCGACGGAGGTTAAGGTGACAGCCGCCTTAAAGGAGGAGGGCATCGATAAAGCCGCGCTTGGCAGAGAAGGATTTTTAAAGCGTACATGGGAATGGCGGGAGGAATATGGCCGCGCCATTGTGGATCAGCTAAAGAAAATCGGTTCCTCCTGCGATTGGGACAGAGAGCGTTTTACGATGGATGAGGGGTGCTCTAGAGCGGTTGAAGAGGTTTTTATCAACCTTTACGAGAAAGGTTATATTTATAAAGGCAGCCGTATTGTCAACTGGTGTCCGGTATGTCATACGACGATTTCCGATGCGGAGGTCGAGCACGAGGAGCAGGCGGGTCATTTCTGGCACATCAGATATCCGGTTGCCGGAACTGATGAAGCAAAGGCGGCAATTGAAGGAAGGACACCTGAACAGGCAGATCCTTTTAATTACGTCACCGTAGCGACGACAAGGCCGGAAACGATGCTCGGCGACACGGCGCTTGCGGTCAATCCGAAAGATGCACGATATCAGGAGCTCATCGGAAAGAGTGTGGTTCTTCCGCTTGTTAATAAGGAAATACCGGTTGTTGCAGATGCGTATGTAGATCAGGAATTTGGAACGGGTGTCGTAAAAATCACGCCTGCACACGACCCTAATGATTTTGAAGTTGGAAAGCGTCATGATCTGGAGATCATTAACGTGATGAATGATGACGCCACGATTAACGAAGAAGGCGGCAAGTATGCCGGGATGGAGCGTTACGAAGCGAGGAAGCAGATTGTTGCCGATTTAACGGCGCAGGGATTACTTGAAAAGATTGAGGAGCACGCTCATAACGTTGGTACGCATGATCGATGTGGCTGTACGATTGAGCCGATGGCAAAGCAGCAGTGGTTTGTTGCGATGGAAGAGCTTGCAAAGCCTGCGATCGAGGTATTAAAGGCAGCAAGAAGGGGTGAGGAGCTTCCGATTGGTACACTTGAGTTTGTGCCGGAGCGTTTTGATAAAGTATATATGCACTGGCTGGAAAACATCAGGGATTGGTGCATCAGCCGTCAGCTTTGGTGGGGGCACCGAATCCCGGCTTATTATTGCGAAGACTGCGGTGAGCTTTTCGTCGGCAAGGAAGCGCCTGACGTATGTCTAAAGTGCGGCTGTACGAGGATGAGGCAGGATGAGGATACACTTGATACGTGGTTTTCTTCGGCACTGTGGCCGTTTTCCACGCTCGGCTGGCCGGAAAAGACGGAGGATTTGGACTATTTCTATCCGACCGACGTGCTTGTGACGAGCTATGATATTATTTTCTTCTGGGTGATCCGAATGGTATTTTCAGGTATCGAGCATACCGGACATTCCCCCTTCCATACGGTTCTGATCCACGGGCTTATGCGGGATTCCCTCGGCCGCAAGATGAGCAAATCCTTAGGAAACGGGATCGATCCGCTTGAGCTTATCAATCAATACGGCGCCGATGCGCTGCGCATGACGTTGATGACCGGCAACGCGCCGGGCAATGATATGCGTTTTTACTACGAGAGAATGGAAGCGAGCAGGAATTTCGCCAATAAGGTATGGAATGCTTCTCGTTTCATTATGATGAATATGGAAGGAAAGACAGTCACAAAGCCGGAGAAAGCAGATTTGGAGCCGGTTGATAAGTGGATTCTGTCCAAGCTGAACCATGTCGTAAAGGAAGTTACGGACAACATGGAAGGCTATGAGCTGGGCATCGCCGTACAGAAGGTATACGATTTCATCTGGGATGAATTCTGTGACTGGTATATTGAGATGGTAAAGCCGAGGCTCTATAACAGTGACGACATTCTTTCCCAAAATGCGGCGCTGTATACACTGCGGGAAGTACTGATTGACGCGCTGAAGCTGCTGCATCCGTACGTGCCGTTTATTACGGAGGAGATTTTCTGCACGCTGCAGAGCGAAGAGGAGTCTATCATGATTTCCAGCTGGCCGCAGTTTACGTTGGAGCGTGATTTTGCGGCAGAAGAAAAGGCGATCGAGCTGATTAAGGAGGCTGTCCGGGGAGTCAGGAACGTGCGCACGGGAATGAATGTGCCGCCGAGCAGGAAAGCGCAGGTATTTGTCGTATCGGAAAACGAGGAGCTGTTACAGGTCTTTGAGGAAGGAAAGCTGTTTTTTGCATCCCTTTCTTTTGCTTCCGTAGTAACACTGCAACGGGACAGGACAGGCATTGCCGACGATGCGGTTTCCGTCGTAATTCCGAATGCTTCGGTTTATATTCCATTTGCGGAACTTGTTGACCTTAAGCAGGAAATTGAGCGTCTGCAAAAAGAGGAAAAGCGTCTGGAGGGAGAGCTTACGCGCGTAAAAGGGATGCTTGGCAATGAGAGATTTACGAGCAAGGCTCCGGCTGAAAAAATCCGCGAGGAGCAGGAAAAGCTTGAAAAGTATACGCAGATGATGGAACAGGTAAAAGAACGGCTGCAGGCAATCAGTGCGGGAGGAAAATAAGATGATTAATTTTGAAGAGGAATTAAAAAAATTTCATCCCAGCATGGAGGTAGAGGATGTTGAGGATGCGGTTTATAATCATGATCTGACAGATATGACAGACATTTTAGTTACGATGCTGAAGCAGGCAAAAGACAATGAACAACGGTGAGGATCTATAAAGTATGAATTGTTATGTATGCGGGAATCGATTGTCTGAAAAGGATTTTTGTACAAGCTGCGGCGCTGATATTGCGGTATATAAGCGGATCCTCCGGGTATCCAATCGGTTGTATAACGACGGACTGGAAAAAGCGAAGGTCAGAGATCTGTCGGGTGCGGTCGTAAGCCTTAAGCAAAGTCTAAAATATAATAAAGGAAATATTGATGCGAGAAACCTGCTGGGACTTGTTTATTTTGAGATGGGCGAAGCAGTTTTGGCATTGAGCGAGTGGATTATCAGTAAAAATCTTGAGAGCAAGAAAAATATTGCCGATGATTATATTCAGGCGCTGCAATCTAACCCCACCAAGCTGGACATGATCAATCAGACAATCAAAAAATATAATCAGGCGCTGACCTATTGCTATCAGGGCAGTCAGGATCTCGCTGTCATTCAATTGAAAAAGGTATTATCCATTAACCGGAATTTGATCAGCGGTTATCAGCTTTTGGCACTTTTATATATTGCCGGTGAGGACTATGAGAAGGCGCGGCGGACGCTTTTACGCGCGAACCTCATTGATGCCAATAATACGACGACGCTGGGATACTTAAAGGAAATCAACACGGTTCTGCGGGAGAAGGAGGAATATTCCGGCTCCAAGAAAAAGAAGTCTCAGGAAGAGGTATTTAGTTATCAGAGTGGCAACGAAATGATTATCCAGCCGATGTATGCGCGTGAAAGAGTCGGTTTTTCCAGTATTATTAATATTATTATCGGTATCGTAATCGGTGTTGCGATTTGCTGGTTCTTGATTCTGCCGGCTAGGGTAGAGATCGAGACGGACAAAAATGACGCGAAGTTTATTGAGGTGAGTGAGGAGCTTGCCGGAGAGAAAGCGACTCGTCAGGAGATTGAACGGACGCTCGCGGCGGAGCAGGCTCAAAAGGCAGAGTTGGAGAAACAGGTGGAGGAGCTGACGGGAGCGACCGGCGTAGCTGTAATCACCGATTATCTGCTGCAGGCGACGACCGCTTACCTAAACGATCCGGAGGATTCGGATACGATTATGGATGCCCTCGGCAACATTACCGAGGAGTATTTGAACGGGGCATCACAGCCATTTTTGGCTTTGTATACATTTTTATATGATGATGCGGGAGCAAAGGCGATTGCCGGCTATGTCGAAAGCGGCAAGAGCGCAATGAAAGCCAGCGATTACAATACGGCGATCGGCGACTATACGAAGGCATGGAATCTCGATCATACAAATTCAGATGTACTGATGAATTTAGCACATGCTTACCGCCAGTCTGGGAATACAGACAAGGCGGACGAACTGTACCGGCAGATCATGATTGATTTTCCGGATACAAAAAACGCGCAGGATGCGGAGGGCTACATCACCGCGCCGGGCGGTTGATCGAAGGTACCAAAAGAGAACTTATAAAACACGAAAGAAAAGCTTGAACAGGAATAGTCAAGCTTTCTTTTTATTTCAAACAGAAGGGAGAACAATAATGGAAAATGAGGAGTTTCAGGTAATCAAATCCTGCCTGGTGATTCGGATGCCCAAAGAGCTTGATCATCATCAATCGGAACGAATACGGGAAGTGGCGGATGCCCATATTGAGGGGAAGGATATCTCGCATGTCATTTTTGACTTTGAGCAAACGGAATTTATGGATAGCTCAGGAATCGGTGTTATTATGGGGCGATATAAGAAGGTCGCAATATTTGGGGGAAAAGTTATGGCAATTCATGTGAACCCGCGGATGCAGAAAATATTCCGCATTTCGGGACTTCATAAATTAGTGGAGGTGATTAAGTGATGCAGGAGAGAGAGGAAAATATTTACGGAGGCATGATGGTAGAGGGAGAACCTGCTGAGGATAAAACGCGCAACCGGATGGAGCTGACTTTTTTGAGTAAATCTGCAAATGAAGGGCTGGCAAGAATGGCTGCTGCTGCATTTGTAGCCTATTTAAATCCGACGATTGAGGAGCTGACGGATATCAAGACCGCGGTTACCGAGGCGGTTACTAATGCAATCATTCACGGCTACGGGAATGAGGAGGGCATCGTTGTGATGAACGCCTGGGTGGAGCAGCATATTCTGTCTATTGAGATCATTGACGATGGACAGGGCATTCTGGATGTGGAGCGCGCAATGGAGCCGCTGTATACGACGCGGCCTGATTTGGAACGCTCCGGTATGGGATTTGCATTTATGAAGGCCTTTATGGACGAATTGACGGTGGAATCGACGTTTGGTGCAGGCACACGAATACATATGAAAAAAGCAATTGGAGTGACAAAGGGCGACATTGATGCTGCAGAGCTATATTTTGGAAGTGAATAAATGGATACCATTGCGTTGATTGAACAGGCACACAAGGGGGATAAACAGGCAAGAGACAGGCTGATAGAAGAAAATCTTGGGCTCGTACATTGTACGGTCAAGCGTTTTTGGGGTCGCGGCAATGAAATAGAGGATTTGATACAAATAGGCATCATTGGACTGATCAAGGCGATCGATAAATTTGATGTTAGCTTTGACGTGAAATTTTCGACCTATGCAGTTCCGATGATTGGGGGAGAAATTAAGCGTTTCCTTCGCGATGACGGAATGGTTAAGGTATCCAGAGGTATAAAGGAAAACGGCTGGAAAGTAAAAAGAGCCGTTCAGCAGCTTTCCCAAAGTCTTGGCCGGGAGCCAACCCTTTCGGAAATTGAAAAAGAGACAGAGATCAGTGTCGAAGATATTCTGATTGCGCTGGAGGCACAGACAGAGGTGGAATCCATTTATAAATCCGTGCACCAGTCGGACGGAAGCGATATTTATCTTGTGGACAAGCTTTCTCAGGAGAAGGATGAGCATGAGGAACTGATGAACCGGATTATGCTCGACCAGTTGATTGAAGGCTTAAAGGAAGAAGAGCAGCGTCTGATCCGGCTTCGCTATTATGAGAATGTGACACAAATGGAGGTAGCAAGGCAGCTTGGCATCAGCCAGGTGCAGGTAAGCCGCATGGAGAAAAAAATACTGATGCGGATGCGCAGCCATTTTGTGTCAAAGTAAAACTCAACATAGAATTTAAAAGTGCTTTCCCTTTTAAGCTTTATCCTTCGAGCTCTTGCAGCCCGCGCAGCCGGAGCCGAAGGAGGAGCAGTCACCCTGCTTATTCCAGCAGTAGGAGCAGAGCCGATCGGGATCGATCCCGACGGATGCAATCATATCGTCAAGACGATGAAAACGAAGGGAAGTGAAATCCAGCTTTTGGCGGATTGTTTCTATCATTTCCTGATAATTTGTGCTGTCCGGATTTGCATAGCTGGCGAGCAGCTCATCGGAAATATTCTCTCCCTCCCGCTCACGGATAATCCGTCTTGTAATCAGGTCATATTCCGAGTTGGAGCGCGAGAAATTCAAGAACTTACAGCCATATAGCAGAGGTGGACAGGCCGGACGGATATGCACTTCTTTTGCGCCGCTTCGGTAAAGGAATTCTGTCGTTTCGCGAAGCTGTGTGCCGCGAACAATGGAATCGTCGATCAAAAGAAGGCTTTTGTTGCGGATTAAAGCGTCAATCGGAATGAGCTTCATGCGTGCAATCAGATTCCGCTGACTCTGATCGGCCGGCATAAAGGAACGCGGCCAGGTCGGGGTATATTTAATAAAAGGTCTTGCAAACGGAATGCCCGAATGGTTCGCATAGCCAATCGCGTGTGCTGTGCCGGAATCGGGAACACCGGCGACAATGTCAGGTCTGACAGAGTCTCTTTTAGCGAGCATATCGCCACAGTTGTAGCGCATCTGTTCAACGTTGACGCCTTCGTAAGTGGAAGTAGGATAACCGTAATAAATCCAAAGGAAGGTACAGATTTTCATTTTGTCACCGGCCGGCTTTAAAGTCTCGTAGCCCTCTGGGGTAATATAAACGATCTCACCCGGACCCAGCTCCTTTTCATCGCTGTAGCCGAGGTTGATATAAGCAAAGCTTTCAAACGAGACGCAGTAGCTGTCCTTTTTGCCGCCTATCATAAGAGGGGTTCGCCCGTAGGGATCGCGCGCGGCATAAAGCCCCTTTTCCGTCATAACCAGTATGGTCATCGAACCGTCGATGACCTGCTGCGCATAAGCGATCCCTTCCGCAAAGGAATCCTTCTGATTGATAATGGAGGCAACAAGCTCGGTTGGGTTGATGTTGCTGCCGCTCATTTCAAGAAACTGTGTGCGGCCATTGGAAAACGCGTCATTGACCAGTTCGGTCACATTGTTGATTTTCCCGACGGTGGAAATCGCGTAGCTGCCGAGATGGGACTGGATTAGCAGTGGTTGTGGCTCATAGTCGGAAATACAGCCGATTCCAAGCGTGCCGTGTAAGTCTGTGACATCCCGTTCAAATTTAGTACGAAAGGGCGAGTTTTGAATATTATGGATCGCCCGATCAAATCCATTTTCCCCGTATACTGCCATTCCGCCCCTGCGTGTTCCTAGGTGAGAATGATAATCGGTTCCGAAAAACATATCCAAAACACAGTCCTTTTTTGAAACAACACCAAACACTCCGCCCATGATGATCCCCTTTATATTTGATAATTAGATGATTCCATATAGAATAATAGCATGCGCTACCGGGCAATGCAAATTTAAAAATTTTTAGTGCCGCAAAAAAAGATATAGACATAGTTGTAGATTTTGGAAAGTCGATATGATAAGATGGAGTTATTATTTTGGAATAGGATATGGAGGCATTGTCCATGAAAAATAAAAAATCAACAGTTTGCTGGGAGCCGTTTTTGATTTTAGCCGCAGTGGCATTATTCATCAGCTTTGGGCTGGATACGACGCAGGAGTCATTGAAGTCGTGGCAGCTTCTGATGGTGCTTATTGCGGCACTTTTATTGACTGCGGCGCTGTGTAGATACCTTCCGGTGAATGCCGTTTCCGTTATGATCGCACTCGGTCTATTTTTAAAGCTTGCCTATGTGCTCTATACGGCGACATGGACGAGACAGCATGATGTGGTTGATTTCGGCACAGGAGAGGGACATGCCGGTTATATTGAATATCTATTGCAGAATAAGGCGCTTCCGAATTTTGATCCACGTTCGGTTTGGGCATTTTTCCAGCCGCCGCTGCACCACATCATAGCGGCTGCATGGATGAAGCTGTGTACGTTCGCGGGCGTTGCCTACCGGCAGGCGCAGGAAAACATACAGGCGCTGACCTTCTGCTATACGGGAGCCGTCATGCTGTTTTCCTATTTTACCTGTAAGGAAATTGGCCTGAAAAAGTGGGGGATGCGTGTTGCGATGCTTCTCATTTCCTTTCATCCGATCTATGTACTGCTCGCGGGCAGTATTAATAATGATGCACTGTCGCTATCGCTGTCGGCGGCGGCTCTTTATCTGGCGGTCATATGGTATCAAAAGCCGGGGATTCCGGCTATTCTGCTGCTGGGTGCCAGTATCGGATTTTCCATGATGGCGAAGTTGTCCGGCGGTGTAATCGCTCCTGCCGTTGCCGCGCTGTTTTTATTAAAGCTGATCCAGGAGCGGCAGCAATGGAAGAAATATCTTGTGCAGTTTTCGGCCTTTGCACTTGTTACGCTTCCAATAGGACTTTGGTGGACGGTTAGGAATATGGTCTTATATGATATGCCGGTAAACTACATTCCTCCGGTGGGGGAGCAGCTTGCATATACCGGGCTGTTTCATCGGCTGTTTGATGTGCGGATTCATGGCGTCTACCCTGCAATGAAAGCATACGGCGATGCCTATGACGAATATAATGTGCCCCTTTCGCTGATGAAAACCTCTCTGTTCGGGGAATATAATTTTGGGTTGGAGTGGGAAGCGATTACGCCGTTTGCGACGCTGCTGTTTATTGTGGGCGTTTTGCTTGCGTTTATTGCGTTTGCGGCGATGCTTTCTGTGCTGTTCTCTAAAAAGAGCGAGCTGAAAAAAGAATGGAAGCTGTTTTTCGGAATTCTGTATGCTTCCCTGTTTGGCTCCTATTGCTGCTTTGCGTTTGGTTCCTCTAATTTTAGCGCGCAGAATTTCCGCTATGTGGCGCTACTGATTGTAGTAGAAGCGCTTTTCCTAGGGATTTATGCGGATGGATTGGATTTTAAGATAAAAAGCAACAGGATTATCGGAGGCATCATAATAGGAGCCGCGGCTGTGTTTGCCGCAAGCTCCTGTACTGTTTACCTGATGTTGGGGTTTGCAAGGTAGAGTGCTGTCACATTTCCAAAAATCTTCGGTGTTCTTTTATTTCCGCCGGGATATCATGTCCGGACTTTTGTAGTTTTTGCATCGAGAGGTCAGACAGACGCAGGATGTGAGCGTGTTTGATCTTATAGCGATCCGTCAAATCCTTATAAATGCGGTTTGTGCTGACCGCCTCGCGGACTGCGGCCGAGAACGGACAGTAATCAAAGAGGATCGCACGGGACAGTTTGTTCAGACGAAGCGAGCCTGCGCTTTCTCCCTGCACATAGTCTATATAATCATTTACAAACATTTCTTTTGAACTGTTGCGGTATTTTGCATAGGACAACTTAATCCGTTCCCTCACCTCAGGCGATAAATCGTGGCTTCGCTTAAAGGTTTGCAGATAATCGCAATAGTCGCTTGTCAAAGAACGTTCCCCCAAATCATTCCATCGCGCACCCTGAATGCGGCGGCATATTTCCCAGCGGAACTCTCCGCACAGATGCAGCATAATTTTTATTAAATCCTTTGCTAAAAATACCGGAAGTATAAAACGCGCGGGAGAAGTACGCTTTCTGCCCGTAATTTCCTGCCACATGACGCCTCGTGTTCCAAAGCCCGGCATGAGAACAAGATCGGGGAGCACTTCGACCTGGACGAGTTCCTTCTGAATGCCGTTCTCCGGCGCCGTAAAAATTGTTTCCCGGTAAAACAGGGAGAAGTCGATCACTTTGATCTGCTGCAGCATTTTGTTGAGCGCATCGGCGGTAAGCAGCAGCCGGTCAAGAGAGCCATAGAGCTCATGGTCGGAAAAGAGCGGGCAAAAGGTCGTGATCCGCCCGGAAATCATTCTGTTCGTGGAACGGAACATATTGTCAAATTCATACAGAACACGTTTTACCCCATTCGCCAGATCATCGGCTTCCTGAGTCGCTGTGATCTTGCCCTCGATTTTAAGCCTGTGCAGATGTGTGGTGTAATCAATATTTAAGTCATTGATGCAAGGATCCTTTTTTCCTTTATAAATCTGAATCAGCCAATCATAAAAAGTAAAGACATGTTCCTTTTCGTCTGGTTGCAGCTTTTCGGCCAAATAATACAAATAGATGGCATTTTCGATCCCTGCAAGCCCTTCGTCGATATAGCCGAAATAAAAAAACATCTTAAGCTCTGTCGGGATCGCAGGATCCTTCAGACTCTTGAAAAAGGCCTTTTTGTAGGTTTCATAAAAAAGCGTGGTCAGATCCTTGCGCAGTGAGCGGGACAAATCGTCGGAGGCGCTGCGATCAGGAAGGGCGGTATATTGCTTTACGAGCTTATTAAATCGGTTTTTATCGGCTTCTTCCAGCTCCGCATAGCTCGTGATTGTATGGAGTGAATTCAAGAGAGAGTTTTTAATTTTTTCTATCATTTTCGCGTCCATGCCCTGAGAAAGAGAATGGTCGGAATGCTTCTCAGAATCGGGTACAAGATCGTGGTATTCCGTAAAACGTGCTTTGACCAGCTCCGGTTCCATTTTTGTGTGCTGTTCAATGATCCGCATAAGATTATTAATGGATTCGATGATTGGTCTGATTGCTGCTTTTTTTGAAAGTGCCTCCTCAAAAAGAGTCAAATAGTAAGTAAACAAATCAATTTTATATTCGCTTAAATAAAGGTCATAAATCATATCCAGATATTGCGAAAGCTTCTTGCAGCAAGACAGAAGCTGCTGCATATCGGCATCGGCTTTCATGATAAAGCCGGCTCCGGCATCAATGTTGTCTTCATAAAAAGCTCTCCATTTTGCAGGCGCAAACGAGCCGACAGATGTGTAGTAGCGGACGAACCATTCGTCCAGAAGGACATCCTTGGAAAAATCACCGAGCTGTTCGATGCCGGGAAGTGTCTTTGCTTCTGTCTGATAATGGGCACAGAGCTTCCGATATTTTTCGTTTTCCTCACAGATCATATCATAAAGTGTCTGACAGGACGAAAGAAGAGAGTCATAGACTTCTAACTGTTCGGAAAATTTCTGGGCGGTGCAGCAGGCAATCAGTCCACATGCCTCCTGATTTTCCGAAAGCAGAGCCGTCAAATCTCCCGGCTGTTCATAATCATATTGGTATAGCGTCACAGGATTCATTGCTGTGTAGGTAAAGGGGTAGACGACTTCTGCCTGTGAGCAGAAACCAAGAAGGCAGCCTTTGCCGACAGTACTCTCCGTGTAAGAGTTGCTCTTTCTGACGAGACCCTCCGCAACAATGCTAAGGATTTTTGAGGTTTCATTTTCCTGAAAAAGAATTTCTCCGGCTTCCGTCTTTTTGACTTGCATCGCAATTCCTCCTTTGTCATGCTGCTACGAATCTTATTATATAAGATAACATGCGAAATTTCAAGGAAATTAAGGGAATTTTGTCGACACACTCAAACAGGAGATGAATATTTTTCCTGTAAATGCAAATACTTTTTGCATGGACGAAAAAATATGGGTGTATATCAAAGCGGAAAAGAATACTCAGATTAAGCAGAAAACAGTGACTGTCGGTGATATTGCGAAGCTGTATTGCAGTGACACTCAGCTTCTTTCTGATTTAAAGCAGGTTATGGTGCTGAACTTTCAGGATGGCCAATCGAAGCACTATGTCGTCAGCATGATGAAAGTAATCCAGCTTTTAAAGGAGCAATATCCGCGTCTGGAGGTCATTAATCTGGGAGAAAGTGATCTGCTTCTAGAATATAAAACAAAGCTTCCCAGCAACATCTGGCAGCGCATAAAAATCATATTTATCTGCCTGATCAGTTTCTTCGGATCGGCGTTCACGATCGTCGCCTTTCACAATGACATCAGCATCAGAAACGTGTTTGCAGAGGTTTATTTTCTTGTTATGGGAGAGGAGACAAGCGGCTTCACTGCGCTGGAAATCTCATATTCGATCGGCTTGGCCGTGGGCATTGTCACCTTCTTTAACCACATTGGCGGCCACCGCCTCACAAACGATCCGACGCCCATCGAGGTCGGCATGAAAAATTACGAAGAAGACGTAGACAAAACAATGGTAGAGGCTATGAACCGAGAAGGGAACTCTTTGGATGTGGATTAAGGAAGCCGGGCTTTGTTTGCTGGGGCTGAGCTTTGGATTGTTTGTATCAGGCGGTGTGTTTACGACGCTGACCGCAGTCGGGCTTGTGCCGCGGTTTGCGGGAAAGACGCATACGGCGAATAAAGCGTTTTTATATGAAGAGATGGTCGTATTTGGAACCCTCTTTGGAAATTTTATCAGTATTTTTTATAAGAGAATATGCATATTTCTTTCACACATGAAGGAAAAGCTGGCCATATTGTGTGAGCAGGCGGGATTTACCTATCCGGCGTGGACGGAAGGGTTCGAAAAAGGGATGCTGTCCTTCTATGGGCTGTTTACGGGTATTTTTGTCGGCTGTCTTGCGCTTGCAATCGCGGAGCTTCTGGATACGGTTCCGATTTTCGAGAGGCGGACGAACCTGAAATTCGGCATCAAAGCGGTTATTCTGGGCATGGCATTCGGAAAGTTGTTTGGTTCGTTATTTTATATGCGCTGGCTGTAAGCGGCAAGTGAAAATGCCGTATAATTCTATTAATTTTGTAAATACTTTGAACAGAGATGAAAGGTGTAAGGTTCAGACTTGAAAATGAGAAATAAGGAACAATAAATACAAAATGAAAACAGGAGTAAAATAATGGGTGAGCAGGGAAATAAAAATGTTTCACAGGAGACGATCGATAAATATGAGAAGCAAATCAAAGCGGCCACGCCGATGCATGCCATGTGGCGGGTGCTGCTGCAGGCGTTTGTGGCAGGTGGTCTCATCTGTATGCTCGGTGAGTGGATATTGAATTTTGCGGCGTCAAGAGGGATGGACAAGGAAACTGCCGGCTCGTGGTGTTCGATGCTGCTCGTGCTACTCAGCGCTCTTTTGACAGGCCTGAATTTATATCCCGGCATCGCTAAATTTGCGGGCGCCGGCATTCTTGTGCCGATTACCGGATTTGCGAATTCGATCGCGGCCGCTGCTTTGGAATTTAAAAAGGAGGGGCAGGTGTTCGGCGTCGGCGCGAAAGTATTCACAATCGCCGGACCCGTTATCCTATACGGCATTTTTACGAGCTGGGTACTCGGCCTGATTTACTGGTGTGGTAAAATAGCAGTCTGGTGGTAGAGAAATATTTTCAAAGGAAGTAAAATGATTGCATAAACAGCAACTCTGTGGAAAAACTAAAATTAAATGAGTCAGTAAAGAATAAATCATAAAATAAAACAGGATGGGATAGAAATGGCACAGATGGCGGGAAAGCAGAGTGTCTGCTTTGAAAATCCGGTATATATTATCAGCAGCGCCTCCATTGTAGGAAAGAAAGAAGGCGAAGGGCCGCTCGGAAGCATGTTTGACATGATCTGCGACGACGCGATGTTCGGCTGCGAATCATGGGAAGAAGCAGAAAGTACATTACAAAAAGAGGCGGCCTCGCTTGCGATTGGAAAGGCGTCCTTGAAACCGGACTATATCCGCTATGTCTTTGCGGGTGATTTGCTCGGTCAATTAATTGCGACCTCCTTTGGTCTGGCCGATTTAAATATTCCGTTGCTGGGCTTGTACGGGGCGTGCTCCACATGCGGGGAATCTCTGGGACTTGGCTCAATGGCGGTTGCCGGCGGCTTTGCCGAGCGGGTGCTCTGTCTGACGTCGAGCCATTTTGCGAGTGCGGAAAAACAGTTTCGCTATCCGATGCAATATGGCAGCCAGCGTCCGCTGTCAGCATCGTGGACGGTGACGGGAAGCGGCGCATTTATTTTATCAGAGGAAAAAACGCTGTTGTCAAAAGCGAAAATTACAGGCTTTACGCCGGGAAGAATCGTTGATTACGGCGTGAAGGATTCCATGAATATGGGTGCGACAATGGCGCCGGCGGCCTGCGATCTGATTTATCAGCATTTGAATGATTTTGGCAGAACGCCAAAGGATTATGACAAGATTATTACCGGCGACCTCGGAACGGTAGGTCAGACGTTATTGATAGAATTACTGAAAGAAAAAGGGGTGGATATTTCAGAATGCCATATGGATTGCGGCATTGAAATATTTGACCAGGAGAGTCAAGATACCCATGCGGGCGGTAGTGGCTGTGGATGCTCGGCAGTTGTGCTGAGTGCCTATATTCTGAAACAGCTTCAGGAAGGCACGTGGAAACGGATTTTATTCGTTCCGACAGGCGCGCTGTTATCCACAGTCAGCTTTAATGAAGGCAATTCCGTGCCGGGAATCGCCCACGGCGTTGTCATTGAGAGCGTGTAAGAAAAAAATACAGTTTGCGTAAAAAAATAAAATACAGGTTGAACAATCCGAATCCACCTAACATACCCGTCAGCAGACGGCGCCGGTTGGTGGATTCTTTGATTCCCGTCTCCTGAATCAGCCAGTCCGCGCCCATGCAGGAAAGCAAGAGAACAGAAAGCATAGGGGATCCGGCGCCGAACCGGATATTGACGATAATAGAAAGCAGCTGTCCGATGGATACGCCGGTACATCTCGCACAGACGGGAAACTGCTTCCCCTTATAGAAAAAGCTCCGCTCCGGAAGCTGATGGCAGCCGCTGTAATTGCCCGCTGTGAGCAGCAGCCACAGCAGCCGTTGCTTGATCGACATAAAATGCTCCTTCCCGACGATTTCCTAAAACCGGTATCCGCATGACTGGCATGTGTGAACGGTGCGCGTGGTTGTCGTCGTTCTGGATTTTCCCTTTCCCATCCCGCAAAGACCGCACAAAATACCGGGAATATTAAATAAAAGATAACCGAGGCATGCCTTGATCCAGCCAAAGCCCTTTGTTTTCGTATCGGTCATCGTCTCGCTTGAGGTGTTGCACACAACCATATTACTTCCGCATCTTGGACATATCATACTCATTTCCTCCTGAAAAGATTTTCTTTTATCATAATAGAATCGGCTCCGAAATGTAATTTACATTTGTCATATAATCGAATGATAAAAGTATGCGGTTGCGTGTTTGGATTATGAAAAAAACGGGGTCAGACCTTGCTAAAAATCGTAATAGCAAGTATAATAAATCATAATAGAAAAAAAAGAAATAATATTCATGGGAGAATGTGACAATGGATGAGAAGGAAGTTATTTCAAGAAATTTTATTGAACAGATCATAGATAAGGATTTAGAGGAAGGAAAGTATCGGACGATTTGTACGAGGTTTCCCCCGGAACCAAACGGCTATCTGCATATCGGACATGCAAAATCAATTCTTTTAAACTATGGCTTGACACAGCAGTATGGCGGTAAATTTAATCTCCGTTTTGATGATACAAACCCCACAAAGGAAAAAATAGAATTCGTAGAATCCATTAAGGCTGATGTGGCCTGGCTCGGTGCCGATTGGGAGGATAGGCTGTTTTTTGCTTCCGATTATTTTGAACAGATGTATGAGGCGGCGGTCAAGTTGATTAAAAAGGGCAAGGCGTTCGTCTGCGATCTGACGGCGGACGAAATCAGAGAATATCGCGGCAGCTTTGAGACGCCGGGTAAGGACAGTCCCTACCGCCAAAGGAGCATCGAGGAAAATCTGCAGATTTTTGAAAATATGAAGAACGGCTTGTATCAGGACGGTGAAAAGGTGCTGCGCGCCAAAATAGATATGGCATCTCCTAATATCAATATGCGCGATCCGGTCATTTACCGCGTGGCGCATATGTCCCATCACAATACGGGCGATCAGTGGTGCATCTATCCGATGTACGACTTTGCTCATCCGATTGAGGACGCGATCGAGGGCGTTACCCACTCGATCTGTACGCTTGAGTTCGAAGATCACCGCCCGCTTTACGATTGGGTAGTGCAGGAGCTTGAGTATCCGTTCCCGCCAAAGCAGATCGAATTTGCGAAGCTGTATCTGACCAACGTAGTAACAGGAAAGCGATATATCAAAAAGCTGGTAGAGGACGAAGTGGTAGACGGCTGGGATGATCCGCGCCTTGTTTCGATTGCCGCGCTCAGAAGGCGGGGCTTTACGCCGGAATCCATTAAAATGTTTGTAGATTTATGCGGCATTTCCAAAAGTCAGTCCTCTGTTGATTATGCGATGCTGGAATACTGCATCAGAGAGGATCTGAAGCTGAAGCGTCCGCGGATGATGGCAATCTTAGACCCAATCAGGCTTGTGATCGACAATTATCCGGAAAATGAAACAGAATACTTTGAAGTACAGAACAATATGGAAAACGAAACGCTCGGGACGAGAAAGGTTCCTTTTTCAAAGGAGCTGTATATCGAGCGGGAGGACTTTATGGAGGAGCCGCCGAAGAAATATTTCCGTTTATTTCCCGGCAATGAGGTTCGCTTGATGAACGCTTATTTTGTGACCTGTACAAGCTTCGAAAAGGACGAAAGCGGAAAGGTGACGACAGTTCACTGCACGTATGATCCGGCGACAAAATCAGGCGGAGGGTTTGCGGAACGTAAGGTAAAGGGTACAATCCATTGGGTAAGCGCGCCGAATGCGATAAAAGCAGAGGTACGTCTTTATGAAAATCTGATTGATGAGGAAAAGGGTGTTTATAATTCTGATAACAGTCTGAATTTGAACCCGAATTCCATCACTGTTTTAAAGGACTGTTATTTGGAACCCAATTTTGAAACTGCAAAAGCATATGACAGCTTTCAGTTCGTGCGACAGGGATTTTTCAGCGTCGATGCGAAGGATTCCAGACCGGAGTCACTTGTTTTTAACAGAATTGTATCTTTAAAAAGTTCATTTAAGCTGCCCATACAGAACAGATAAATCATGCAACTACACAATATGCACAGGAGGATATAAAACATGGGAATTTTGTCGGGATTAGGAAACATGGGACTTGGAAAGCTGGAGGATGCAGACCTTTTCGAAAAAGAGGAATCGGGGCCGATAGGTCAGCAGAAGGCGACTGCAAAAGAAATAACAGAGTCGGATTTTCTGTTTGACAAGACCTATACTTGTCCTGTTTGTGATAAGGAGTTTAAGGTACGGACAATCAAGGCAGGCAAGGCGAAGCTTCTTGGAACCGATATGGATTTACGTCCGAAATATGAGAAAATCGATCCGCTCAAATATGATGTTATCGCGTGCCCCCATTGTGGTTATGCAGCAATTTCAAGATATTTTAAGTCGATTACGTCACCGCAGGCAAAGCTCATTAAGGAGAACATCTCAAAGAACTTCAAAACTTTTGCACCCAAGGAAGAATATAGCTATGACGATGCCATCGAACGCTATCAGCTTGCGCTTGCCAATGCGGTTGTAAAGCGCGCGAGAGCGAGCGAGAAAGCATATACATGCTTGAAAATGGCATGGCTTGTGCGTGGCAAGATGGAAGCCTGTGATCCGGGAGCATTGGATTACGATGAAATGATGTCTCAAATGCAAAAAGATGAGTTGGAGCTTTTGGAAAACACCATGGAGGGCTTTATGTCCGCCCGGCAGACAGAAAATTTTCCAATGTGCGGCATGGATGAAATGACGGTTGATTATTTGATTGCAGTTACGGCGATTAAATTCGAAAAATATGATATCGCTTCCAGACTGATCTCCGGCATCCTTGTTTCACCAAATGCAAACAATCGTATGAAGGACAAAGTGAGGGAACTAAAGCAGCAGGTTTTGTTGGAAATGAAAACCCGCAGAGGCTAGAAATCCCCCTGTAATAAAAAAGAAAGAATGTGAGAACTCCATACACATTCTTTCTTTTTAAAAGAACAAAGCGGTATTATACTTCTGCATCATCCGTCTTGGCTTCTGTATCATCTTTAAATTCCTGAAAGGCGAATTCGGCAGCTTCTTTAGTAGCATCTTTGACAAGACCGACACCGTCCGCTGCTTCCGCAGCCTTTTCTTTTAATTCGGCGGCAGTTTCCATCACCACGTTTTTAAGTGCATCCTTTGCAGAGTCAGCAGTTGAGGATTTGTTTAAAGAAACATATTCCCTATTCGTGTTTGATGCAGCCTTTTCTTTTTCTTCGTCAAAGAAATTTTCTATATCGTCATCAAAGTCGTCTTCACAGTCGCAGTTTTTTTCCTCCTTTTTATTCAGATAATAGTATGCACCTGCGGCAGCGGCTCCCGCAATAGCAGCGAATGCGAGAAATTTACCTAATTTTTTTGCCATATGCTAAGCTCCTTTCGTACTAGATAGTATTACCATTGTAATACTATTTTACAAAAATGAAAAGGGATTATATAAAAAATGATGAAAAATATAAAACTATAAAATGACAAATGTAACTAGGAAAACAGCGGAAAATACCATATGATAAATTTAAACAAGCGGAAATTCAGCATTTTTAAGAAAACATATATTTTATAAAAGGAGAGTTTTATATGAACAATAGAAACAAAATAGGAAGTATTTTGTGGGGCGTCGCATTTATTTTAGTCGGTATCGGAATTGCCGGAAACGCATTTCATATGTGGGATTTTGATTTGTTTTTTAACGGCTGGTGGACGCTGTTCATCATTGTCCCCTGTGCAATTTCCGTCATTCAAAACGGACCGCGTTCTGGAAGTATGATTGGTTTGGTGATCGGTATTTTATTACTGCTTATGCAGCAAGAGATCGTACAATGGAGCACGGTGGGCGATCTGATCTTGCCAATTATTCTCGTGGTGATCGGCCTTGGCTTTATTTTGCGGCCTAATCACAGAAGACAGGCTCCGCCCTTTGAAAATGACGGCGGCTTTACTGATTTCCAAACTAACAATGAATATAATTCGGGAGAAACTTACACACATACGAGTGGATTCTCTGGAACGACGGGGAGCAGCGATTATGGAAAAGCAAAGGATATCTCGGCGATCTTTGGTTCCAGAAAGGTAACCTATCAGAACGAGACCTTTACGGGAGCGACAATGAACGCCATTTTTGGCGGCGCTTGTCTGGATCTTCGCAATGCGTCGATGAGCGGAAATATTGAAATTGTCGCATCGGCGGTATTTGGAGGGATTGATATTCTTGTTCCTGAAAATGTGCGTGTTGTAGTGAGCAGCGTTCCGATTTTTGGCGGCGTGACCAATAAAGCGATGAATCCTGTAGGAGACATTAGGGCGGTTATTCATATTAATGCGACGTGTATGTTCGGAGGAATCGAGATTAAATGACGGAATTTGAAAAGGGTGTTAAAACGTTCGCCATTGCGTTGGCGGTTATTCTCAGCATAGTGGTCATCGGCAGTATTGTGGGAATTATTAGCAATATTGCCAAGGGCTTTCAGATTGGAGCAGAGGCTGTTTCGGAAGCGGCAGAATCTGCTTCATCGGCTATTTCTGAGTCCGCTGCCGGAGCCCATCAGGATTTCTACAAGGGAGTCGCCGAGCACTTTTCTCAGACATCTGATTATTATTTTTCTCCCGATGAAGTTGATAAGCTTTCGATTGAAAATGGCATCGGCGAAATGACGATCAAAGAAACTGCTAATGAGAAAATTCATATCTCTTTAGGCAGTTCGACAGAATACAACGAGGTAAGACTGTCAGGCAGCACGCTCAAAGTAGAAAACTCCGGGGTAGATGTAGAAATATTTGGGATTCGGATCGGAGAAAAGGTAGATGGCGAAAGCAGCGGCATGATGATCGAACTTCCGAAGGGTGTTATCTTTGAAGAGGTGTCCATTCAAAACGGTATCGGGAATATGGAAATCGCGGGACTGAAGGCAGAGGAGATTTCCATTGCGACCGGGACAGGCCACCTAAAGTGTGACAATATCGATGCAGAAGAAATTAAGGTAGAATCCGGCGTCGGTGAAGTGGAGATGAATTTCTCGTCGCCTATGAACACGTACGATATGCGGATCGAGCCGGGTGTCGGCAGCATCACTATCAACGGCGTAAAGCAGAGCGAGATCAACCATACAAACAGAGATGCCGCAAAGACACTGCGGCTGAGCAGTTCGATCGGCTCCATCGTTGTCAATTTCAGTGAATAGGAG
>CAZMIX010000026.1:12798-34995 GCA_964566545.1 uncultured Lachnospiraceae bacterium | reverse complement strand
TTCTTGAAATAGTGTTCTTTTAAGCTAATAAAAAATGCACGTGGAATTTAGGAATTAGACAGCGAGGATAGGACATGAAAACCAAATTGATCCAAAACAAAAGATTTATCGCAAATGCGATTATTTATCTGCTTATTATTGCGGGTATTGCCGGCCTGATCTATATGAATCGTGCCGGGAAAGAGTATCAGATGTTCAATCATCCGAAGACGCTCACAAACAAGAACGATATTGAGACGGAGAGGCTTTCCTTACCAAAAGGAACCTATTATCTCGTCGTAAATTATGCCGTTTCGGCCGACATTCCGGTCACAGTCTATATCGATCAGAGCGATCAGATCACAGGCAGCCTGACGCGCAACCAGACGGGGGCCTATTATACGCTTTCGTTTGAGGTTAAGGAGCCTACGAGCCTGTTCCATATGGTATTTACAAACGGCGCGGTGAACGGTTTCCAGCTTTATAATTATGAAATGTCGGCGAGCCGTGTTTTTTATAACGATGACGCGTACTTTGCGCTTGTGTTTCTCTTTCTGGCTGTTTTGCTTTATTTGTTTTTGCACAGCCGCTTCTTTAGGGAACTGCCGGCGCGGGGAAGGACTATTTTTCTGGTGTTGTCCGGCCTCGTTCTATTTTCCAGCTATCCGTTGTTTACGGATTATCTCGTTTACGGGCACGATTTGCAGGTTCATCTGATGCGGATAGAAGGGGTGAAGGACGCGCTTTTGAACGGGCAGTTTCCGGCCGCGATCTATCCGAACAGCAACAACGGATACGGCACGCTGGGCTTCACGTATCCAAATTTCTTTTTGTATCTTCCGGCGGTTTTGCGAATGTTTGACGTGTCGATGGTGACGGCCTATCAAACGCTGCTTGTGCTCATTAACATCGCGACGGCGGCAGCGGTTTATTTTTCAATTAAATCCGTTTCCAAATCGGATTATGCGTCGCTGACCGCGAGTGTTCTGTATATGCTCGCGCCGTACCGTTTGAGCGATCTTTATGTGCGCAGCGCGCTCGGAGAATCGCTTGCGATGATCTTTTTGCCGGTGGCGCTGGCTGGTTTGTACCATATTTTCCTCGGTGAAAAGAAAAAATGGTATCTGCTTGTCATTGGGTATACCGGCATTTTGCAGTCCCATGTATTGAGCTGCCTTTTAGTCGCGTTTGTCTCGGTCATTATCGGTATTTCGCTGTTTAAATATCTTCTTGTAAATGGCCGGTATTTTGCCCTGTTAAAAGCGCTCGGCGTTTCCGCCTTCCTGAATTTGTGGTATCTGCTTCCGTTTTTTGCGTTTTCCGCAAATCCACTGGGCTTGAGCACGATCGAAAATTCGGATTTTTACGAGGATGCGATCTTTGCCGGGCAGCTTTTCATGACAAAGGCGTCGACGTATGTGACGCTTGCGACGGAGAAGGGTATCGGCCTGGAAATGCAGTTGTCGATCGGCATGGCCGGCTGCGTTGCGCTGCTTTTGATCGGGGTATTTTTATTTTGCGAAAGGGAACAGGTGAAGAAGCCGGCAAGTGCCCAAACGGACTCCGAAACGGCTGTAAAGAAGGAAAAGGGTGCTTTTAGGGATTCCATGCGAATGAGGATCAACACGGACGGCACTTATCACTGGCTTTTGATTCTCATTGATTTAAGCGTGCTGACGATTTTCCTATCTACGACGATCTTTCCGTGGAAGAGGCTGTCCGATTTTTCGTTGATCAGATCCATTATGGAGATGGTGCAGTTTCCGTTCCGGTTTTTAACGGTCGCGACGGTCTGCCTTTCGTTTGGCTGCGGCTTGGCCATTGTGAAATCCGCGTTTTTAAGCAGGTATAAAAAAGAACTGTTTGGAGTCCTTCTGTTATTAAGCCTTACCGGCGCTTATGAAATGCTGGATGAGTATATCCAACAGGAAGTCTACGTTACAAATGTTGCCGGCGGCTTTTCGGAAAGGGAGCTTCCCGAATATTGGCCGCAGGGAACGACCCGCGAGTTGTTTAAGGATACGCAGCCGCACGAGTACCACGCAAAGCTTTCAGACTATGAGAAAAAAGGGACGACAGTCACGTTTTCCTATACTGCGGAGGGTGAGGATGCATCGGTGACGCTGCCGCTTTTGCTCTATCCGGGGTATTACGCTAAGCTGGACGATGGGACGCGTCTGCAAATTGAGCCGAATGAGGAAAATAAAGTGCAGGTACTGCTTCCCGAGACGTCTGTGGAACAGACCGTGACCGTAGGTTACAGCTATTGGAGGATTTTTAATTCGAGCCGCTGATGTAAATAGAATCGCCTTATTTGACGGGGCGGAAAAGAGGAAAAGGATGAAACTGAACGAGCTATTGACTGGTTTCTCATATACTTGTGTGAAAGGAACTACGGACAGAGAAATAACGACGGTCGTGTATGATTCCCGAAGGATCCAAGAGGGCTGCGTGTTTATCTGTATTGCCGGCACCAATTTTGACGGGCATACGGCCGCGGCCGAGGCGGCAAAAGCGGGAGCGGCTGCCGTTATCGTGGAAAAGGACGCGGGAATCGCGGGCGATACGTCTGTGATTCGGGTGACCGAAACGAGGTATGCGATGGCTCATATTGCGGCCGCTTATTTTGGATACCCGGCAAAAAGGATGAAAATTATCGGCATCACCGGTACGAAGGGAAAGACGACGACGACGTATCTGATTAAATCGATTCTGGAAAACGCGGGATACCGGGTCGGTCTGATCGGAACGATTGAGGCTATCATCGGAGAAAAGCATATTCCCGCCATCAATACGACACCCGAATCGTTTGTTTTGCAAGGATATTTAAAGGAGATGGCGGATTTTGGCTGCGAGGTTGCCGTCATGGAGGTTTCTTCACAGGGACTCATGATGTACCGGGCACAGGCGATCGATTTTGAACTCGGCATCTTTACGAATATTGAGCCGGATCATATCGGACCGAACGAGCACGCGAGCTTTGAGGAATATATGGCATGCAAGGGACTGCTGTTTAGGCAGTGCAGGGTCGGCATCGTCAATGCGGATGATGTGCATACGGATACGGTGTTAGAGGGGCATACGTGCGTTATCGAAAAATATGGATTCGGTGAGAAGGCAGACTTGAGAGCCGAGGATGTCCGGCTTGTGGCGGAGCCGGGATATCTAGGCGTCGCATTCAGGGCAACCGGGCTGTTAGAGCTTGCGGTTCAAGTTGACACACCGGGGAAATTCAGTGTTTACAATGCGCTTGCCGCAATCGCGGTCTGCCGTCATTTTAACATTGCAGGGAAGGACATCATCAGGGCGCTGCAAATTGCAAAAGTGAAGGGCAGGATTGAGATGATTCCGGTATCGGACAATTTCACGCTGATGATTGATTATGCGCACAATGCGATGTCGCTCGAAAGCCTTTTAACGACGCTGAAGGAATATGAGCCGAAGCGGATCGTCTGTTTGTTTGGCTGTGGAGGAAACCGCTCGAAGCTGCGCCGCTACGAAATGGGCGAGGTATCGGGAAGGCTTGCGGATCTGACGGTCATTACGTCGGATAACCCCCGGTTTGAGGATCCGCTTGAGATCATTGCGGATATCAGAAGCGGCATTCAAAAAACGTCGGGCGAGTATGTGGAGATACCGGACCGGAAGGAAGCGATCGCCTATGCGATCCACAACGCAAAAAAAGGAGATGTCATTGTGCTCGCCGGAAAGGGCCACGAGGATTATCAGGAGATCGAAGGAAAAAAATATCCGATGGATGAGAGAATGCTGATAAAGGAAATCCTGACGGCACATTATCCCCACAGATAACGGGTAAGCGCAGCGGCCTGCGTGATAACAAGCTCGCCTGGAAAAGCGAGTTCTTCCAAAAGCTGCTCGGCGCAGGAAAAGTCCCCGACAGACTTTTTTCCGTGGCTGTCGCTTGTCAGAATGACAGGCTGCTTGTACTCTTTACAATAGAAAAGAAGCTCGCTGCAGTTTTCTTTTGCATGCGGGCGGAAAGAATGCGGTAACAGGGATGCGTTGTTGATTTCCAACAGCACATCCTTTTCTTTTGCTCCAAGGACCAGCTCTTTATAATCGACCGGAAAATTGCCGTCGTCGGCGTGGCCGATAATTTTCACATACGGGTTGTTCATCGCGTTTAAATAGGCGCGCGTATGCTCCGTCATGCTGCCCGGCCGATAGGTGGCCGTATGCAGCGAGGCGATCGAATAACACATTCTTTTTAATATGGAAGAATCCAGATCGAGCGTCCCCTGCTCGTCTAAAATATTCAGCTCCACGCCGTAAAGGACGCGGATCCCACAGCGGTATTTCGGCGCGTAGGTCAGATTTCTGAAATAGGAGGCCGATGCGGAGCCGGGAGTTGCCGGACCGTGATCGGAAACGCCAAGAAGAGACAGTCCGCGCAAGGCGGCTGCCTTTGCCAAATCTGCGATCGTATCCTGCGAGCCATGTCCGCTCGCGATGGAATGGGCATGGATGTCAAAATCCTGCATTCTGTACCTCCTGTGAAGAGAATCTGGTAGTAAAGCGTTGTCGCCATACTCAGTATGTTACAGTCCGGTCAAAAAGTCAAGTAAAAGCCCTTCCAAAAACGCAAAAACAACAAAAAAACAATAATGAAGTTAGCCAATTCAACAAAATAATTAATAATAAGTGACTAGTTTATTGACATTACATAAAAAAAAACGTATAATCTAAGTGATTACGAGACTTAGAAGATGCAGGGGCAGGAAAGGAAAGAAGGACGCCATGGAAAAGTATTACAGTCAGGAAGTAGCAAAATCCGAAAGGATACCGAAGCTTGTGGAGCATTTGTATAAGAAGATGCCGGAAATCGAATCAGCGAGAGCCATTCTGCTGACAGAATCATATAAGGCAACAGAAGGAGAGCCGATTGTGATGCGCAGGGCGAAAGCATTTGCGCATATCCTTACTCATATTCCGATCATCATCCGGGAAAATGAGCTGGTCGTCGGCAGCACGACGGTTGCACCCCGCGGCTGTCAGACATATCCTGAATTTTCGTTCGCGTGGCTGGAGGAGGAATACGATACGGTGGAGCACCGCGTCGCGGATCCTTTTTACATATCAAAGCAGACAAAGAAGGAATTAAAGGAAGCAAATGCTTATTGGAAGGGAAAGACGACGAGCGAGCTTGCGACATCCTATATGGCGCCGGAAACGCTAAAGGCGATCGAGCACAATGTATTCACGCCGGGCAACTATTTTTATAACGGCGTCGGCCACATTACCGTGCAATATGATAAAGTGATCGCGATCGGTTATGAGGGCATTTTAAAAGAAGTGCGTGAAGAACTTACGAAATGCCGCCCGTCCGATGCGGATTATGCGAAGCGTTCCCGTTTTTTGCAGGCGGTTATCATTAGCTGCGAAGCTGTTATACGTTACGCGAAGCGCTACAGCGCCCTTGCAGAAAAAATGGCGGACGAATGTACGGATGCGCTCAGAAAGCAGGAGTTGTTACAGATTGCGAAGAACTGTGCGAATGTGCCTGAACAGGGTGCGAAGAGCTTTTACGAGGCGTGCCAGAGCTTCTGGTTTATACAGCAGCTATTGCAGATTGAATCGAGCGGGCACTCGATTTCACCGGGGCGCTTCGATCAGTATCTGTATCCTTATTATCAAGCCGATTTACAGGCGGGCATCCTGACGAGAGAGTTTGCCCAGGAGCTGATCGATTGTATTTTTGTGAAATTAAATGATCTGAATAAATGCAGGGACGCCGTGAGCGCGGAAGGTTTTGCGGGTTACAGCCTGTTCCAGAATATGATCGTGGGCGGACAAGATGCGGACGGGTTGGATGTGACAAACGATCTTTCATTTTTGTGCATCCGGGCGTCGAAGCATGTATTTTTACCGCAGCCGTCTCTTTCTATCCGGGTGTGGAACGGCTCGCCGCAAGATTTACTGCTTGCCGCCGCCGATTTGACAAGGACGGGTATCGGGCTTCCGGCTTATTATAATGATGAGGTGGTTATCCCATCCCTGTTAAACAGAGGCTTGACGCTTGAGGATGCGCGCACATACAACATCATCGGCTGTGTGGAGCCGCAGGCGGCGGGAAAAACCGAAGGATGGCATGACGCAGCGTTCTTCAATATGTGCCGTCCGCTGGAACTCGTATTTTCAAACGGCTATGACAAGGGCGAGTTGGTTGGTTTACAGACGGGCGACGTGGAGCAGATGCGGACGTTTGAAGAGTTTTACGATGCATATAAAAAGCAGATGAATTATATGATCGAGCTGCTTGTCAATGCGGATAACGCAATCGACACCGCGCATATGACGCTTTGCCCGCTTCCGTACGAGTCCTGTATGGTGGACGACTGCATCAAGCGCGGCAAGTCTTTGCAGGAGGGCGGCGCGGTCTACAATTTTACGGGACCGCAGGGCTTCGGCATCGCTAACATGACGGATTCCCTCTATGCAGTGAAAAGGCTCGTATTTGAGGAAAAGAAGCTGACGCTCGGGGAATATAAGCGCATGCTTTCGATCAATTATGGCAAGAGCTTCGACGAAAAGGCGATCGCGCAGATGACGGTGGAAATCGCCCAGCAGCTTGCGGCGGCAGGAAAGACTGTCGGCGCGAAGGAAATTACCGAAATCGTGACCGAGATTTCCAAAGCAAAGGTATCCGACGAAGAGCGTGTCAGAGGCGAGCAGCTTTTGGAATGGATCGACGCAATCCCGAAATTCGGAAATGATGATTTTGAGGTGGACACGTTTGCAAGGGATGTCGCCTACACGTATACAAGGCCGCTCCAAAACTATCGCAATCCGCGCGGCGGCATTTTCCAGGCAGGACTGTATCCGGTATCGGCCAACGTGCTGCTCGGTGTCCAGACGGGCGCTACACCGGACGGACGTCTGGCGCATACGCCGGTAGCGGACGGCGTGTCCCCATCGGCGGGAAAGGATACGCATGGACCGACGGCGGCGGCGAATTCTGTCTCAAGGCTAGATCATGGGATCGCCTCAAACGGAACGCTGTTTAACCAGAAGTTTCATCCGTCCGTTTTGAGCGGGGAAACGGGACTTGACAACTTCATCGCTTTGATCCGCACGTACTTTGACCAGAAGGGCAGTCATATGCAGTTCAACGTCGTAGACAGAAATACGCTGTTGGACGCGCAGGCACATCCGGAGGATTACCAGCATCTCGTTGTGCGCGTTGCCGGTTACAGCGCATTGTTCACGACGCTTTCCAAAGCGCTGCAGGACGACATTATCAAAAGAACGGAGCAGGGATTCTAATATGAGCTATTTGGACACAAAGGGAAGAATATTTGATATTCAGCGCTACTCTGTCCACGACGGAAAAGGGATCCGCACGATCGTATTTTTAAAGGGCTGTGTTCTGCGGTGCCGCTGGTGCTGCAATCCCGAATCGCAGGAATACGCGGTGCAGACGATGCTCGTACAGGGGAAGCCCAAAATCATCGGCAGGGACGTGTCGGTACGGGAAGCGCTTGAGGAAGTCGAAAAGGACAGAAATTACTACAGGCGGTCGGGTGGCGGAATGACGCTGTCAGGCGGCGAGTGCCTGTGCCAGCCGGAGTTTGCAAGAGACCTGTTAAGGGGCGCGAAAGCCGCCGGCATCAATACGGCGATCGAGAGTACGGCCTGTGCAAAATATGAAGTAATTGATGGGCTTTTGCCGTATCTGGATGTTTACTTAATGGATATCAAGCATATCGATCCTAACAAGCACAAGGAATTTACCGGAAGGAGCAATGAGCTTATCCTGGAGAACGCGAAGAAAATCGCGCAAGGCGGTAAGACGAACCTCGTCATCCGCGTGCCGGTCGTTCCGGGTTTTAATGATACGGTCAAAGAGATCAGGGCAATCGCGGAGTTTGCGGATCACCTCGCGGGTGTGAAGAAAATCCATCTGCTTCCTTACCACAGGCTTGGTCAGGATAAATATGAGGGACTTGGCAGGGAATATTTATTAAATAACCTGTTTCCCCCCGAAAACGAAAAAATGGATACGTTGAAAAAAACAGTCGAACGCTATTCGAGGCTTGATTGCCAGATAGGAGGGTGACATGGGATATATGGACGGTATAAAAGAAGAAACAAAGCAGCGGATTGTGCAGGAGCTTGTGCCGGGCAAACAGATTACGCTCGCGCATATCATTGCCAATCCCGACAAAATATTATATGAAAAGCTCGGGCTGGATTCGAGCGCGGACTGTGCCAAATCAGCGATCGGCGTGATGACGGTCAGTCCGGTGGAAACGGTGATCATCATTGGGGATATCGCTTTGAAGGCCGCCGGTGTGGAGATCGGGTTTTTGGATCGTTTCAGCGGATCACTGATTGTGACCGGAACCGTTTCAGAGGTAGAAGCATCCACGATCGCGATTCTGGACTATGCGAAAAATGAGCTGGGTTATGAGATTTGCAGTGTGACAAGAACGTGATGTTGGGAAGAGCGTAATAAGTACGGAACCAAAAACAACAAAGAACAACATAAATAATGTTGACTTTATTGAAAATATGCACTATAATAACAACAGAAACAACAGAAAACAAAAAATATGAATAAACAGAATGTTTTCAGGAGGAATGAAACATGGTAAATGAATTTGAAATTAAAAAACAGATTTGTGATATCGGAAGGAGAATTTACGACAGAAATATGGTTGCGGCAAATGACGGCAACATTTCCGTAAAGCTGAGCGAGAATGAATTTCTCTGCACGCCGACAGGCGTATCCAAAGGCTTTATGACGCCGGAGTACATCTGTAAGGTGGATGCGAAGGGAAATGTCATTCAGGCAAGTGGAAACTTCAGACCGTCGTCGGAAATCAAGATGCATATAAGAGTTTATGAGAAGAGGCCGGATGTAGGCGCAGTTGTCCATGCGCATCCCGTCTATGCAACAAGCTTTGCGATTGCCGGAATTCCGCTTTCACAGCCGATTATGCCGGAAGCAGTCATCGCGCTCGGCTGCGTGCCGATCGCCGAGTATGGCACTCCTTCTACAATGGAGATTCCTGACAATATTGAAAAATATCTTCCTTATTATGATGCAGTGCTGCTTGAAAGCCATGGGGCATTGACATGGTCGACGGATTTGCTTGCGGCTTATATGAAGATGGAATCCGTTGAGTTCTATGCACAGCTTTTATACCAGTCCAAGATGCTCGGCGGTCCGAAGGAATTTGATACGGCCACGGTTCAGAAGCTTTATGAGATCAGAAGAAAGATGGGTCTTTCCGGCAAGCATCCGGCCGACCTGTGCCAGAACAAGGGTGGTCTCAACTGTCACAACTGCGGAAACGGCTGCGGCGCAGTCAGCGCTTCTTCAAAGGAAGCATCGCCGGAAGTGATTGCGGAAATCACGAAGAAGGTACTGGAGCAGATGGGAATTAAATAAGGAGAAGTCCTGATGGATAACTATCAAAAGGATTTAATCGAAAAAGCAGTCAAAAGCGTCATAGAAAAAGAATTCGCCGGCGAGAAGATGACATTGAAGCTGGCTCTCGCACTGATCGATAAAATCGAACAGAAGGCGGCTTCGTGGAACATGCGGATCGTATCGGCAGTATCGGATGCCTCGGGCAATCCGGTCGCGGTGCACTGCATGGATGGTGCGTACATAGGCAGCTATGACGTTGCGGTCAATAAGACTTATACTTCGATCGCGTTCCAGATGCCGACGAAGGAGCTTGGGAAGTTGAGCCAGCCCGGCAAGGAGTTATACGGCATCCAGTTTACAAACGGCGGAAGGATTGTCATCTTCGGAGGCGGGGAGCCGCTTAAGAGAAACGGAACGATCATAGGCGCGCTGGGTGTGAGCGGAGGAACGGCGGAGCAGGATACAAAGCTCGCGGAATACGGCGTGAGCGTATTTGAGGAGGTAATAAAATGCCTATAAGTGAAAGTGCCGTGCAAAAGATCGTGCAGGAGGTCATTGCAAAGATGCAGATTTGTGAGCCGGCAGGCGGAAAGCACGGTGTCTTTGCGGACATGAACGAGGCAATTGCAGCGGCAAAGGCAGCGCAGGCAGTTGTCAGAAATCTCTCGATGGATCAGCGGGAGAAAATTATTTCAATCATCCGCAGAAAAACTCATGAAAACGCGGAAATCATGGCGAAGATGGGTGTGGATGAGACGGGAATGGGCAATGTCGGACATAAGATTTTAAAGCACCATCTTGTGGCGGACAAAGTACCCGGAACGGAAGATATCACAACGGAAGCGCTTTCGGGCGACAGAGGTCTGACGCTTGTGGAAATGGGACCGTTTGGCGTTATCGGCGCGATTACCCCGTCCACGAATCCGAGTGAAACGGTGCTCTGCAATTCGATCGGCATGATCGCCGGAGGAAATACGGTCGTATTTAACCCGCATCCGTCGGCGATGAAGACTTCGATTTTTGCGATTAACCTTGTCAACGAAGCCTCGCTTGAGGCGGGAGGTCCGGATAACGTAGCCTGTACGGTGGAACAGCCGACATTGGAATCAAGCTCAATTATGATGAAGCATCCGGACATTCAGCTCATTGCGGCGACCGGCGGACCGGGCGTTGTAACGGCGGTGCTGTCGTCGGGAAAGCGCGGGATCGGCGCAGGAGCAGGCAATCCGCCGGCGCTTGTGGATGAGACGGCGGACATACGCAAAGCTGCGGAGGATATCGTAAACGGCTGCACGTTTGATAACAACCTTCCGTGCATTGCAGAAAAAGAAATCGTAGCGGTCGATTCCATTGCGGATGAGCTGATGAACGATATGATAAATGAGCAGGGCTGTTATTTGGCTTCTAAAGAGGAGCAGGACCGGTTATTGAAGACCGTATTTACGGAAAAAGGCGGATTGAACAGAACGTGCGTCGGAAAGAGCGCAAAGGTGCTGCTTGGCATGATCGGGGTCACGGTACCCGATAATATCCGCTGCATCGTATTTGAAGGGCCGAAGGAGCATAAGCTGATTGCGGAAGAGCTTATGATGCCAATACTCGGTGTCGTCAGAGCAAAGGACTTTGATGATGCTGTAGAAAAAGCGGTATGGCTTGAACACGGCAACCGGCATTCGGCGCATATTCACTCTAAAAATGTGGATCGAATTACACAGTATGCGAAGGCGATTGACACGGCGATCCTTGTAAAGAACGGTCCATCCTATGCGGCGCTTGCTTTTGGCGGAGAGGGCATCTGCACCTTTACGATTGCAAGCCGTACGGGAGAGGGTCTGACAAGTGCAAAGACCTTCACAAAGAAGAGGAGATGTGTTATGACAGACAGTCTTTGTATTAGATAATGAAGGAGAGGAAGGAAACGCATGAATGCAAATGAAATAGAATTAATTGTTAAGCAGGTGCTGCTCGGTATGTCGGACGGCAGCGTACATGCGAATGTGACCGCGGCGGCATCAGGCGTCGCTTCCATCCCGCAGACGGCGCGCGTTGCGATGCTGACGGAATTGGAGCACTATGAAATTAAGGAATTTCCACTGCCGCCGGTCGGGGATGACGATATCCTTGTGAAGGTGGAGGGATGCGGTATCTGTGGAACGGACGCACATGAATTTAAAAGAGATCCATTTTCTTTGATCCCGGTCGTATTAGGACACGAGGGCACAGGCGAAATTGTGAAAATGGGAAAAAACGTGAAGGCGGACAGTGCGGGCAAGTCGCTGAAGCTTGGCGACAAGGTCGTAACCTGCATGATCTTTAAGGATAGCCCGGAAATCACAATGTTTGACTTAAACAAGCAGAATGTCGGCGGCGCAGATGTATACGGCTTGCTTCCCGATGACGATATCCATTTTAACGGATGGTTTTCGGACTACATATTGATCAGAGGAGGTTCCAGCGTATTCAACGTCAGCGATTTGGATTTATATTCAAGAATTCTGATCGAGCCCTGTGCGGTTCTGATCCATGCGGTAGAGCGGGCGAAATCGACCGGGATTTTGAGATTCAATTCGAGAGTGGCCGTACAGGGATGCGGACCGATTGGTCTAATCTGTATCGCGATTTTAAGGACGATGGGTATCCAGAACATTGTGGCGATTGACGGAGAGCAGAATCGCCTTGATTTTGCAAAAAAGCTCGGTGCGACGGAAACGGTGGACTTCAAGGACTTCAAGGGAGTGGAAGCACTTGCGGACGGTGTGAAGGCGGCGTTTGGCGGATATCTGGCGGACTTTGCGTTCCAGTGTACGGGTTCCCCGGTCGCACACTCCAACATCTATAAATTTATCCGCAACGGCGGCGGCCTTTGCGAGCTTGGCTTCTTTATTAACGGCGGCGACGCGACGATCAATCCGCATTTTGATATCTGCGCAAAAGAGCTTACGATCGTCGGCTCCTGGGTATATACGCTCAGAGATTACGCGACGACATTTGACTTTTTAAAGAGTGCGAAGCGCATCGGGCTTCCGATGGATCAGTTGATTACGGATGTGTTTCCATTGGAGAAGATCAACGAGGCGCACAAGACAAATCTGGCGATGACCGGTTTAAAGATTGCAATTATTTTGTAAGGAGAGTATGGATATGGCAGAGGATGCGGTAGGAATATTGGAAGTGTTCGGTTTGACATGTGCCTTTCTGGCAGCGGACGCCGGGTGTAAGGCGGCGGATGTATGGCTGGAACCCTTTGATAAAAACAAACCGGCAAATGCGGATGCGCTGCCTGTTCCACTGTTGGTGACGGTCAAGTTTCGCGGATCGATGAGTAATGTCGAGGCGGCGATGGCGGCAGGCGAAGAGGTGGCAAAGAAAATGACGGGAATCGTACAGCGCCATATCATCGCTAGCCCTACGGAAGATACGGCAAAGATGCTGAAATTAAGCGCTTTTGATAAAAAATAAAATAATTCGGCACCCTCACTGTGGTAGCCGAAATGTTACCAAAAAAACTATGAAACAATTTCAGGAGGATAAGAAAATGGCAAGGGAAGCATTAGGAATGATTGAAACAAGAGGTTTGACGGCGGCGATCGAGGCAGCGGATGCCATGACAAAAGCGGCTGAGGTAGTATTGGTAGGGACAGAGAAGATCGGTTCCGGACTCGTAACGGTAATGGTACGCGGAGACGTAGGCGCCGTAAAGGCAGCCGTAGAATCCGGCGCAGCAGCGGCAAGCAGACTTGGCGAGCTTGTGGCGCAGCATGTCATCCCGAGACCGCATAATGATGTGGAAAAGATTTTGCCAACCGTTTAATTTATGAAACACTTGGCAGGGATGCACACAAATTACGAAAGGAGTCATTTCATGGGCAGGTCTTTAGGCTTTATTGAAATAACCGGCGTTGCGGCCGCAGTGGACGCGCTCGACGTGATGTGCAAGGCTGCTACTGTGGAGTTGGCAACCTGGGAAAGGAAATTAGGCGGACGGCTTGTGACGATTGTCGTTAGGGGCGAGGTGGCAGACGTTACGAATGCAGTCGAGGCTGCGAGCCAAAATGCCATTAAAAAGCCGGTGGCTCATGGTGTGATCGCGAATCCCCATGGGGAGATAGAAAGACTGATCGCTTTGAGCGCACGCCGATTTATGTAATATTGAAAGACGCTCCATACAGGAGGAGATAAAATGGCAGCAAATATTGATAACACAAAGAAAACAGCCGCTAAGCCGGCAGTAAAAACAGTCGCAGCAAATGCTGCAGTCAAAAAGGAGGAAAACATTATGTCACAGGAAGCATTGGGAATGGTTGAAACAAGAGGTCTCGTAGCAGCGATTGAGGCGGCGGATGCGATGTGCAAGGCAGCAAATGTTACATTGGTAGGAACAGAGAAGATCGGCTCCGGCCTCGTAACCGTTATGGTACGCGGAGATGTAGGCGCTGTAAAATCATCCGTAGAAAGCGGTTCCGCAGCAGCAGGCAGACTCGGCGAATTAGTAGCGACTCACGTCATCCCGAGACCGCACAATGATGTAGAAATGATTTTACCGAAAGTAAAGTAGGATTATTCCAGGAAATAAACACAAGCTTCCCCGAAGTTATTCGGGGAAGCCGCCTAGGCGGGCGAAAAAGCGCCAGCCTTTTAAAACCTCACAGAGAGGGGTGCCACATTTGGATACCCAAAACATTGCGTTGATCACCAGACTGGTGATGGAAGCGCTTGATCAAAAAGAACAGACAGGAAATATGTTTGCGGTGCCGATTGGTGTATCGGCAAGACATGTGCACTTAACACAAGCGCATGTGGAGGCATTATTCGGAGAAGGATATCAATTAACGAAGAAAAAAGAGCTGATGGGCGGACAGTTTGCATCGAATGAGCTGGTGACGATTGTCGGACTCAAGCTTAGAGCGATAGAGAATGTAAGAATATTAGGACCGGCAAGGAACGCTTCCCAGGTGGAAATTTCTGCAACGGATGCGATCAAGCTTGGCATCACGGCTCCGGTCAGGGAGTCCGGGGATATTAATGGCAGCGCGCCAATTGCACTCGTCGGCCCGAAGGGTGCTATTTACTTAAAAGAAGGCTGTATCATCGCAAAGCGCCATATCCACATGTCACCTGCGGATGCGCGGGCAGCGGGCGTGCGGGACGGGGAAATGGTATCTGCAAAAGCGGATAACGCGCGTGGCTCGATATTTAACCAGATCAAGATTCGGGTAGATGACAGCTACAGTCTGGAAATGCATATTGATACGGATGAGGCAAATGCTTGCTCGATTAAAACAGGCGATCGGGTTACGATTATTAAATAATGCTGCAAGACACGATAATGCACGCTGAGAAGAAAAGTGTGCATAGGGACACAAAGCGATTCATAAACAGGAGGATGCCATGATAGTTGGAAAAGTAACAGGCAGTATTGTATCGACCAGAAAATGTGAAAATCTGATTGGAAACAAATTTATGATTGTAGAGCCGATTTCCGAGATGAAAGGGACAAATAACCAGCTTGTGGCAATTGACAATATCGGCGCGGGTGTCGGAGAAGTTGTCCTTGTAGCAACGGGCAGCGCGGCAAGAATCGGCTGTGGTTTGCCGGATGCGCCGATCGACGCGGCAATCGTGGGGATCGTAGATTAACCTGAGAAATAGTAGGCTGAATAGCTGCTACAGATTGGAGTAATACGGCATGAAGCTGGAAGAATTAAAGAATATTGTTAAAAACAGTGGAATAGTCGGAGCCGGTGGTGCCGGCTTTCCTACTTATAAGAAGCTCGATGAGCGTGCGGAGATTATTATCATGAACTGTGCGGAATGTGAACCGCTTTTAAGCCTTCACAGACAATTGCTGCGAGACAGATCTTATGAAATTTTAAAAACATTTGCGATGCTGGCGGAAACGGTTCATGCGAAGGAGTCGGTTATCGGCATAAAAAAAAGCTATCGCGAGACAATTGATGCGCTTGAGTCATGTATCAGAGATTTCCCTAAAATGCGTCTGCAGCTTTTGCCGGAGGTTTACCCAATGGGAGATGAGGTCGTTTTAATTTATGAAGCGACAGATAAGGTGATTCGTCCAGGGGGGCTGCCGATCGAAGAGGGTGTGGCGGTATTTAACGTGGAAACCGTTTATAATATTTATCAGGCGGTGGAAAAACAGGTGCCGGTACATAGCAAATATGTGACGGTCGTCGGCGAGGTGGAGCACCCGGTGACTGTCAGAATGCCAATCGGAAGTACAATCCGTGAAACGGTTGCAAAAGCGGGTTTTGTCACGACAGAGCATCCAGTTTTTCTGCTGGGCGGCCCGATGATGGGATCGATAGTCGGTTCTGAGGATCCGGTCACGAAGACAACGAATGCGGTGCTCGTGCTGCCGGAAGGCCATCAAATCATTCGGCGGAAGCGTCGGTCTTCTTCCATTGATATGAAGCGTGCCGCATCGGCATGCTGTCAGTGCGAGGCTTGTACCGATTTATGCCCGCGGTATCTGCTTGGTCATCCGATCGAACCGCACCGGTTTATGCGCGCGGCAGCCAACATGGATTTTCAGGATATGAGGCCGTTTTTGGATACAATGTTCTGCTCCTCGTGCGGCTTGTGCGAGTTGTTTTCCTGCCCGCAGGGCTTGTCCCCAAGGACTTTGATCAGTGAATATAAAACGGGACTCAGGAAAACCGGAGTGAAGCTGCCAGAAATGGAGGGGGCGCCGGTATCTGATTCAAGAAAGTACCGAAAGGTACCGGAGGAACGAATGGAAGCGAGACTCGGTCTATACCGCTATCACAAACCGGCGCCGATCGACCATACCGAGGTTTCTGTCGGCAGAGTAAAAATATTATTGAGCCAGCATATCGGCGCGCCGGCGGTGCCTGTTGTTGCACAGGGAGACAAGGTGTGTGTTGGGCAGTTAATTGCGAAACCCGCGGATGGCTTGAGCGTTGCGATTCATTCTTCCATTCACGGTACGATAACAGAGGTTGCAAAAACCTATCTTATGATAGATAATGAACAGAGAGGATGCAGATAACAAGATGAGTAAAGCGATAGGAATGATTGAATTTAAAACAGTGTCTACAGGCGTGACGGCAACGGATGCCATGGTCAAAATGGCAGAGGTAGATATCGTTGAAGCGGAAACCGTATGTCCTGGTAAATATATCGCGATCATTTCCGGCGAATTAAGTGCGGTGAATGCGGCGGTAGAGGCTGCGACGACGACCTATTGCAATCAGCTGATCGGCAGCTTTGTGCTCGGTAACCCGCATGAGTCCATTTTTTCGGCGATGTATGGTGCAACTCATATCGAAAAACCGAGCGCACTCGGCATTTTGGAAACATACGATGTGGCATCGCTCATCGTTGCCGCGGATGTTGCGGCAAAGACGGCAATTGTGGAGTTGATTGAGCTTCGGATCGCAAAGGGAATGTGCGGAAAGTCCTATCTGTTCCTGACGGGAGAGGTCGCAGCGGTGGAAGCGGCAATCGAGCGTGCAAGGGCATCGGTTGGGGACAGCGGCATGTATTTGGATTCCTCGGTCATCGCGCATCCGGATGAGAAGCTGATGAAGACGATTGTATAACAGAAGTGATGAGACAGGGTGGATGAAAGAGGTTTGACTGTCATACATTCTAGTATTTGGGGAGGTAGGATATGCTTGCACTTGAGAGACGAAATTTAATACTGGAAAAGCTGCAGGAGGAAAAGCGAGTCGTTGTCGGCGAATTGAGCCAGCTTTACGGTGTTTCCGAAGAGACGATCAGAAGGGATCTGGATAAGCTCGATAAGGACGGGCTGGCGGTCAAGAGCTATGGCGGCGCGCTCATCAATGAGAATACGAGCATCGATATGCCGTTCAATGTGCGTAAAAAGCGCAATGTAACAGGTAAGCAGAAAATTGCGGAGTTGGTAGCCGGACTGATTAATGATGGCGAACACATCATTTTGGATGCGAGTACGACGGCGGTATTTATCGCCAAGGCGATCAAACAGAAATCCAATCTGACGGTAATTACTAATTCGATTGAAATCATTATTGAGCTTTCAGATGTATCCGACTGGAACATCATATCCTCCGGCGGCAGCTTAAAGGAAGGATATCTCGCGCTTGTAGGTCCTCATGCGATTGAGGGATTAAGCTCCTATAATGTAGAGAAGGCGATTTTATCGTGCAAGGGTATCGATATCGAAAAGGGCATCACGGACGGCAATGAGCAGTTTTCTCAGGCAAAGCAGACAATGCAAAGATCTGCAAAGCAGAGTATCTTTGCGATTGACAGTTCCAAATTTGAAGAAATTGCTTTTTCTAAAATTTGTGATGTCAATCAGGCCGACATCATCGTAACAGACGAAAAGCCTGATGATCGATGGTTGGGCTTCTTCGAAAAAGTAGGCGTCAAATGTCTGTATCCCGGGATGTGAGAAATAGCCTGTATTCTTTCATTTCTCCGGAGCGGCGAGTCGATAGGCGCGGGGAGTCAATGAAAAGCGCTCCCGAAATATTTTATGGAAATAGCTCGTATTGTCGTAGCCGACAAGCGTGATAATATTCTCCACAGGAAGAGTAGTAGTTAAAAGCAGGAAGGCTGACTGGTTCAGCCTTTTTGTCTGCAATAGCTGTTTGAACGTATAGCCCGCATGTTTTTTTACCGTCCTGCTGACATAGTAGGACGGTATTTTTAATGAGGCGGAAATTTCCTCGAGTGAGGCGGTTCGGTAATGCTCTTCGATATATTTTAATACGGCAAATGTGAGGTTCTGCTCGTATTGAGAAGGATCATTTTTGTTGATCTGGTCGGTGTGATTCATCAAATGCAAAAATAACAGTCCCATCGTAGTCTGATTGATGCCCCGTCGGTTGGGCTGGCTGTTTGCCAGAGACCAGATGAGATTTTCCACGAGATTCTGCACGGGAAGGATATCGGCGGCCTGAAAATGAAAATAATCGGAAGCGCCGGATTCCTGCTTTAAGGAATGGATCAAAAAATCGCGCAAAACATTGTCTTCCTCCATCATCGCAACGACTTTGTCAAAAAATTCCGGCAGCACGATAAAGTTGACTGCGATATCGTCGGCGTCTGCCGGCAATATTTCCTGTGTCGTATTCTGACCGAATAAAAGCAGCTCGCCCTCTGAGAGTGTCACCGTCGTCGTGCCGTTGATGATGTGCGTGGTGGAGCCGCTGCACATGTAGATGATCTCGATATAATTATGCCGGTGCGTTGGAAAATGGACAAAACGGGTATGCGGCCTGACATCGATCAGCTTTCCGCGCGTCAGCATCTTATGGCTGTCGATGACAAAATCTTTTTCGTTTGTATAAATGCTTTTTTGGACGCTTTTTTCCCCTGATAGAATTCGCTTTTCTTCCTCGGAAATCTTCTTAAGCTGCGTCAGAAGTTGTTCATTTATCATCAAATCCATCCTCCAAAGCTTTTCGCCATCTTTCTCCGTCATAATCCGAGCGTCTGCTCTTTCACAGTGTAGCATAGGAACCTTAAAATTGCAAATAAGGACGGTAAATGATACAAACCCGGTCCTAAAAAAAGTAATTGCAAGAGGGTATACTATAATCGATGGACTTGGCTGCAAGTGCGTCCATGCACTTGGGCAAAAGAAACAAAGAGAAGGAGAAAACCATGGGAGATTATTACCTGGCGGTGGATATCGGCGCTTCGAGCGGACGCCATATTCTTGGCACGATGCAGGATGGGAAAATTGTCATAGAAGAGGTTTACCGCTTTGAGAACGGCATGGTAAAAAAGGAAGGGCATCTGTATTGGGATGTGGAGCAGCTTTCAAAGGAAATCATTGCCGGAATGAAGCGCTGCAGGGAGATTGGAAAGGTTCCTGTGACGATGGGGATCGATACGTGGGCGGTCGATTATGTGCTTTTAGATAAGGAAAATCGGATTACCGGCAGCACGTACGGCTACCGTGATAGCCGGACGGTTGGAATGGACAGAGAGGTGGCCCGGCTCATTTCGCCGGAAAACCTGTATATGCGAAACGGCATCCAGAAGCTGCAGTTTAATACGATCTATCAGTTGATGGCGGCAAAGCAGCAGGAGCCTGAGACGCTTGCAAATGCGGACAGCCTGTTGATGATACCGGACTATTTTAACTTTGTGCTGACCGGCGTAAAAAAGAGCGAATACACAAACGCGACGACAGGACAGCTTGTGAGTGTGGAGACGAAGGACTGGGATTGGAACCTCATAGAAACCCTCGGATTTCCCAAAGAGATATTTTTGCCGCTCACGATGCCGGGAACGGTCGTTGGCGGGCTGAAGGAGGAACTTGCCGCACAGATCGGCTACCAGTGTCAGGTGATGCAGATTGCGTCCCACGACACGGCCTCCGCAGTCATTTCCGTGCCGACCTTGACGGATGACTGTCTTTATATCAGCTCCGGGACCTGGTCGCTGCTTGGAACCGAGGTCAAAACTCCGATTTGCACGGCCGAGAGCAGGGAAAAGAATTTCACGAACGAGGGCGGCTATGAATATCGCTACCGCTTCTTAAAAAATATTATGGGTCTTTGGATGATCCAGTCCGTCCGCCATGAATTTGACGACGCCTATTCCTTCGGCGAAATTTGTGAAATGGCGGAACAGGAAAAAGAATTTTTGTCGCGCGTGGATGTGAATGACGATTGCTTTTTGGCTCCGGAAAACATGCCGGAGGAAATCAGAGAATATTGCAGAAGGACGAAACAGCCGGTTCCCGAAAGCTTAGGACAGCTTGCGGCCGTGATTTACCAAAGCCTTGCGGAGAGTTACGCGGAAACGATCGACGCGGTAGAACATCTGGCAGGCAAGAAATTTAAAGCGATCAACATCGTAGGCGGCGGCTCCAACGCGGCATATTTAAATGAGCTGACAGCGCGAAAAAGCAGGCGCACCGTATTTGCAGGTCCGTCCGAGGCGACCGCGATCGGAAATATCGCCGTGCAGATGATCGAGTCGGGCGAGCTTGGCGGGCTTGATGCGGCGAGAAAGTGCATCTTCGAATCGTTCGGCGTGAAAGAATACGCGCCGGTATAAGCGTAGGAAATTACTTAAAGAGGTAAGCAAAATAGAAGCATAAAATAAGAATCACAAAACCAGGAGGAATGAATCATGACAGTAAAAGAGAACTATGAAGCGGCCAAAGAGCAATATGGAAAGCTCGGCGTCGATGTGGACAAAGCGATCGCAGTATTAATGGAAATTTCGATTTCCATGCATTGCTGGCAGGGAGATGACGTGACGGGCTTCGATCAGGATGGTCCGCTGACCGGCGGTATTCAGACGACAGGCAACTATCCGGGCAAGGCAAGAAATCCGGAAGAGCTGATGGCTGACATCGAGAAAGCGTTCAGTCTTATTCCGGGAAAGCACAGGATCAATCTGCATGCGTGCTATGCGATCTTTGAAGAGGGAGAATATGCGGACAGAGATCAGCTTGAGCCGAAGCATTTCAAAAAATGGGTGGAATTCGGAAAGAAAAACGGCATCGCCTTTGACTTTAATCCGACGTGCTTTTCCCATTCGATGGCTTCCGACAGCTTAACGCTTTCAAGCCCAGACGAGAAAGTCAGAAAATTTTGGGTGGATCACTGCGTCGCCTGCATCAAGATTTCCGAATATTTGGCGGCCGAGCAGGGAAGCCCCTGTGCGATGAATATCTGGATACCGGACGGGATGAAGGATGTGCCGGCAGATCGTCTCGGCCCGCGCGCAAGATTTAAGCAGTCCCTGGATGAGATTCTTGCAGTGCCGTACGATAAGGAAAAGGTACTCGTATGCTTAGAGTCCAAGGTGTTCGGAATTGGTTTAGAATCCTACACGGTAGGCTCCAGCGAGTTTACGATCAACTATGCGGCAAGAAACGGAATCATCAGCCTGATGGACAACGGACATTACCATCCGACAGAGGTCATTTCCGACAAGATTTCTTCGATGCTTTTATTCAATGACAAAATTGCGCTTCATGTGACGAGAGGCGTTCGCTGGGACAGCGACCATGTCGTGCTACTCGATGATGAGACGAAGGAAATTGCAAAGGAAATCGTCAGAAACGGTGCGGTGGATCGTGTACTGATCGGACTTGACTATTTTGACGCGAGCATCAACCGTATTGCGGCATGGGTAGTCGGCATGCGCAATATGCAGAAGGCACTTTTGAACGCGCTGCTTTTGCCGAATGCAAAACTGAAGGAACTTCAGGATGAAGCGAAGTTTACGGAGCTGATGATGCAGCAGGAGGAGATGAAGACGTATCCGTTTGGTTTCATATGGGATTACTTTTGTGAAGAATGCGGCGTTCCGCTGAGGGAAAGCTGGTATGAGGAAGTTAAGAAATATGAGGACGAGGTGCTTTTAAAGAGAGCATAGCGATCAATAGTTTGCCATATGGGGTTCCCGCAAAAATGCGGGCGCCCTTTATGGCTTTCAGAAGGAGGGTCTCTTTTATGGTAAAAGGATTTAAAATGAAGCTTTATCCGGGGATGGAGGAGGAGTACGAAAAGCGCCACAACGAGCTTTGGCCCGGAATGCAGGATATGATCCATGAGCATGGCGGCAAAAACTATACCATTTTTCTCGATCAGGAAACGCTGACGCTGTTTGGCTACATCGAAATTGAAGACGAGGAGCTGTGGAGTAAGAGCGCGGATACGGCTATCAACCGGAAGTGGTGGGATTTCATGGCTGATATTATGGAAACAAATCCCGACAACAGCCCTGTCAGCATCGGTTTAAAGCCTCTATTTCATTTAGACTGACAGAAAATGATAGAAGCCGAAAGTTTGAAAAATCGATTGCAGAAGAGCGGGATTATG